>DAIDLI010000033.1 GCA_027449545.1 Acidobacteriaceae bacterium | reverse complement strand
TGGCTCGACGCCCAGGAGTACGTGAAGCGTCTTCATGCCGCCTATGCTCCTCAGCGGCTGATGTGGGCGTCTGACTGGCCGGTGGATCTGAAGTGGACGACTTACGACAAGACGCTGAGCGTTGTTCGAGACGAGATGAAGTTTCTCAACGGGGAAGACAAAGCCTGGATTCTGGGCAGGACGGCACAGCAGGTCTGGCCGTTTGCCTGAGAAGGAGCCGGTGACAGGCTTCCTGAAAGTCAGCAACCATCGCGGTTGCATTTGACGTGGTCCTGGGCACTCTCTGAGCTGCGGTTGGGGCAGGGAAGCGGAGAAATGAAAATAAAAACAGAAATGAAAGTTATTGTGCCTTTCCAGCTTGACCTGTTCTAATGCGGATTCATACTTAAGCGAAGGCGGCACTGAGCGATGAGCACTAATTCCGAGGTAAAGAGCCGGCAAAAAACGATCCGGCGACGGATTCCTAAATGGGCCCTGCAAACTGCAACCGGAGCCGCTTCCAACCAGCAATATTATTTGCGTTCCATCGGCCGGGCGCTCGAAGTTCTCGACTGCTTCGACGGCAACTCTCCCCTGGGGTTGAAAGAAGTCAGCATCGGCACTGGCCTGCCGGAGTCCACGCTCTTTCGCGTGCTCCTTACGCTCGAAAAGCACGGTTATCTGCAGCAGGCGGTTGACGGCACGTATCAGCTTGCGCCCAAGCTCCGTTTTGGCTGGCTGGTCGAGCAGGGAAACGCCATGCGCGACCTGGTGCACCCCGAACTCGAGCAGCTTCGACATCGGTTCAACGAGACCGCCAGCATGGCGTACCTCTTCGAAGACCGTATCCACGTCCTCGAATCGATCGAGAGCTTTCACGAGATTCGCGCCACAAACCGCGTGGGCCGGGTTCTCCCGCCCCATTGCAGCGCCATGGGCAAGGCCATCACCGCCTTCCAGGAATTTGAGCTCGCCGACCGGATCATCGAGGTCTACGGTCTCTCCCGTCGTACCGAGCACACGATCACCGAGCACACCCGGATGATGCAGGAGTTTGAGGAGATTCGCCGCACCGGCATCGGCTGCGATCGCGAGGAATCGGTGCTCGGCGGCATCTGCTTCAGCGCTGCCATCCGGCCTGCAGGCAAGCCCGTCCTGGCCGCGCTCAGCGTCTCCACGCCGGTGCTGCGCATGACCCCGGAGCGCGAGCAGGAGATCCGCCAGGCTCTCCTCGAAGCCGCCCATCGCGTGGCGCAGGCGGAAGCCGCCTTGAGCTGAAAATTCGGCACCGCCGGTCCGCCTCACAGGTCCAGATTTGTACTTTGGGCGGGGGAAGTCTCACCCGCTTTGCGGAAAGAGTCGTTGTGTATAAGTTTCGCTTCCGCCACTAACTTCCATTTTTAACTTGACAGCTCTGCCTTCTCCTCTTTAATTTTGCGAAAACAATTCCACTGCCCTGAAGGGCAGGTGGGCCCGCATTTCCCCGTAAACGTTTTCTGTAGGAGGCTGCAACTTGAAAACCAAGCTTTGTCAAAGTCTGATCGCGCTCTGTGTGATGATCGGCCTGAGCGCTACTCTCGCGTATGCACAGGCCGGATCCGGAACCATCGTCGGCACTGTCGCCGATCCATCCGGAGCGGTGATCCCTTCCGTAACCGTCAATGTCGTCGACCAGAACACTGGCGCGGCGCGCCAAGTCAAGGCCAACTCCCAGGGGTACTTTGTCGCGCCCTCTCTGCCGCCCTCGGTCTACATGATCTCCGTGGCTGCTCCCGGTTTTGACACCTTGAAGCGGACCAACATCACGCTCCTCGCCGACCAGCACCTGACGGTGAATCTCCAGATGAAGCTGGCCGGATCCTCCCAGACGGTTTCGGTGAGTTCAGTGCCTCCGGTCCAGGTGGACACAAGCAGTTCGACTCTCTCCCAGGTCGTCGAGCAGAAGCGGATCGTAGACCTGCCCCTGGACGGGCGCAATGCCGTGCAGCTGGCACTGCTGGTGCCGGGCACCACACAGGCGCCGGCCGATGGCGCAGACCAGGGTCAGTACAAGACGCTTCCGGCGGCTATCACCATCTCGACCAACGGCTCCCGCGGCAACGAGACCGCCTTCAATCTGGACGGCTCCTCGAACAACGACATCTACACCAACGTGAACCAACCCTTCCCGTTCCCGGATGCTTTGCAGGAGTTCAGCGTTCAGACCAGCGACTACTCCGCTCGCTACGGAGGAAACTCCGGCGCTGTGGTCAACGCCATCACCAAGGGCGGCACCAATCAGTTCCACGGCGACCTGTTTGAGTTTGTGCGCAATGCCGTGTTCAACGCCGCGAACTACTTCTCCTACAACCCCACCACCAACAGCAAGACCGTCGATGCGTTGAAGCGCAACCAGTTTGGCGGAGTGCTGGGCGGTCCCATCCTCCACGACAAGCTGTTTTTCTTCGGTGGCTATCAGCAGACCCAGATTCGCGACGTGCAGAACGGGAAGACCGGTTTTGTGCCTACGGCCGCGGAGTTGAATGGCGACTTCTCCTCCATCAATACCCAGATCTACAATCCCACCACCAAGGCTCCCTACGCGGGAAATCAGATCGATCCCACCACCTTCGATCCCGCCGCGGTGAAATTTGCCACCCAGTACCTGCCGCATTCAAATCTTCCCAACGGGGAAATCACCTACGCGTTGCCGCTGTCCCAGTCGTTCAACGAATACCTGATTCGCGGGGATGAAAACCTTTCCCAGAACGATCATCTGTTCGCGCGCTACTATCTCGACAAGTACAACGACAACCCCTCGCTTGATCCGTCCAACTACCTGGCGCTGGTGAGCTATTCGCAGATCTATTCGCACAACGGCATCATCGGTGAGACGCACACCTTCACTCCGAACCTGCTCAACGACATCCGCCTGTCGTTCTCGCGCGTCAGCACCAATGCTGGTCCGCCCGCGGCATCCATCAGCGTGGCCGATCTGGGGGTGGCCGTCACGCAGCCGGCCAACTTCGCAAAAGCGCTCGATGGCATCCAGGTGACCGGCTATTTCTCTGCCACCAGTTCCTTCCCGCCGTCGATCATGAACCGCACCAACTACATGCTCGCTGACGACGTGAGCTGGACGCACGGCAAGCACACAGTGGCCTTCGGCGGAGTCATCGCCCGCGGCCAGACGATCCTTCGCGATGCCTATCTCGCCGGTGGCGAGTTCTACTTCACCGCCGACAACACCGGCAACGCGATGTCCTCGTTTCTGCTGGGCAGCCTCCGCGAATTCAAGCAAGGCAATGGCGAGTTCAAGGATGATCGCGATTGGATTGCCGCCCTCTATATTCAGGATGATTACCACATCTCGCCCCGGCTGACCTTGAACGCAGGCGTGCGCTGGTCGCCCTTCATTCCCTGGTACGAGGTCAATGGACGTGTCGAGCAGTTCCGCGCTTCCAACTACTATGCCGGGATCAAGTCCACCCAGTTCCCCAACGCCCCGGCGGGCTTGCTCTTCCCCGGCGATCAGGGAATGCCCCAGCACGGCGTCACCAGCACCAAGTTCGATTTCTCGCCTCGCGTTGGTTTTGCCTTCGATCCTACCGGCAAGGGCACGACCAGCATCCGCGGCGGCTTCGGCGTCTTTTACGATGCGCAGCAGGTCGGTATCGAAAACAACCGCTTTGTCGATGTCTCGCCCTTCAGCACCCAGGTCGATGTCGTCACTCCGCAGGGAACCTTCTCGAATCCCTACCAGGGCATGACAAATCCTTTCCCGGCGCCCGCGGTGCCGTCGAAAAACTCGACCTTTCCCTCTCCGGTGCTGGCGGTCACCTACGACCCCTCGCACAACTCGCGGATGCTTCCCCCCGTCACCTATAACTACAACCTGACGGTGCAGCACCAGTTCCCGAAGCAGATTCTTCTCAGCGGTTCCTATGTTGGCTCACTCTCCCGCCACCAGACAGAAACCATTGAGCTGAATCCGGCTGTCTACATTCCGGGTTCCACGCTCAATACCGATCAGCGCCGCATCTTCCAGGGCTTCGGCTCCATCGGGCAGGGCACCGACGATCTGATCTCCAACTACAACGGCTTGCAGATCAGTGCGCAACGGCGCATGAATTCCCTCACGCTGCTGGCCAACTACACCTACTCCAAAACTCTCGATGACATCCCGGTCGGCCAGGGCAACGCCGGTATTGCTTCGCAAAGCGATTCCGCGCTGCCGTGGACCAATCCAAACCGCCACCAGTTCGACTATGGCCGCTCGGATTTCGACCACCGCCACATCGTCACCACCTCGTACGTCTGGGATCTGCCCCAGTTCCAGGGTCGCAACCATGCTGCGCGGCTGATTGCAGGCGGTTGGCAGACGACCGGCATCATCAGCTATCAATCCGGTTATGCGCTCACGCCGCTGGCCGGCCAGGATCGCTCGATGACCGGCATCGGCCGTGACCGCGCCATGCAGATCTCGCCGGACGTCTATGGGGGAAATGCCTGCAAGGGAGCCGTCCCCTGCATCAACTACCTGAATCCGGCTGCCTTCGTCACCGTCTACACGGCGACCAGCTTTCCGCTGGGCAGCGCCGGAAATGTGGGCAAGGGCGCCTTCAATGGCCCTGGATTCGTCTCCTGGGATGCGGGCCTGCTCAAGAATTTCGCCCTCGGTTCCTCGGAGACCACCCGCTTGCAGTTCCACGCGGAGTACTTCAACGTGCTCAACCACACCAACCTGGGCAATCCCAACCTGACGGCGAAGTCTCCGACCTTTGGAGCGATCCAATCGGCGGGCGACCCACGCATCGGCCAGCTGGCGCTGAAGTTCATCTTCTAGCCAGCACAAGGCCCAACAGGGAAGAGGTCGCGCTCAGTCAATAGGAGCGCGACCTCTTCGTTTTCTGTAGCAATTCGTGCAGCACCTACTGCGCAGGAGATGGTTGCGTCTGCGGCGCCGGCTGAGGAGGCGGAGCCGGAGCCTTTGCCGGAGGTTTGAGCACAAATCCAGTGCGCACCAGCGCAAATCCGTCCTCCGGCAGCTCCGCCTGCAATAGCTGATTTTGCGGGCCCGAAAACAGCTCGGTCTTTGCCCCGGCGATCGTTGCCACCAAGTGATGCACCGTGACCGGCTTCCCGTTTAAGGTGCCCTGCATGTCTTCGTAGGTCGCCAGTTGCACCGGATCGATCGAGCCGGCATGTTTGGGCACGATCACCCAGAGGTCACGGTTGTTCTGGCGCACCGCCACATCCAACAGCGTCTGCAGCGCGCCGGGATCAAAGTCCGGCAGCAGAACAGCACTCGGATGCTCTGTCAGCCGCGTTGTGCTCTTGCGCCCATTGGCAGAAAAATCGAGCACGACCTGCCCTTTTTGCGGATTTGCCATCAACTCCACCGCCGTGCCATTTACGGTGGCGCTGACCTGTGCCTGGACCAGATGGTCGGCGCGGGTAAGGTGCTCGTCTTTTGAAAGCGCGTAGGTCAGGCCCTGCATTGCCACGCGCACCAAGGAACTGGAGGTGTAGCCGCGCGCGGTCGGGGTCAATTGAAAGCTGGCGGTACCCACGGAATGTCCGTGCTGCGAAACCTGGAAACTGCCGGATTGCGCCCGCGCGGTGGGCGAGTGGACCAGCACGAATACGGTAACGAGACAAATAACGACGGCGGACAGGGCGGCAAGGTAAGGGATCGTCTTCGGTCGCACGGTATCTTCCTGCGAAATTAGACGGGAAAATCAGGACAAGGAAGGGGCTTGAGCCCTGGAAGAGCAGGGAAGCATCGGAGCCGAAAGCCGTGGCCTTCCTTTATCATGGCCCCATGCAGCACAACCTTCTTGCAGCAGCCCGGAGAGGATGATGAGCAGCGCCTCCAGCCAGAAGACCGAAACGACCGCGCAACTGCGCAAGACGATGGGTTTCTGGGACGTGCTGCTCTTCAATATCGCCACCGTCCTCGGACCACGCTGGATCGCCGCTGCCGGCCACAACGGCACCTCTTCCATCAGCCTCTGGGTACTGGCTGCGCTGCTGTTTTTTGTCCCGGGTGCCTTCGTTATTAACGAGCTTTCCTCGCGTTTTCCCGAGGAAGGAGGCCTCTATGCCTGGGCTCGCAATGCCTTCGGGCCCTTTCATGGCTTCATCGCCGGCTGGACCTACTGGATCTACACCGTCTTCTACTTTCCCGGCCTGCTGCTGGCCAGCGCCTCCATGTCGGCCTATATCTTCGGCGGGCGCGGTTCGGCGCTCTCCCAGGATCGGGCCTTCCAAATCTGGGTCTCGATGGCACTGCTGCTGGTTGCCGTCCTGCTCAACATCATCGGTCTCAACATCGGCAAGTGGCTGCAAAATGCGGGCGGCGTCGGCACGTATGTGCCGCTGCTGATTCTGGCCGGCGTAGCCGCCGTCGTGGTCTTCCGCCACGGCTCGGTGACCCACTTCACGCTTCACGACATGCTGCCCAGATGGAACTGGAGCACCGTGAACTTCTGGTCCCAGATCGCCTTTGCCTTCACCGGTCTCGAACTGGTTTCGGCCATGAGCGAGGAAGTGCGCGACCCGCAGCGCACCCTCCCGCGCGCTGTTTTCGGAGCGGGCGCGCTCATCGCTCTGATGTACATCGTAGGAACCTTTGCCGTGCTGGCGCTGGTGCCGGCTGGCGCCATTGATCCGCAGAGTGGGGTCTTCCACGCCATCACGGTCGGCTCGATGGCGCTGCGCATCGGCTTCATCGGCATTCTTGCGGCGGTGCTGGTGACGGCTGGCAATGCTGGCGGCGTAGGCTCGACGGTGGCTGGAATCGCCCGCGTACCCTTCATGGTGGGTATCGACCGGTACCTGCCCGCCGCCTTCGGCAAGATCCATCCCAAGTGGAAGACGCCGTGGGTCTCGATTCTGGTGCAGGCCGGCATCTCCGGCGCCATCCTGCTGCTCAGCCAGATCAACGAAACCACCCGCGGCGCTTACCAGTTCCTCATCGATGCCGCCATCATTCTCTACTTCATCCCGTTTCTCTACATGTTCGCGGCGGTGATCAAGCTCGCCGCGCGGCCCGATCGCCGGCAGAACCCCCATGCCGTCCTGGTGCCGGGTGGCAGGGCGGGCGTATGGATCTGCGGCGGCCTCGGCTTCCTGATCGTGCTGCTCGGCATCGTTGTCTCGCTGATCCCGCCCGGCGACTCCGCGGACAAGTTGGGCTTTGAGATGAAGCTCGTGGGCGGGACATTGGTGTCCATCCTGCTGGGCCTCGCGCTCTACTGGCGCGGGGCCCGGAGCAAGCAGAGCGAGGCGAGCGCTCGGGAGAATCTCTGAATCTTCACGGCGCCCAGAAATCTGCACATTGCCGGAATGTTCCGCCTAGGCAACGCGTTCGTGCTGTTGCGATCTCTTCCGAAAAGAGACTGCGAGCCACAGAGCTGCGCAGATGCAGCGACAGTTCGACCAGAGAAACGCAATCAGAGCCACTTCAATCGGTAGTTCCAAGAGCCCAGAACAAGCCTTCCCGTCCCGGGAAGTTGAGCTTCGATACATAGGGAGACAGTTTTCCTCTGTCCCCGGCTCCGCAGCCTGATCTTGAAAAACCGCGGATACTTCGCTGTCCTCCGCAATGCCGGTTTGCCCAAAAAATGCCCCCGACGGATGCCGGGGGCTCTGGCAGCAGCGCGTGCGAGGGAAGAGCCTCCCTCGCACAGCCACGTAAATCTAGTAAGTGAATTTGAATCCGAGCTGCATCACGCGTGGGCTGCCGGAACCGATGACCGGGTTACCGGCGGCCACATCGGGAGTGTTGCATCCACAGCCGAAGGTTGCGGTGTTGCTCGGATCGTTGCCCAACAAGCTCAGGTTGGTTGAGCCGTAGGGGTTGGCGTAGATGGGGTGGTTGAAGGTGTTGAAGGTCTCAAGCCGGAGTTGGGCTGTGTATCGTTCATGGATTTTGAAGTTCTTGAAGACCGACATATCCATGTCTTTGAAGCCCGAATCGCGGAAGATGTTGCGGCCCATGGTGCCGTAGGTGCCGAGAGCGGGAGGCACCATCACCGAGTTTCCGGCCACGAAGCAGCCGCCTGTATTGAGGGTGTTCATGTCCGGAGCAGCTGCCAGGCACTTCGCCCAGAGGGTGGTCGAGGTTCCAGCGCTGCACGGGCCGGACGAGCCGTCGCAGAATACCTGGCCGGTACGACCGGAGGTTTGCGAGCAGCCGCCCGCTCCGGGGCCGGAGCAGAACATGATGGAGCGCGGGCCGGACTTGAAGTCGCCGGGGTTGCCGAAGAAGTCCCACCGATCAGAGAAATCGGAGAGCGGGTTTCCACCAGTGCTGAAGCCATGCACCTTGTCCAGCACCAGCCAGGGCATGGCGCTTTGCAAGGTGATCACGTCGTTGATCTCCCAGCCCTTCAGCATCTGACCGAAGCCGTCTTTGCCGGGGATATCGTAGGTAATCGCTGCGGTGAGGCGGTTGCGAACATCAAAGTCGCTGCTGCCGTACTCGGCGGAGCGATTGAGGCTGTTCTGCGGAGGCACCTCATTCAGGTTCAGCGAACCGGTATCGAGGCCGTGACCGTAGGTGTAGCCGATGAGGAAGTTGAGACCGTGCGAGGTCCGCTGGGTCAACGTGACCTGAAGGCTGTTGTAGTTGGAGATACCGAAGTTATCCAGGCGGTTGATGATCTCATAATAGGGGAACTTGGTACCGTAAGGACGGGCGCAGGCCCCGGTAGTGTTGGGAGCGCACTGGTTGATATCGGAGGGCGAGAGCAGATCTCGGCCCAGGTTGCCCACATACTCGATGTCAACGGACAGGTTGGGATCAAGTTGACGCTGGATGCCCAGATTGTAGTTGACCATGTATGGAGTGCTCAGCTGCGGATCGACCGCGAAGAGGCTGCACTGCGAAGCTGAGGTGCAGGCCAGCCCGCCCTGCGGGAAGACCGTTCCGTTCCAGTTAAGCTGGGGAGAAACGAAGGTAGGCGCGCCAAAGTTGATGTTACCGCCCAGAGTGGTTCCTCCGGCCGAAGCGCAGGTCTGCGGGGATACGAAGAAGGCGGTGCAGGCGGCGGTGGGATTCTGGCCGACATTGCCGGCCGAGCCATTCGGTGGCGCGTTATCCATGAAGTAACGGCCGATGAATTGGTTGTACATGATGCTGAAGCCGCCGCGCACCACCATGGTCCCCTTGCCATTGGTGTTCCAGGCAAAGCCGAGGCGGGGCGAAAAGTCTTTGGGATCGGCGGACCAGAGAGCGGGTTCCCCCGGCTGCCCCTGCTGGATCAAGCCCGTGGGAGAAGTCGGATCGAAGTTTGCGTAAAGGTTATTTACCTCTTTGATAGGTTGGGCATACTCATACCGGATGCCCAGGTTCAGCATCAGGTTCTTCTGTACCTGCCAGTTGTCCTCGAAGTAAACGGCGAACATGTTCCAGTGCATCTGGCGGAAGGAGTTACCCACATTGGTATTGCCGAAGCTCGGAGCGCCTGCGAAAAAGTCTTCCAGGGGACAGGAGGAGCCGCCGCAATCGGTGACGTTGCTGAGGCTGCTGCCATTGAACTGGATGACATTGCCTCTCTTGTTGTCGACGTTTTGCTCAGCCGTCGCGTAGATGAATTCGCCGCCGAACTTGATGGTGTGCTTGCCGTGCAGCCAGGAGACGTTGTCCTGATAGTCCTGGAAGGGGCTGGGGCCTTCGTTGTCCGGCCGCCCGGCGTTCTGGTTGCCTAAACCGTCGGAGAAGGTTCCAAGCACGATCGGTGGCATGCCGCCTCCGGTGGGTCCTGCCGCCTCCGTTCCGGTGTTCAGAGGATAACCGCCGCTGCCGCAGCCGGTGGCAGTGCAAAGGCCGCCTTGGCCATTGGCGAAGGTGCCTTGATCCGCCACCGTGACGCCATAGCTGGCCTCCGCGAAGCCGAAGCGGAAGTCATTCACCCACCGGGAATTGGGCACGTAGATCCAGTCGCCCTCGGCGAATCGCCCCGAGATGTCCATGTCGGTAAGGAAGAGCGAGTTCACCGTGGCGTGATCCTGGCCCGAGGCTGTGTAATAGCCGTCCCAGAACATTCCGGTGATGGTGTTCTTGCTGTTGATGGTGTAGTCAATCTTCACCAGCCCGTTGTTCGAGTTCTGGAAGATGGGGTGGCTGGAGGGGTAGATCGTGGAATTGGAGGGGTCGCCGGCGATGAGGCCGCCCGTGCAGGTGTAGGAGCCGACCACGGATGCCGTACCGCTGCAACCGAGCAGGTCGAGGCTCTGCTGGCTAAGGCAATTAGTCGAGTTCGAGGCGGAGCAAAGCGTAGTGTAGCCAGCTTTCTGCAACGCCGTGATCGCATCCACTTCGCTGTTGGCAGGATCTGCGACACCCCCGATTCCTGGGCCGGTGTAGGGCACGCTGCCGGGGTACTGGTTGCCCAACTCGTTCTTCATGCCCTCGAATCCGCCGAAGATGAAGAGCTTGTTTCGGATGATCGGACCGCCGCCGACCGCGCCAAACTGTTCCATCTGGGTCGGCAACTTGTCGCAGGTGGCGGGTACCTGGGGGTTGAGGAGACAGGTGCCGCCGAGGGGCGCTTCATTGAAGGTGTTGCGGGCGTCCCACGAGCCGTCGCGGCCAAAGGCATAGAGCGAGCCGTGAATGTTGTTCGTGCCCGATTTGATACCCACATCCATCACAGCGCCGTCACGCCATCCGTACTCGGCCTCCGGATTTTCCTCTTCGTTGAAGGCCTGGATGGCGTCAACGGGGAGGATGGTGGCTGCGTCGGTGAAGGGGCTGGAGTCGTTGGCGGTGGAGCGGGCGTCGTACCAACTGTAGTTCGTTACGCCCCCGACCAGGTAATTGGCGTCGTCGGGACGGCCGTTATTGGTACTGGTCGTCCATGGCGATCCGCCGGGTTCAATCTCGACGCCGGGGCGCAGGGTCATCAGGTATTGGTAGTTGCGGCCATTCAGTGGCAGATTGGTGATCTGCGAGGTCTGAAGGGTTCCACCCAAAGTCGGACTCTCCGTGTTGACCAGCGGAGTGCCGCCTGTCACGGTGACGGTCTGTGCGGCCGCGCCGGGCTGCAGCGGGCAGTCGATCCGCACGGACTGCCCGACATCCACTGTGACCCCCTTCCGGACGAAGACCTTGAACCCGCTGGCCTGGGCCCGAATCGAGTAGTCGCCGGGAAGCAGGCTGGGGGCATTGTAAGCTCCAGCCGAGTCGGTTACCATCGTGCGCGATACGCCGGTTTGGGTGTTGGTGATGGTTACCTTGGCTCCGACCAGGACGGCGCCGGTGGGATCGGTGACGTTTCCAAGGATCGTTCCAAAGCTGCCCTGAGCATTTGCCGAGAGAGTAAGTAGAAGTGCCCCCAGAAGTAGGACCCCCAGCCGCATGCACCGTTGGAGGCCAACGGCGCGCCCCTTTTTATATCTTGCGGGGAAGAATTTCATTGCCATATCTCCTCTCAAATCCGATTCCGTATCACCTGTTTAAAAGCTCTCTGTTGCGAAGACCGAACGCGATCCGAGGATATCGATCAAGATTTCTAGTCCCTTGGCTGGCCCAAAAAGAACCATCAAGGGAACGGCGGAGCCGGAGCACTCACGCGCTGCGGCAGTTATCTTTACGGCTCCGCCTCAGGGGAACGAGGCGGAAGTATGGAGCGTCTCCGGCAGGCGGCAAGCATGCCTTCTAGGGCCCTGATCGTTCGCATGACAGCCGCTTAGAACCTTCTCCGCAGGAATCCGAAGATGTAACGGTCACCAAAACTACGTCGTTCAGAAGAGCAAGTCCTTAAGAAAGCCCGAAAAGAATATTAAGAAATCCTTGTGGCTCTCATGTGACTGATTTTGCGTGGCTTGCATAGATTCTGAAACTGCTTGCCGCCCCCGGAGGGCACTTGCAGATGTGCTGCGGCAAACCGGTTTTCGCGCAGGCTCGTTGCTTTTGAAAGCCACCGTACGAGGTGAGTTTCTTCAGTGGCGAATGGACCGCCCGGGGATGGTGAGCAGGGGGAGCGCAGGAGAGATCCTGCCCTGCAGGGATCAGCAATTTTGGCCTCGGAGATGACTGCGCCCTATAGGCTGCAATTATCCGCTGCGACCGGCCTGCAATGCAAAGCCTGGCTGAGTTGCCCCCATTGGTTCTGCGGGAGGCCATGAAACATCACGCGCTCCTGGAGACGGCGCAGCTTAGGATTTGTGGCTGGGCAGGATGATCTCCCCGCTCTGATCCGCCGCGCCGACCACCGAGCGTTCGGGATCGATGAGACAGGCCCAGATGAGGGCCCCGCTGGCAAGCATCCCGGCGGTGACAAAGAAGGGCACCACCCAGGAGCCGCGCTGGACAAAGAAGCCGAAGACGAGGGGGGAGGCCGACGCGCCGAGCGCGCCCGCCGA
>DAIDLI010000032.1 GCA_027449545.1 Acidobacteriaceae bacterium | reverse complement strand
GGCTTTGAGCAAGGCCCGGGTTGCCAATTCGGTGCCGACCCGGAAGATTCTCTCGCGGCGGATGCCGGCGGCAGCGAAGTCCACGTGCTCGATGATGTGGTGCAGGGTGATGTGGGTGTAGAAGCCGGCGGCGCGGATAAGCGCTGGTGTGGAGAGGCCGGCAAAGGCGGCCACCGGGTTCTCCGGCGTCGCGAAGCTGGAGAAGACCAGATTGAACCAGACCACATCGGGCTGGATCCTGCGAATGGCCTTGAGCAGCCGGACCGGCGTGGAGAGGCTGCCGAACTGCCAGCAGCGAACGACATTGAAGCCGGGCAGCTCGGGCTGCTGATCGGCGCGGATGGGATTGCCATGTTCGTCGGTGGCGAATTCGCAGGCGCTGAGCTCGTCCCCGAGGATGGTCAGTTCGACGCCGGGGCAGTTGCGCAGCTCCCGGGCCAGGTGAAACGCATATTCATTCAATTGCCTTCCGCTGGGAGGAAAGGCTGCTACCAGACAGATTTTCATTGCGCCGCCTCAGAAGATACTGATTTCGAAATAGGGTCTTACCTGTTGTTGCCCGGGGCCGTTGAAGTTGACGAAGTCCATGTCCTGGACACCTGCGGAGAAACGGATCGGATAGGCGAGCTTGAGCGGTCCGGAGGTACCCTCAAACCCTCGCCGGAACGGCATTGCATACGAAACTGAGATGCCGCTTTGGACCGCATCGTAATCGTGGAAGCCGAGAGTATCGGAATAGGCGCCGTCAAGGTGCACCTGCCAATTGCGATGGGGGGAGAAGTTGAAGGTTGCGGCAGGGCGAAGATTTTGCGCAATCCCTGAGTTGGCGCCGACGATGCGCCAGGCGCGCAGATCTTCAAGCAAAGCCCTGAAGTCGATGTTCCGGTTGAAGTGGTGTTCCACACCGGCATAGGCGGAGGTGAAGTAGGCCTGGTAGGTCTGAGGCGTGAAGGTCAGCTTGTTGGCGCCCCAGCCGGTGAGGAATGTGGTTTTGCTCCAGGGGGATGCGACGCGGAAGTCGAGCGCGCCGGTGAGAGAGCGGGAGTAGAGGTTGGTCTGGGTAAACGGACCGGTTTCGCGCATGACGTAGCCGCTGACCTGCACGGCATTGAAGAGGGTGCTGGTGGAGCCGTAGAGGAACATGAGGAACAGGTTCTGGTTCATCTCCGCGGGCTGCAAGGAGTCGCGGCGAATGGTCCCCTGGACGCCGCCGTTGAAGGAGAACATGTTGCGGCCCACGCGCAGGTTGGGATTGAGGCCGATGTTGAAGTTGTAGTCGGTGGTATCGCGGTTGATGATGAGCGTGCAGATGCTACTGGGGCTCGATCCCGGTCCGCAGGAGGAACTGGGCGCAGAGATGGGGCCGCGCGCGTTGCGGATCTGGAAGAAGCCGGCTGGTGTTGGCAGGTGCTTCCAGTGCAGGTGGAAAGCGTCGGTCCACTGGTTCTGAAGCGAGGAACGCGGCCCCGGCAGGAGCGCGAAGTCGCCTGGAGGAATGGGCTGGTTGGCGTCGAGTTTGGAGTCGAGCACGTAGACGGTGGTGTCTTCGTAGATGGGCGATACGGTGTAGTCGGAGAGTACGCTGAGGTGCGGATTGACGCGCAGGCCCTCGTCGCCGCCGGTCGCAATCATGCTTTCTTCAGCGCTCTGGTCATCTCCTTCGGCATTGGCGGCCTGGGCGAAGGAAGTAAGAGCGAGGGCGCCGCGGTGTTCCTGGCGGTAGACATTGGCCTGGGCCATCAGGAACTGGTAGCTGGGATCGCCGTCGGCATTGGTGGCGGAGACCGCAGCCAGTTCGGCGGCCGCGCGCCTGGTGTCGCCCACGGCGAGGTAGTTATTGGCGAGACCGATGCGGACTTCGGCGTCGGGCGCACCGGCCATCTTGGCGCGGTGCAGGTAATTCTGCGACAGGTCGTATTCGTGCAGGGTGCGGAAGATGTCCGCGGCCGCAATGTACTCCGAGCCAGTGGGCGGCGCCGTGTCGCCGGCATCGGCTTCCATCATGCCCAGCGCCACCTGCCGTTCCGCGGCGTGGGGATGGTTTTGTTGAGCCATGAGCTGCGCGATGGCCAGGCGCACACCGACGCGATCGCTGCCCTTGACCGCTAGAGCCTTGCTGAAGCGTTGCATGGCAGCGGTCTGGTCGCCGAGGCTGCTGAGGGCCTGGCCGGTGGTGACGTAGACACTGCTGCGTACGGGACCGGGCGAGGAACTGGCGCGCTGCTCGGCGATGTTGGCGAAGTGAAGCGCCTGCTGCCGGTCGTTGAGGTGGGCGTAGGCGCTGGCCAGCATGGCGTCCGGGTTAGGATCCTGCGGCGAGTAGCGGGCCGCGCGGTTGAGGGCGTCGATGGCGGGACGGTACTGGCGCAGCGACAGCAAGGCGTTGCCGAGGCCGAGGTAGAGCGCGCCGTCGTGGGGCGTGAACTTGAGGGCGGCGCGATATTCGGTGGCAGCGCTGCGCTGCATGCCTTCGCGGCCGTAGGCGGTGGCGCGAATCACGTGCACATCGCGGATGTCGCCCATGCTCTTTTCGGCGAGAGATGCCTGGTGAAGCGCCGCGTCGGTCTGGTGGAGATCGAGGTCGGCGTAGGCGAGGCCGAGGTGGGCCTGGCCATCTTTGGGGTCGAGCTTTACGGCGGTCTTGAAGTCGTTGGCGGCATCGGCGGCCTGGCCCAGATCGTTCTCCATGTAGCCGCGGTTGACGTAGGCGGTTTCGGAGGTGGGATCGCGCTGGATGGCCTCGGCGAAGGCATCGCGCGCCTTTTCCTTCTGCCCGTCGTGCTTGTAGACGTAGCCCTGGAGGAGAGGGATATCCGTCTCCTTGGGCAGCAGATTCATGTACTTGGTAGTGAGCGCCAGGAGCTCGTTGTAGCGGTTGAGATAGAGGTAGTCGTAGCCGAGATAGACGACCACGTCGCGATCGCGGGGAAGCACCTGGATGGCGCGCTCGCCGACGGCGGCGGATTCGCGGTAGTCGCCCTTGAAGCTGTAGTAGCGCTCTTTTTCGCGCAGCACCTGCGGCTCGCGGTCCATCTCCGGTGTGGTGCGGCCGAGCCAGACGCCGGCGAGCTTGAGGTTGTGGGCCTCGATGGCCGCGTTCATGCCACCGGCCATGACAAGCGCGTTGTGCGGAGCGCGTTTGAGGGCGCGGGTGTACTCGGCCTGGGCCTTGTCGTAGTGGTGTTCGGAGGTGTAGAGGTCGCCCAGCGCGAGATAGGGAACGTAGAGTTTGGGATCGGCTTTGGCGAGGCGCAGGAAGTACTTTTCTGCCTGTTTGCTGTCGCCGGCGGCGCGTTCGGCGTAGCCCAGCGAGGTCAGGGCGAAGCGGTTGCTGGGATCCTGATGGAGAATGCGGCGATAGACGGCGATTGCATCCTGTGTGCGGCCCAGCTTCATGAGGATGTCGCCGTTGAGCTGGAGATTGTTGCGGTCGTTGGGATTGGCGGCCAGCGCATCCCTGATGTCGGTAAGCGCGCCTGCGGCATCGCCCGCGTTGAGTCGGATGAGGGCGCGCAGGCGGAGAAACTGCTCGCGATTAACGCCCGCCTGATCGACCGCCGCGATCTGCTTTTGGGCGGTGGCGAGCTCGTGCTGGGCAGGGTCGTCCTGACCCAGGGCGCGATCGAGTGCGACCAGGTCCATGTGGAGCTGGATGCCGTAGAGCGGGCCTTCCACGGGAACGGCTGGCAGAGCGCGGATGGCGAGCTGATATTCCTTCTGTGCTTCCTGGGTGCGATCCTGCATCTGCGCGATCTCGCCGCGAATGGCGTGGAGACGATAGTAGTTGGGATCGAGGTTCTGGGCGCGGCGGAGGAAGGGATCAGCCTGCGGGATAGCGCCGGCGGCCACCTGCGCCTGCGCGGCGGCAAGCTGCAGATTGAGGTCCTTGGGCTTGGCGTTAGCAGCCTGTTCGTAGACCTGCGCCGAATCGGTCATTTTGCCGTCGAGCTGATAGGTGTAGCCGAGCTCGGCGAGCACGTCGGCGCCGGGATGAGGAATCTGCCGCAGAGCGTCGATCGCGGCACTGTAGTTGCCGGTGTCGCGATAGAAACCGGCCAGGGAGCGGAGCACGTCCGGATTATTGGGCGCGCGGCGCTTGGCCATGTCGAGATAGAGGCGCGCCTTGTTCATCTGCTTGAGCTGCTGATAGCAGAGCGCCATGAGCAGCTCGGAGCGGGCGTCGGGGTGCAAGCGCTCGGCTTTGCTGAGCCAGTTGAGGGCGGTGGTATAGTCGCGCGCTCTGACGTTGATTTCGCCGAGCAGAAGGACGTCGTTGCGGCGGTGGGGATCGGCGGCGATGATCTTTTGCAGCAGCTTTTCCGCCTCGTTCGCCCGGCCCATGAGGTTGTAGTCCTGCGCCACCCCGGATTGGCCGTCGAGGGAGCCGGGGTTGAGGCGCAAGCCGTGGTTGTAGGAATCGAGCGAGAGCTGATAGCGGCCGTCCACGCGCGCAGCGTACCCCAGCAAAAACCATAACTGCGGATCATTGGGCGCGGATTGCGCGGCGCGCTGGGCGTAGTCGACCGCCTGCGCTTTATCGCCGTGCTGGAGCGCCATCTGCGCTGCGCGGGCGAGGCGGGCGTTCTGGATGTTGGAGCCCCAGCCGAGGGACTGGGCGCTTTGCGATTGGGCCGCGGGCGCGCTCTTGGCTGCCTGCGGACTCTGCGATGCTCCCTGATTTACCTGATACACCTGCGCTTGCAAAACACAGGCGAAGCCGGTCAGGAGAAACACCGATGCAGTTGTCACAAATCGAGATCGAGCGTTCAAAGGGGATTCACCAACCCAGGACTTCACGTTGATTGATTGGATTCCCGGAAAGCTGTGGATGTTGGCTCAATCAAACGCAAATGCAGTGCGGTCCATAACCTGAGACGCGGACCGCAGCGATTCCCTGTCGGGGAAAGCAACCACAAGCGGGTCATCCTCAATCGAATAGTGTGCGGAGTTCACAATTTTCATTTTCTTACCGCAATAAAAATGCGAAGCGGCGCTCACGCCGCGAATTTCATGCGTATTGATTCAGCAATTCCCGAGTATGTCTGGAGTGGCAACTGTGCAGAAAACTGAGCCGATCGATTCCTCACAAAAGCCAATACCGCTAAGTCTGATCCTGTTGCTGGCGGTGGCCGTTCATCTTCCGCTGATGTTGATGAAGTTGCCTCTGAAGTCCTACGACACCAACTTCCATATCTTTTTCGCCTCGCATTACCTGCACCACTGGTTCAATCCCTGGAATGTGAAGTGGTACGCGGGATTCTCGCAGGCGACCTATCCGCCGCTGCCGCAGCAGTGGATTGCAGTGATTTCGCCGCTTTTCGGGCTGGAAATGGGCTACATGGTGGTCCAGTTCGCGGCAATTCTGCTTTTGGTGGTGGGGGTCTACAGGTTTTCGCGCCTGTGGGTGAGCCCCCGGGCGGCCTCGTTTGCGGCACTGGCGACGGTGTTCCTGGGCTCGGAGAGCTTTCTGG
>DAIDLI010000031.1 GCA_027449545.1 Acidobacteriaceae bacterium | reverse complement strand
AAAACACCGCGCAGCGGCGCGTAGACGCGGACCGCGGGGAGGGTCCCTTGCGCGCCCAAGTGCTATGGATGCTGCTCGATGGCGAGTGAAAGCGTGCTGCTGTTGCCGGTGGCGGCCACGCCGATTGTGCTTGTCGCGGTTGCGGGAATCGACGCCGGCGCGAAGACAACCGTCCCGTCAAGTGCCGAAGTGGCAGTCGATACCTGGGTTGACAGCAGGGGGCTGGCGGCGCAGCGGCCATGGGGCGGGCACGGAGGCGTCCATGCGTAGAGCGCCTGATACAGGGTGACGGTTCCGCCGGCCATCGGGTTGCCGTCCATATCGCGCACGCACAGCACAATCTGGCCTGGAGTGGCGGGGGTGCTGAGGCGCTGCGCCGTACCCGACGCCGTCTCCAGCCACGCGTATGCAGGCCGCGCTCCCGTCGCGGTGAAGGGAACGCATTGCGAGGTGGCGTTCAGACACGCAGTCGCAGCGGATTGCTGCCCCTCGGCGAGCGGTCCCACCGTCAATTCCTTGGCGGCGATTCCATTGGAGCCGGTCACAATGGGACCGCTGCCCTGCGCGGCAATGCCTGCGACGGCCTGCCCGGTCACCGATTGTCCACCTGCCGGTGCGCGGTTGAGCAGGGCAAGCGCTTGTGTCGTCCATGTCACCGTGGCACCTGCGGCGACGGAGATCGTGTGGGTCAGCGCGCTCAACACCGGGGAGTTCCGCCGGTGAAGTGTGCCTGAACCGATGCGCCGTTGCTGAGACTCGCCGTGACCACGGCTGGAGAGGAACTGGTGGTCGTGATGCTGAGCGAGGCCAATCCGTCGCCGCCTGCCGCAACTGTGCAACTGCTCTGACCGCAGCCGAGCGACGCTGACCCGCTGGCGAGCGCGTAGGTCACGGTGACGCCTCCGGCGGGCGTCAGGCTCGATGTAAGCGCTGAGATGGTGAAGGGAAGCGGAACGCCGAGCGGGACAGTCCCCGCAGGCGCGGACACCAGGGAGAGCGAGTCGCCCGTCCCCGCATCGTAACTGATGCCCCCAGAGATGATGGCCGCGGCGTAGAAGACGGGCAGGTCATCGACCTCCACATCCACCGAGCCTGTAACTCCCTGCGCCGCCGCAGGCGCAACCGCGGTCATCTCCGTTGGGAAGACGCTTGTGACCGTGGCTGGCTGCCCGCCCACCAGAACAGTGTCCGAGGGACGAAAGCCCATGACATGGATGACAATCGGCCCGCCCGCCAGAGGCAAGTGTGCAGGCTGCACCGTGTCTGCGTAGAGCACCCAGCCGTTGTAGGCGTAGTCGGGACGCCCATCCCCACGCAGGTCCGCGACTCCCAGTCGCACGAGATCGTCGGCGCCGGCGCTGACACGCAGCCAGCTTTCTCCGGCAGCGGAGCCGTTCAGGCCCGGCGACGAACCCACGGAAGCGGAGCCTATGGGATCGAATGCGTCCCAGATGCCCAGCGCGGGCAGCGCCTTGGTCTCGGTCGGGAGGCCTGACTCATTGAGCGCCTGGGTGACGACGGTAGAAGTGCGGCCTCCGCGCACGGGAAAGAGAAACCAGTCAGTCTGTCCCACCTGGCTGAGCCGTCCGGACCAGAGACCGCTCGGTGGCAGGGCGCTCTGCTGGGCTTCCGTGGCGACAGCGTCGGAGTAACCGCTGCTCGCCGAGTCGCCAATCTGGACGTTGAGCGACTGGGCCATGCCCGGCGCGAGAACCGGAAGTGTTGGCATGGAGCCAGAGGGAGTGGGCGACCCATTTCTATACGGACCAACCGAGGCCGTGTGAATATAGAGTGCGTCAATCGGCTCGAACGTCACCTGGTAGCTGGCGCTGGACATTCCCGGCGGAAGCGGCATGAAGCGCAGGTCAAAGTATCCCTGCATCGCCAGGTCATTCGATCCCCACCGCGTGAGCAGATTGCCGTTTGCATCCGTTCAGCCGGTCACCGGGTTGCCGTGCCGGCCATTGAAATACCCACCCACCCGACACGAAGGTGACCGTGTATTGGTAGAGCTGATTGCCATTCGCGTCCAGCGGCCGCGCCACGACGTTCACTCCCTGCATCCCGGTTCCGTCGCGAAAGGTGAGCGTGCCGGTGATGGAAACCGTATTGGCCGCCGTAAGCTGCTTGCCGGGAAAGCCGGCGAGATTGGCCGCAGTGATGGGATAGATGCGGTTCGAAGCGGCATGTCGTCATGGCGCAATACGGTGGGGCTGGGGATGCAGTTGCCGCCGCTGACGCCGCAGGCCCCGCTGAGCGGCTGCATCACCGGCCAGCCGAGTGCGCCGTTGGGTTCGCCGTTGGTCAGCGCGCCGGGATTGACCTGCGAGAAGTCCAGCCCGAGGATACGTCCAAAGGCCCGTTCCAGTTGAAAGCCCATCATCGTGAGTTGGTCGGGCGTGTTGGCGCAGAGACCGTTCAGAAGAATGATGCCGTGCGCGAGGGTCGCGTCCGGCTGGATGTTGTCGAGCCAGGTCTACACGCCGTCATTCTCGCAACTGGCCGGGTCGCTGGCCGAGGCCCCGAAGAGGGCGTTGCTAACCGAGCCGTCCGCGTCGTAGATCACGCCGACCGGGTAGCTGGTGGCCGAGGGAGTGACGTCGCTGGGCTGAGCGATGAGCTGCTTGCCGGCCAGAATGTTGGCGCCATTCACGTCTTCGTTGAGCGAGCCTGAGTCGGTGAGTGTGACTCCTGCCGTGGGCACCGCGCTCCAGAGAGCCGCCGCGGCATCCACCATCGCGGTGGCATTCTGGTTGCTCACGGTCGCGTTCAGGGCGCCCTGATCAACGAAATACCGCACCTCGCCGTTCGCCCGGTGAACCGGCTGGCCCAGGACCGCCGGATTGAAGTAGGTGATGCCGGCGATGGAACGCGGTCCCCTGGCTCCCGCCGCACAGTGCAGGAGCAAGAGCAGCCCCAGGATTGTCGCCGCCCTTTGGATCGAGAGGCGGACAAATCGCAGGCACAGGGAGTCACAGATCAAGTCACTGCCCCCCTGCACGCCGTCCTGAAGCAGGATCGAAGCCGTTGGGCAGGGTGGAAGTCTAAGAAAATTCTCATGTTGGTTCCGACGACACATGTTGGAACACTGAGAACGGGCGGAGTTGAAGGGGGATTCCGCCGTTGGTGCCCACCGTACTTATCCCACTTGTGTGTAGTTGCCATCCAGGTGACGATGGGATATTCGATAGGGAGGACGGAAGCTCAGGATCTTTGTGTGCCCGAGACCTCTTCCGAAGGAGGGTATTATTTCCACTCGGCTTCGACTCGGCGATCTGCTCATTCGAGCAAAACTGGTGACCGAAGAACAGGTTGCCCAGGCGGTGAATCGCCTGACCGAGCAGGGTGGACGGCTGGGCGACAATCTCGTCGCAATGGGAGCCATTGACCAGCGCACGCTGGATTCCTTTCTGCACCGGATTCCCCAGGAGCCGGCGGACATCAAGGAGATCGGGATCGACGAGATCGACCTGATGGGGCTGCTGCTGAAGCTGATCTATCGCGACCGGCTGGAGACGACCCGCCAGTTCGTGGAAGCGATCAAGCTTCCGTATCACATCGTGATTGACCTGATCCAGATGGCGCTGGGCAGGCAACTGCTGCAGACCCTTGGTTCGCGCCATGCCGATAATCCAATCGATCTGAGCTACTCCTTCACTGAGGAAGGCCGCCGCTGGACCATCGACGCCCTGAACCGGCTGCGTTACACCGGCCCCGCTCCGGTAACGCTCGAGGAATTTAACGAACAGGTGAACATGCAGAAGCTGACGAACGAGATCGTCAGCTTTGAGCGCATTCGCAACGCTATTGGCGAGCTGACCTTTGACGACAGCATGATCGAGCAATGCGGCCCGGCACTGAACTCGGGGCGCGCGATGCTGCTCTATGGGCCTCCTGGAAATGGAAAGACCTCGGTTGCCCACGCATTTGCTAACGTTTTCAGCGATGTAATCTATGTGCCTTACGCCATCATGGTGGAAGGCCAGATTATCCGGGTGCATGATCCCAGGATCCATCTGCCGCTGGACTCCGCGAATCTGACCGAGGATGAGGGCCTGTCGGTTATACGGCGCGAGGCCTTTGATGCGCGGTGGGTGCCGTGCAAGCGGCCCTTTGTGGTGACAGGCGGCGAACTGACGCTGGACATGCTGGATCTGCGCTATGACGAGGTTGGAAACTTCTATGAGGCTCCGCTGCACGTCAAGGCCCTCGGCGGCTGTTTCATCATCGATGATTTTGGCCGCCAGCTTGTCAGCCCGACCAACCTGCTGAACCGCTGGATTGTGCCTCTCGAAAATCGCGTGGATTACCTGAAGCTACACACCGGCAAGACTTTCAGCATCCCGTTCGAAGAGCTCATCATGTTCTCTACCAACCTGGAACCGGAGGACCTGATGGATCCGGCCTTCCTGCGCCGCCTTCCCTACAAGATTGAAGTGGGGCCCCCGAGCTATGAGAACTATGCGGAAATCTTCCAGAAGGAATGCAAGCGGCAGGGAGTGACGCTCACGGACGCCGGTTTTGAATACATTGTCCAGAAACTGCGCTACGAGAAGGAGATGGATTTTGCCGCATACCAGCCTCGCTTCATCGTCGACCAGGTCGTCGCGACTTGCAAATTCATGGGCCAGCCGGCCCATTTTGATCCACGTTACGTGGATTATGCGCTGGACAATCTCCGCGTGAAACGCAGCAACGACGGACGCAGGGAGAACCGCACTGCCGCCCGCATTGCAGACACGGACCCGGTGGGCGCACGCTGACAGACGATGTGAGCAGCGCCACGGCGCACAAGCTCAAATCTGCGGGTAGAAGTCGAAGAATGCATCGAGGCTCTGCTTGAGCTGTTGCTCAATCTGTTCGCGTGAGCCTTCGAGGATATGCATGGTCACGTGGGCCTCGTGACCGTTGACCAGCTTCAGCGTTGCGTCCTGAATCTCTGCCACCTCGCCCTCGGGCAGCAGCCGCAGTCCATACACAAGAGTCAAATTTGCCATGTGCTTCATCATAATGAAGTACGGGCCGCGCTGCGTTCCCCGTTGGCGGCTACGACCGGCTAGAATCGATTTTGGACAACTCATGAGCGAGACACGCGATACCGTCATTCTTGGTTCCGGCTGCGCCGGACTCACCGCCGCCATCTACACCGGCCGCGCCGGGCTCAACCCGCTCGTTCTGGAGGGCCATGAGCCGGGCGGTCAGCTCTCCATCACCACTCTGGTCGAAAATTTTCCAGGCTGGCCGGAGGGCATTCAGGGGCCTGAGCTGATTGACAATATGAAGAAGCAGGCGGCCAAGTTTGGAGCGACCTTCCAGCTTGCACACCTGAACAGCGTGGACTTGAGCAAGCATCCCTATACGCTGCAAACCTCAGCAGGCGAAATCTGCACGCGCACGCTGATTGTGGCCTCGGGAGCCAGCGCGCGCTGGCTGGGTCTACCCAGCGAGCAGGCGCTCATTGGACACGGCGTCTCAAGCTGTGCCACCTGCGACGGCTTCTTCTTCCGCGGCAGGGAGATTGCCGTGGTGGGCGGCGGCGACTCCGCCATGGAAGAGGCGCTGTTCCTTACGCGCTTCGCCAGCAAGGTGACTCTGCTGCACCGCCGCGATGCGTTCCGCGCGAGCAAGATCATGCTGGAGCGCGCGATCGCTCATCCCAACATTGAGCTGCGCACCAACACCGTAGTGGAAGAGGTGCTGGGCGTAGCGGAGCAGGAAGTAAGAGGCCTGCGCCTGCGTGATGTGACCAACGGCAACGTGACCACGTTGCCCGTGAGCGGGCTCTTCCTTGGCATCGGACACGAGCCGAATGCGAAGATGTTTCACGGCCAGATGGATCTGGATGCCGATGGCTACATCCGCACGAAGGACAATGTGCTGACCACGCACAATGGCGTCGTGGTGCCCGGCGTGTACGCATGCGGCGATGTGCAGGACCGTCGCTACCGTCAGGCCATCACGGCGGCCGGGTCGGGCTGCATGGCTGCGCTGGAAGCGGAAAAGTTCCTCGAAGAGCACGGACACTGAGGCGTGCCGAACGGACCGGACGGAAGCGCAATGACGGCGCTGGCAAACCATCTCGCGCGTGTGGAAGAAGCAATTGACGCCGCATGCCGCAAGGCCAGCCGCCCGCGCGCAGACATTGAGCTGATGGCCGTCTCGAAGACCTACCCTGCTGAGACGATGGCCGAGGCGACGACTCTGGGGCTCACTCTCTTTGGCGAGAATCGCGTGCAGGAGTTTGCCGCCAAGGCACCGCGCGCGGAGGAGCTTTGGGCGGAGGCACGAGTGCCGCATCCCCGCGTGCATCTCATCGGCCATCTGCAGTCGAATAAGGCGGCACGAGCGGCGGAACTCTTCGACGGCATCGACTCGCTGGATTCGGTGCGGCTGGCGGAGCGGTTGAATGATGCGGCGGGGAAGCTGGGCAAGCGTCTGCCGGTGTTGATCGAAGTGAAGCTGAGCACGGAGGAGACGAAGGCCGGGATCGACCCGGAATCCGCCGAGGCCGCGCACTTGCTCGAACGCTTGCCGGACCTTGCGCACCTCGACACGCACGGCCTCATGACGATTGCTCCGTGGGGCGCGCCGGAGGCTGAGACGCGTGCCTGCTTTGGCAGCCTTCGCATGTGGCGGGACCGCTGGGCGCAGAAGCATCCCAGGCTCAGTCTCAATGTACTCTCGATGGGCATGAGTGGTGATTTCCCGCTGGCGATTGAAGAGGGCGCGACGCGGATCCGCATCGGCACGGCGCTCTTTGGCAAACGCGCGCCCTATACGGGGCCGGCCTGATGCTGCGCACGGTCGCAGGCGGAGTCACGCTGGCCGTGCGCGCACAGCCCGGCGCAAAGAAGACGGCCATTGTTGGCATCTACGGCGAGGGCGCCGCGGCGCAACTCAAGATTGCCGTGCAGGCTCCGCCGATTGAAGGGCGCGCGAATGAGGCGCTGTTGAGATTTCTGGCAATGACGTTTGGCATTCCGCGCGCGAGGGTGGAACTCGTTTCTGGCGAGCTCTCCCGGAGCAAGGTCTTCCTGCTGCGGGGTGTGACGGAAGAGCGTGCAACGTCGTTGATCGAAGAGCAGATGGGGAAGTAGGCGCGACTAGCGTCCGTGCAGCGCCAGCACCTCGGCCAGCGCCTCCTCCGGCTCGGGGCGCACGCGGAAGTCAGCATGCGCCTCGGCGAAGAGGACCTTCCGGTCTTTTGCGAGAACATAGGTTGCCGGCAATGGGAGCTGCCAGCTTTCCTCGCCGTTCACAAACGGGATATTGACAAGGATGGAGCGGTAGTACTCGCGCAGATAATCCGGCACGGTGTAGACCAGGCCGAACTGCTCGGCGAGCGCGTTGCCAG
>DAIDLI010000030.1 GCA_027449545.1 Acidobacteriaceae bacterium | reverse complement strand
GCCGGGGCTGCGTTGCGGTGTGGGCCGGGAGGCCCACACGACTGCCGACCGGGAGGTCGGCGCTACCGGGCTGTTCGGCGCAGGGTTATGGGAAGCGAGGACTACCGCGAGGGGCTGCGGGCGTTTCTGGAGAAACGGACGCCGCAGTTTCGGGGGATGTAGAGGGATGGGCCGTTGCCGAGGCTGCGTTGCGGTGTGGGCCGGGAGGCCCACACGACTGCCGACCGGGAGGTCGGCGCTACTGGGCTGGTCTGCGCTACGACGGACTAGCCTCGGCGGCCGAGGGAGAGGATGCGGTAGTCGCTGCCGGGCAGGGCGACCGGCGTCTCCCAGGAGAAATCACCGCCTGCCGCTCGATGGAGTTCCGCCAAATCGGCGTGCGTGGTCATCAGGGCCAGCCATCCGGCTGTGCTCACCAGTTGGGCGGCGGCCGCTACGGCCTCACGCATCTTGTCGACCGCTCGGAGGACGACGGAGTCGAAGGTCGTTCCCAGCAACTCGGCGCGCGAGGCGTGGACGGTAACGCCGAGGCCGAGGGTGCGGACCACCTCTCGCAGGAAAGCGGCCTTCTTGCCTTGGGACTCGGCGAGGGTGACGGCGATCTCGGGCCGGCAGAGAGCGATGGGGATGCCGGGTAAGCCGGCGCCGGAGCCAAAGTCCAGCAGGGTGGCTATTCCGGCGGGAAGGGCGCGCGCGCAGGCGATGCACTCCAGGAAGTGGCGGGCGAGAATGCCTTCCTCGTCGCAGATTGCGGTGAGGTTCGTCCGGGCGTTCCAGCGAAGAATAAGCGAAAGATAGGCGAGGAAGCCGGCTAGCTGCTCTGGCGGCAGCGGTTCCATGCCGGCCTGGGAGAGGAGTGCGTTGAGGCGCTCCGCGGCAGTGGGATCGTTCATGACCGGCTCAGGGACTCGACCGCCGGCGGCTGCCAGGCACGGACCGCCTCAATGAAGGCCGAGAAAAGCGCTCGCGAAAAGGCGCTCTGGTCGAAGGTGCGCTCCGGGTGCCACTGGACGCCGAGAACGAAGTGGTCGGGAGAGTCCAGCTCAACTGCCTCGACAACTCCGTCCGCTGGGGAGACGGCGGTGATGCGCAGATTGTCACCGGGTTCGAGGATGGCCTGGTGGTGCGAGGAGTTCACCTTGGGCTCCGCTGCTTCCGAGAAGGCTGCTTCAGAGAAGGCTGCTTCCGCTTCGGAGCAAGGGAGGAGCGCGGCCAGGCGGGACCCGGCGGCCACGCGAACCGGGTGGGCTTCGACCACCTCGCGGCCGGGGCGGTGGTTCACCTCGGTCTTCAGGTCCTGGATGAGGGTGCCGTTGCGCCAGACGTTGAGGGTCTGGGTGCCATGGCAGATGGCCAGCACCGGCTTGCGCAGGTTGAAGGCGTCCTGAAGAAAGAGCTCATCGACGGCGGCGCGGCCGGGGTCCGGCTCGCCGCATTCCGGAATGCGGGTGGCGCCGTAGCGCTGCGGATCGACATCGTAGCGGCTGCCGGGGAGCAGGATTCCCTGGACACCGGCGAGCAGCCGGGCTACGTCGGCCTGCGGCGCATTGACCTTGACGATGACGGGTTCCGCGCCCGAGGCCCGCAGGGCGTCGAGATAGGGCGGGAGCGAACGGCTGTTGTAGTCGGCGTCGGAGGTGGTCGGTTCTGGAATGGCGATGCGGAGCATGGAAGGTTCAGTTTAATGCGGCGGGGGCGGGAGTGGTGATCTCCCAGGTCCCCAAAAAGCGGGGGACCCTTCGACAGGCTCAGGGCAGGCTCTGGGTCACCCGAAGCTCCGCCCTGATCTGCATCCCTGTGCTGACAAACAGTTACTTATCTGTTAATACCTTTCTACTCACCTCCGAAGAGGCCGCCCAAGATGCCGCCGGGGCTTGGCTTCTTGGTGGTGCTGGACGGCTGACCCTTTCCCTTGAACATGGCGCTCAGGTTGGCGCTGATGTGGGGATCGGAGGAGGTGCCGGTGACCGAGATGGGTATGCCGTTGGAGACGGCGGTGTGCAGGATTCCACCGAGCGCGCCACCGATGCTGTTCAATGCCGCCGATGCCGCGCCACCTACTCCGGTGGTGCTGAGCTTGGCCAGGAGCTGGAAGTTAAGCGCGCCGCCGGCCGCGACGGAGCCATTGCCGGTGGCACTGCCGATGGCGGGAACAATGCAGTTGATCTGACTGAGCTGCGTGCCCTGCGGGGTGTTGACCACATTCGCGCTCAGTTGCTGGATCTGCGTTCCGCCGCTGGTGGACGAACCGAGCTTCGAGGTCAGGCCCTGGATCCTTGAGCCGAGCGAGAAGCCGGCGAGCTCGGTGTTATTGATGGAGACTGGGCCGGCGATGCGCGGGCCCGAGGCGGGACCGGTGATGTCGAGCTGCGCGGTGAGGGTGCCGCCATGCAGCGAAGAGCCACTGGGCAGCTTGATGCCGACTGCCGGGAGCAACTCGACGAGTCCATCCACGGGCAGGTTGGGCGCGGCGAGATGGAGGTTCAGATTCGCGGACTGGCCGACCACCTGGTAGGTGCCCGTGACGTGCGCGGCCACCGCGCCGGTGTGGATGGCAAGATCGTTGATCTGCCCGGACTGCGCGCCGAGATTGTTGGTGGCATGCAGATCGATATCGACCGGGTGCGGCGCGGGCGTGCCGGTGGGCGAGAGCTTGAGCTGCGAGGCCTGCATCTTGCCGGCGACCGTAAGCGTCTTGCCGTTGGAGTTGAGCTGGGCATTCAGGTTGGCGATCATGGAGACGCCATCGGAGGGCGGGATCACGCCGGCGGCCACAGGATTGAAGTTGGCGATCTGAATGGTGGCCTGCAAGGGAGTATCGACCGCATTGGGACGGCCCACCGGACCGGCGGTGCCGTTGAGCTTGACGGTGCCGTTGGCAGGGAGATCGGCGGAGATGGTGAACGGCATCGGTGTGGTGAAGGAGACGTTCTTCACATCGATATCGACGTGGTTATAGACGAAGGGCTGGCCCTGCGCCGGGATCGAGGAGACGTCTACGCTGCCGTTGGTGATCTTGAAGTCGCCGATGGAGATATTGGGCGTGCCGCTGGACTGGGAACTGCTGGAGCTGGAACCGCTGCCCAGGCTGGAATAGTTCCAGGTGCCGTTGGATTTGGAGATGAGGTGGATCTGCGGCGCATCGGCAGTGAAGCTATGGATGTGGACCTGGTGGTGGAACAGGAGCGAACCGATGTCGACGCCGATGTGCAGCGACTTGGCCTGGAGGAAAGGCGTCGAGCTGAAGGCGGGGTCGTCGGCGATGGCGATGTTATCCGCGACCAGGCTGCCCGAGAAGAGCGAGAGGCTCAGATGGCCGAGCGCAACGCGGCGGCCGAGCGCGGTGGAGAGCTCGCTTTCCGCGGTGGGGCGGAAGGTGTTGGCGTTGATGAAGAAGGGGACGATCAGAACCAGGAGAATCAGGATCCCTACAACCAGAAGAAGAACCTTCAGCCAGCGGTGCTGCAACAGGCCCTGCCGCTGAGCGCCTCCGGCGTTCGCCCCGTGCCAGCTCGTTTCCATAGGTGAAACCTCCGATCCGCTGAAATAAGATGCGCCCCGAGGACCCGGTGGGGGAAATGTAGACATTTTCGCGCAATCGCCCTGTCTTGGGGCAAAAACCGTCCGGGGGAGGGCCACCTGCATGAACACACCCCCATCTCAGCGCATAGCAGAGGAGGGGAGCCATGGCAGAGGCTATCTTGCGGAACCGAATGGCACCGGAACCGATTCCTATCAACGATACACCGACCTATGTCCAGGAGGTGCAGGCCCCGGAAACGAAGGGCACAGCATCCGAGACGATGCGGCGGGTCAGGTCAGCGAGCGAGGACTTGCTCCAGGAACTGCGTACCCGGTGGGAGGAGTTGAAAGAGAGGACCGAGAAGCAAGCCACCCATACCAGCCGCAGCCTGCGACGCGAATTGCATCAGGACGCCGATTACGTCCGGATTCGCGCCCGTTATTACCACGAAAACCGCCCCTTGCAGACGCTGGGGGTTGTAGCGGCGGCAGGCTTCCTTCTCGGCCTGACGCTGGGGCTGTGGAGGCGTTGAGATGATTCCGGAAAAGTCGCTCGTGGAGAGCTTTGAGGAACTGAGAGACGATCTGAAGAGTTTTCTCGAAACCCGCTATCAGATCCTGCGCGCGGAGCTGAAGACCGGCTTCAAGAACAGCCTGAGCGGGGTGATCGTGCTGGGGATCGGGGGTGTCCTGGGGTTGATGGGACTGCTGCTGCTGAGCGTGTGCGCCTCGCTGGCGGTGGCCATGGGACTGGGCGCCATCGCGGACCAGTACGGCCTCATCTGGGGCTTCCTCATCATCGGAGGCGCCGAGGTGGTGGTGGCAGGCATCATGGCCGGAGCCGGCGTGGCCAAGCTGAAGAGCGCCGATCTTACGCCCAAACGCACGCTGCACGTATTGCAGCGGGACCAACAGGTTTTGCGAGAAGGAGGTCAGCAGTATGGCGAGTCCGAACGCACCCGTAGACGAGCTTGAGCAGAGGGCGGAACGCGAACGTGAGCGCGTCAGCAGAGACATGGCGCGGCTGCGGCAGGATATGCGGCGCGAGATGGATGTGCGCGGCCGCGTGGAGGACGGCATCCACCAGAAGCCGGGCACCTTTTACGGAGGGGCGGCAGGGGCAGCGCTGTTCGTCGGCTACATCTTCGCGCGGATCCTGAAGGCTTAGGCCGGGGCCTGCTGGCTCGCTGCGGGGCGCCCTTCGGCCTGGGCCAGCAGATCCTCGATGGCGATACGCAGGCGCTCGTTCACCTCGGGTATCTGGCGGATGGTCATGCCGGTGGTATCGATGGGCTCGCCCACCGAGAGCACCAGGCCTCCCTTGGGATACACGTGGTGGGTGTGCATGGGCATCAGGTCAAAGACGCCGTTGAGCGCAACCGGAATGAGCGGCACCTGGGCGCGCAGCGCCAGATAGGCTGCGCCGGCCATGAACTCCTTCAAGGCGCCGTCGGGGGTGCGGCTGCCCTCGGGGAAGACAAAGAGCGGCATGCCTGCTTTGAGCGCGCGCACGCCGGCGGAGAGGCTGACGTGTCCGCCGCGCGTGGTATCGCTATCGACGGGAATCTGCCCGGAGCGGTTGAGATACCAGCCGATGAAAGGCATCTTCCAGAGATTCTGCTTGGCGAGAATGCGGAACTGGAAGGGCAAGGACGCGAAGATCACCGGCGTGTCCATATAGGACGTATGGTTGCCGGCATAGACGGCGACCGGGCACTTGCGCAGGTTCTCGGCGCCGCGAACGGTGAGCTTGGCGAAGGAGATGAGCACGCAGAGCCGCGCCCAGAACTGCGCAATGCGGTGCTGGATGCGTCCGCTCTTCTCGAAGAGGGAGACAAAGAGAGCCAGCGACCCGCAGAGGGTGGTCACAATGCAGAAGAGCGGGAACTGAATCAGGTTGCTGCGCCAGCGGTAGAAGCGCGGGAGCGGGTTCGGGCGGCTCATGCGGCGCTCCCGGCGTGGCCGAGCAGGATGGCGCGCGCCTCGCCCACCAGGTAGACCGAGCCGGAGACCACGATGACGCCGGCCGGCACGAGGCGTGCGGCGATCTGGAGGGCATCGCGGACCGAGGAGGCGAGGGTGGCCGCCGCGCCGGTGAGCTGGGCGGCGGATTCGAGATCGTCGAGGGACGCTGCCCGGGAGCTGTGGATCGGGGTCAGAATGACCTGCTCGAAGATCGGAAACAGGATCTGCGCCAGCTCGTTGACCGGCTTATCTCGCAGACAACTGAAGACCAGTGCGTGGGGCAGGCCTTCGGGGAGGAAGGCGCGGAGGCCGGCACGCAGCGCCCAGGCTCCGGCGGGGTTGTGGGCCACGTCGAGGATCCAGGTAATGGGGCCACGGGCGATGCGCTCCAATCGGCCGGGCCAGCGCGTGGAGCGGATGCCCTGGGCAATGGTGGCCGCGGTTACCGGAAGGCCACGGTTCTGCGCCAGTTCCACGGCGGTAGCGATGGCCAGGGCGATATTGCGGTGCTGATGGGCTCCGGTGAGAGGCGAGTCTACCGTAATATGCTCGCCCAGGACCTCGAGGCTGTAGGCGCCGGAGGTCTCTTCGTGGGCGGAGGGCACGTAGGCGGCGGCGTTGATACCGCGCACTCCGAGTGAGGTGGCGACCTCGCCCAGAACCTGGTTGGCTTCAGGATGCTGGGGCAGGGTGACCATCACGCTCTCGGGGCGAAGGATGCCGGCTTTCTCACGGGCGATGGCGGCGATGGTGGGGCCGAGCCACTCGGTGTGGTCGAGGGAGATATCGGTGATGACGGAGACCAGCGGCTCGACGACGTTGGTGGCATCGAGGCGGCCGCCCATGCCGACTTCGAGGACAGCGATATCGATCTTTTGCTCGGCATAGTAGAGGAAGGCCTGGGCGGTCAGCACCTCAAAGTAGCTGGGGTGCTGGGGCAACTGGCCGGAGGCTACCAGGCGATCGGCGGTCTCATGGACGCGGAAGTAGAGGCGGGCAAAGTCGGTGTCGGAGATCTCGGAGCCGCCGAGGCGGATGCGCTCGTTGGGCCGCTCCAGGTGCGGTGAGGTATAGAGGCCCGTGCGCAGGCCGGAGGCGGTCAGGATGGAGGCGAGGGTGGCGGCCGTGGAGCCCTTGCCGTTGGTGCCGGCGATCAGCACGGAAGGGAACTGCCGGTGCGGTTCGCCGAGGGCGTGCAGGAGCGTGCGCACCTCTTCCACCGAAAATTTGCGGCGAGGCTGGCCGGCTCCAGTATGGAGCTCGGGCGTCATGGAGTTCAGTTGGTCGATCGCCGCTGCGTAAGACATGGGAAGCTTCAGTATAAAAGCGCGCCGCGCCCGGGGAGCTCCGGCCTAATCCGGTCTCTTTATTGACAGCAAAAACGACGCCTGTGGAAGCCGTGGAAGAGCGGACAGATGTGGAGGACGGGCTCCTCTTAAGGTGGCGAGGGGGAAGGAGTTGGCTGGGCTTCCCACATACGCACCGGGATTTGCAGAGGGGTTTTGGGCGGGGCTGTGGGAGACGTGGGAAACAGGGGGCGTGAAAGGAGCTCCAGAGTCCAGTTATCCAAATGTCCTGATTTACACACCCACGTTTTAGAAAACCTGCACCCATCCGAAAGCCGCTCCAGATGCGGTTTCCAGCCTCTTTCCCACTTTTCCTAGGGCACCTACGGGGGGTACTGGAATGGTTTAAGAACAAAGCTCCGGAAAACCCTCTCCGTCGCGCAGCGTGGTGGCAGGAACGGGAGCGCTCCGCGACGGCCGGCGTTGAGCCCCGGGGGAACTCCCAGTTCACCGGCGGCGGCAGCGGATGGGATGCTGGGGTTGGAGTGCGTGGAATCCAGAGATGGATACTGGTTTTCCACGCGCGCCAGGGATTCGGGGATCGCTACAATCGAGAGGAACAGCAGAAGCCCGTTCCCGGTGTGCCGCAACGTGTTGTAGAGTTAGGGGCATAAGAACTGGGCTTCCGGAGCAGAGGTGGCGCATGGCAAGTGTGGAAACCACGGTCGAGAAGCCGGCGGGGCGATCGACGCCCGAGGGGGCAGCAATGGAGATCAGCGTAAGCCGCCAGGACCTGGTGAAGGAGCTTACTGCGACGCAGAGCGTGGTGGAGCGGAAGACGACGATCCCGATCCTGTCGAACTTTCTGCTGGAGGCCGAAGGCGACCGGCTGCTGATCACGGCCACCGATCTCGACCAGGCCATCCGCACCAGCGCGGCAGTGAAGGTGAAGAAGCCCGGCGCCTGCACGATTCCCGCCCACAAGCTGTACGACTACATCAAGCTGCTGCCCGACGGGGAGATCTCCATCAAGCTGCTGGAGAATCACTGGGTGCAGATTCGCAGCGGCCGCTCCAACACCAAGATGGTGGGCATGGCGCGCGCCAACTATCCCCAGGTGCCGGAGTTCCCGGCGGTGGCGGCCACCAGCCTTTCGGCGATCGCACTGAAGACGCTGATTGCGCGCACCATCTTCGCCATCTCCAACGAAGAGTCGCGCTACACGCTGAACGGGGCGCTGCTGATTCTGAAGGCCGAGTCGATGGCCATGGTGGCTACCGACGGCCACCGGCTCTCCTACGTGGAGAAGCCCAACGAGACGCTGGAAGGCATCAGCGGCGAGAAGCGCGTGCTGATTCCGCGCAAGGCGCTCGATGAGCTGCGGCAGTTGCTCGGCGGCAGCGACGACGAGAAGGTGGAGTTTGCCGATGACGAGCACACGCTGTTCTTCCGCGTGGGACATCGCACGCTGAGCTCGCGCAAACTGACCGGCCAGTTCCCCAACTTCGAGGCGGTGATGCCGCGCGACAACACCAAGTTTGCGGTGGTCAAGTCCAGCGAGCTGGCTGCGGCCATCCAGCGCGTTTCGCAGTTTGCCGACGAGCGCTCCGGAGCGATCCGGATGAAGCTGGAGGCCAACGAGCTGCGCATCACGGCGAACTCGACCGAGAGCGGCGAGAGTGAAGACACCATCGACACGCCGTATGCAGGCGACACGATTACGGTCGGTTTCAACTCGGTGTACATCCTCGACTTTTTGAAGGCGCTCAGCAACGAGGGCGAGGTGCGGCTGGAGTTCAAGGATTCGCAGTCCGCCGGTCAGATGCGCCCCGAGGATCCCGAGGCCGAGTACAAGTACCGCTACGTGTTGATGCCGATGCGGATCTGAGCAGCCTGGCGTGGTGGGGCTGTTGCCGGGTCTTGGGCGGGTGGTTTATTCCACTCGCCATCGCCATGCGCAGTCCAGGCTTCCCGCGGGCCGCTATCGCCGGTTGTTGGCGATGACGAAATAAATTGCCAGCACGGCCAGTGCTACGGTGGGCGCCCAGATGACCGGCCGGGCAAAGTTGACCGTCCAACCCAGCCCCACTCTCTTGGTCACCAGCGTCCGGTGGTCGGCGGGGTTGTAATAGAAGATCCCCAGCTTCCAGTGATCGGGATTGCGGTCTCTCTGCATCGGCGTCCTGGCCCCCTCGGTGAACAGGCAATCGGCCCTGGAGGGTGAATTCTGCACCGGCTCCAGGCTGATCCCCTCTGTGCGCGCTGTTTCCCTTCTTTGTAAACCATCCGGAGCGCGCCCGGCCTTTAATTTTTTCGGCCTTCCGGCAGAAGCAAGAGGAACCGGCCCCGGAAGCGGCTCGCCGGTGCGTCTTTTCCCAATCGCAAAACGTATCTCTAATGAATCGGCAGTACACCTCACAGATCCAGGGGACCCCATGACCGATCCGCGGCCGCGCTCGCTCACTTTTGTGCTTCAGTTCCTGCTGATGTTGCTTCCCCTCCCGGCTCTCGCGCATGCGCAGCCATATCGTCGCGCCGCCGATCCGCCGGTGACGCTCCGGGATACCGGCACGAACTACATTCTCTCCAACGGCTACGTGACGGCTTCGATCAGCAAGACCACCGGAGACATGGTGTCGCTCAAGTATCACGGACTGGAGACGATGGGGTTTGTCTCCGGGCATCATGCCGGCTACTGGGAGCAGAATCCGTCGGGCGCGGCGCGCAAGGCGGACACCATCACCATCGATCCGGCGAAGAACGGCGGCGAGCGGGCTGAAGTTTCCATCAAGGGGTGGTCGGAGGGCCAGCCGCTGAACGCGCATCCGGTGCGCGATCCGGGGGCGGCGAACGAGATCGCGGCGCTCCAGCTTGGCGGCCGGAAGATCGGCCCGCCGCCGGGATCGCATCGCAGGCCGAACGCGGGCACGTTTACCGGCCGGCGCTTGAATGGCCGTGGGCGGGCGCCGGGACTGCTGGTGGATATGGAGATTCGCTATGCGCTGGGGCGCGGCGACCATGGCATCTACACCTACGCGATCTTCACGCACGAGCCGAGCTATGGCGCAACCAGCATCGGCGAGAGCCGCTACGGGATGAAGCTGAACAGCCAGGTCTTCGACTGGCTCTCGGTCGACAAGCAGCGCAACGCGCGCATGCCCACCAGCTACGACTGGGATATGGGCACGCAGCTCAACATGAAGGAGGCGCGCCGCCTCAATACCGGCGTCTACAAAGGGCGCGTCGAACACAAATACGACTACTGCGCCGACCAGTTCGACACGCCGGCCTACGGCTGGTCCAGCACCAAGGATCACATCGGACTGTATGTCATCAATCCGTCGATGGAATACCTGAGCAGCGGCCCCGATCACTTTGAGTTGACCGGTCACATCGACGATGGCGACGGCGGCGATCCCACTCTGCTCGACTACTGGCGCGGCACGCACTACGGCGGCAGCATTCTGCCGATCGCCGCCGGCGAAGACTGGAACAAGGTGGTCGGTCCCATCTTCATCTATCTGGACTCGGCCGCAACGCCGCAGGCGATGTTCCGCGAGGCGAAAGAGCAGGCCGCGCGGGAGCAGGCGAAGTGGCCTTATACGTGGGTGAACGGCGTCGACTATCCGCAGGCGGCGCAGCGCGCCACCGTCTCCGGGCGCATTGTGCTTGACGACCCGCAGGCGCCCGACGCAAAGCTGCCGCATCTGCTCGTCGGCCTCGCCTATCCAGATCAAACCGGCCCCAACACCGCGCCGGTGAACCGCTTTGGCTTCCGGCAGCCGCTGATGACGTGGCAGAACGATGCCAAGCACTACGAGTTCTGGGTGCATGGCTCGGCGGACGGGCGCTTTGTGATCCGCGATGTTCGCCCCGGCAGTTATGAGCTGCATGCGATGGCCGACGGCGTTCTGGGTGTTTACGACAAAGCGGAAGTGGTGGTGAAGCCCGGCCAGCCGCTCGATCTCGGCAGTCTTGACTGGAAGCCGGTGCGCTACGGCCGCCAGCTTTGGCAGATCGGGATTCCCAACCGCTCCGCTTCCGAGTTCCTGATGGGCAACGATCACTGGCACTGGGGCCTGTATCTTCGCTACTCCACGCTGTTCCCGCACGATGTGAGCTACACGATCGGCAAGAGCGACTTCCGCAAGGACTGGTTCATCTACCAGGTGCCGCACGTAATCCACGACGATGGATCGGCACGCAGCCGCGGCCGTGCGACGACCTGGACGATTCACTTCACCATGCCGGCTGGGCAGCCGCAGGGCGAGGCCACGCTGCGGCTGGGCATCTGCGGCGTGGGCACGCGCACGATCGCGGTTGGCGTGAACGGCAAGGATGCAGGAAGCATCACCGGGCTTGTGTACAACGCAACCATCAACCGCGACGGCGTCGAGGGTTCGTGGGTGGAGAAGGATCTGCGGTTCGACGCTTCCCTGCTGCATCCCGGCGCCAACACGCTTACGCTGACGGTTCCGGCGGGCAGCCTCACCAGCGGCATCGCCTATGATGTGGTGCGGCTGGAACTCGCGGGCAAGCAGTAGTCCGAAGCAACACCATCCTCATGGCCGCCGCGCCAGGGCGGAAATCAATCGAGGTCTGTTATGCGAAGGCTTTGTTCGATCGCATTGCTGAGTGCCGCATGGTGCTGCACCGCAGCCTGGGCGCACACGCCCAACCCAACCGCGGCCCAACAGCCATCCCTTCGCTTGAACCAGCCGATGGATGCGGGCTGGCAGTTCTCGCGCGGCGACTTCCCTCATGCGGAGGCGACGGAGTTCAGCGACGGCGCGTGGCGCACGCTCAGCGTGCCGCACGACTGGAGCATCGCCGGTCCGTTCGATCAAGCGAATCCTACCGGCCAGGGCGGAGCTTTTCTGCCGGCAGGCGTGGGCTGGTATCGCAAGCATTTTGTGCTTCCGCAGTCGGCGGCCCACAAGCGCATCTTCGTGGTCTTCGACGGCGTGATGGCCAACAGCGATGTGTGGATCAACGGAACGCACCTGGGGCATCGTCCTTACGGCTACGTGAGCTTCCGGTATGAACTCACCGGCCATCTGCGCTTCGGCGCGGGCGAGCCCAACGTGCTCGCGGTTCGCTGCGACGACTCCGCGCAGCCCGCCTCGCGCTGGGCGGCCGGCGCAGGCATCTATCGCCACGTGCATCTCATCGAAACCGGCGATCTGCACGTGCAGGGCTGGGGCACGTACGTCAGCACGCCCGTGGTCTCAGCACAACAAGCTACGGTGCGCGTGCAGAGCACGGTGGTCAACCAATCCGCCAGTACGCGCAACACGTCTGTTGCGATCAGCCTCTATGCTCCCGATGGCAAGCTCGCCGCGCGGGTGACTACCTCGGCGCAGTCAATTCCCGCGGGCCAAGCCTACACCTTCACGCAGCTTATTCCGGTCGCGCGGCCGGACCGCTGGGACATCGATCACCCGGTGCTCTACCGCGCCGTAGTGGATGTGATGGATCGCGGCCATGCGGTTGATCAGGATACCGCCGCCTTCGGTATCCGCGAGTTTCACTTCGATCCGGCGACCGGCTTCTGGCTCAACGGGCGCAACTTCAAGATCAAGGGCGCTTGCCTGCATGCCGAGTATGGCGCATTCGGCGCAGCGGTTCCGCTCGATGCCTGGCGGCATCGGCTGGCGGCGCTGCGCAAGCTGGGCGTGAACGCCATCCGCACCGCGCACAATCCGCCCTCGCCAGAGTTCCTCGACCTTTGCGACCAGATGGGTTTCCTGGTGATGGACGAGATGTTCGACTGCTGGACGGTGGGCAAGAATCCCTACGACTACCATCTCTACTTTGACCAGTGGGCCACCACCGACACGCGCGACACGGTGATGCGCGACCGCAATCATCCCAGCATCATCCTGTGGAGCGCGGGCAACGAGATCCACGACACGCCGCACACGCTGCGTGCGCACTGGATTCTGGCCGCGCTGCTCGAGGTCTTTCACGAGTACGATCCTTCGCGTCCGGTGACGATGGCGCTGTTCCGCCCCAATGCGAGCCACGACTACGAAAACGGGCTGGCCGATATGCTCGACGTGGTGGGCCAGAATTACCGCGAGAACGAGATCCTGGCCGCGCACCAGCAGAAGCCTTCGCGCAAGATCATCGGCACCGAGAACGGGCACAGCCGCGAAGCGTGGCTGGCGCTGCGCGATCATCCGGCCTACGCCGGCCAATTCCTGTGGTCGGGCGCAGATTATCTTGGCGAGGCGCATGTGTGGCCGTACATCGCCAACAGCTCCGGACTGCTGGATCGCACCGACTTTCCGCACCCCCTCGGCTTGCAGCGGCAGAGCTGGTGGTCTGCTGCGCCCATGGTCCGCATCGTGCGCCGTGTTGCGCCGGCGGCGAGAGGCCCCGTCGATCCCGGGGAAGCGACCGACGCCAAGCGCCCGCACCAGGTGCTGTTCGCCGACTGGACGCCGGCGAACCAGGCAGCGCACACCGAAGATGTGGAAGTGTACAGCAATGCCGAGAGGGTGGAACTGTTTTTGAATGGGAGGTCGCTGGGGACCGAGAGCATTCATTCGGATGCCTCGCCGCGCACCTGGCAGGTTCCCTTTGCGTCCGGCCCGCTGCGCGCGGTGGCCAGCAATGGAGGCCGCGTGGTGGCGACGGATGAGCTGCGCACCGCCGGCGCACCGGCCCGGATCGTGCTCACCGCCGATCGCAGCCGCATTGCGCAGGGCTGGAATCACGTGGATTACCTGACCGCAACGGTTGTGGATGCGCACGGGGTGGTGGTGCCCAGCGCATCGAACCTGATCACCTTCAGCGTGCGCGGGCCGGGTAGCATCGCCGCGGTCGATAACGGCGACAACACCAGCCACGAGTCATTCCAGGCCGATCACCGCAGCGCTTACGAGGGCCGCTGCGTGGCGTTCGTGCGGACAGCAACGAGCCACGGACAGATCGAGGTAACGGCCTCCGCGCCGGGGCTCCAATCGGGAACAGTTTCCATGACCGCACTGCCAGCGCGCTCTGCTGACGCCGGAGGCTTGTAGCCACCCGGAAGCGGCCACGCCACGTCAGATAGGGCGGCACCGCCAGAAAATTCAACACTGTTGTCCAAGCTTCTGGACGCAGGCGGGGGCATCCTCGCCAACTGTGGCTTCCCATTCAACTTTGCCGGGGCTGGTTGGCAGCCTGCGTGCTTCCTTTACAGCAGCGAGGAGTGCGCGATCTTAGTCCCCGTGCGCTTTCTCGCAAACGGGACGGCGCGCGTGCGTGATCCGACCCTCCTTCCCCGATAGCTGGCTCTGGGCCGATGCGGATGAGTCGGCTGGAGGTGCAGCCGGAGCAGCGGACACGGCGAGACGCGCCCAGGAAAGGAGGAGCTATGAAACTCCTACGCATCCTCAGCTCGATCGCCGCGATGGCCATCCTCGCCCTGGTGGCGTCGGCCGGAGTGGCTGCTGCTGAAAATCGCGACTCCGAAGAGATTACGCAACTGCTGGAGCGGGTGAGAAGCCACGTCGCCCAGGCGGACTACGACGCGCATACGCTTGAGTCCTACACGCGGTCCCAGCTTCACTGGAAGACCCATGCCGCCCAGCTTGACCGGATTCGGGAACACGTGAACAACCTCATCACCGATACCAATGAGATGGTGAACATGCGTGGGGAAGGATCGCCGTGGCAGAGAGAGGCTGTCGATCGCATCAGCGTTTTGCTGCCGGAGATCTCCGCGCACATGACCACCACCATTACTCACCTCAAGGAGAATCAGAACCGCGTGCAGATGAAGCCCTATCGCGATCTGGCGGTGGCCAATCGGGACCTGATCCACCACGCGAATGAGGTCATCTCCGACGTGGTCGACTACGGCGAGGCGAAGGCGAAGGCGGACCTGCTGGAACAGCAGTTGCAGATGCCGGCGCCGGAAAAGGCCTCCTGAACCGAGGCGTGGAGCCGGCTGCGCAGTGCGGCCGGCTCTTCCCCCTGGTTTGCTTCGCTCCCGAACTGCCTGCGATGATGGATGCTTTGAGGGCGATTTTCCCCATGTCCAATTCTTCTGCTGGAACGCGCACTTTTTCTGAGAAGCTCGATCTGCTGGCCGAGGTAGCGGTCAAGGTAGGCCTGGGTCTCAAGCCCGGCCAGGAGCTTCTGATGACGGCCTCCACGGAGTCGCTGGGGCTGGCCCGGCGCATCACTGAGCAGGCCTACCGTGCCGGCGCAACGCTGGTGACCACGCTCTACGTGGACGATGCGGCCACGCTGGCGCGCTACCGCTATGCGCCGGACCAGAGCTTCGATCGCGCTCCGGGCTGGCTGTATGACGGCCTGGCGGCCGCCTACAAGAACGGCACCGCGCGGCTGGCGATCACGGATGCCAATCCGGCGCTGCTCTCCAATGAGGATCCCGAAAAGGTGGGCCGCGCCAATCGCGCCCAGTCCAAGGCATACCGCCCGGCGCTCGAGCTCATCACCCGCCACGCCATCAACTGGACGATTGTGGCGGGCGCGACGCCGGCCTGGGCCGCGGCCGTGTTTCCCAACGATATGCCCGAGGCGGCGCTGGGCAAGCTGTGGGAGGCGATCTTCTCGACCACCCGCATCAACGCCGCCGATCCGGTAGCCGAGTGGAGCGCTCACGATGCCGGCCTGCAGCGCCGCGCTGCGTTCATGAACGAGAAGCGCTATGCGTCGCTGCGGTACAAGGGCCCGGGCACCGATTTCCAACTGGGCCTGGCCGACGACCATCTGTGGCTGGGCGGCGGCACCACCGCCGGCAACGGCATCTACTGCGTGGCCAACATGCCCACCGAAGAGATCTTCACCACGCCGCACAAGGAGCGTGCCGAGGGTGTGATCACAGCCACCAAGCCGCTCTCGCACCAGGGCACCATGATTGAAGGTATCCAGGTGCGCTTCGAGGGCGGGCGCATCGTGGAGGCCAAAGCCACGCGCGGGCAAGAAGTCTTGCAGAAGCTGATCGACACCGACGAAGGCGCACGACGGCTGGGCGAGGTGGCGCTGGTGCCGCACTCGTCGCCGATTGCCGCCAGCGGACTGACTTTCTTCAACACGCTCTTCGATGAGAACGCGGCCTCGCACATCGCGCTGGGGCAGGCGTACTCCACCTGCGTACGTGACGGCGACAAGCTGTCGGCGCAGGAGCTGGCCGCGCGCGGCGCCAACGACAGCCTGATTCATGTGGACTGGATGATCGGCTCCGCGGAGCTGGACATCGACGGCATCACCGCCAGCGGCGCGGCCGAGCCGCTGATGCGCAAGGGCGAATGGGCAGTAGACCTGCGCTGATCGAGCCGGCTGCAGCAAATCAGTCAGCCGGCGCACCCTGCGCCGGCATGCCGGTACCAAAGACGCGGAGATTGTTGCGGCCGGAGTCCTTCACCGCGTACATGGCGGTATCGGCGTTGCGCAACAGCTCTTCCACACTGTCGCCGCCGTCCGGATACAAGGAGATGCCGATGCTGAGGGTCAGCGTGATCTCACGGCCGCTCAACTGAATGGGCATCGAGGCGTTGCGCAGGAGCTGCTCGCCGCAGCGCACCGCATCCTGGAGGCTGCGGAACTCCGGCATGACGATCACGAACTCGTCGCCGCCCATGCGGGCCACGGTATCGGATTCGCGCACCGAAGAGAGCAGGCGCTGGCCGATGGTGGCGAGCAGCACATCGCCGTCGGCGTGGCCGAGCGAGTCGTTGATCTGCTTGAAGCAGTCGATGTCAACCAGGAACACCGCGATCTTGCTGCCCCGGTCTTGCGCGCGCACAATTGCCTGCCGCAGGCGCTCGTGCAGCAGCGTGCGATTGGCCAGGCCGGTCAAGTGATCGTGATGCGCCAGATAATTGACGTGATCGGAGCGGCGGCGATGCTCGGTCACATCGCGGCTGGTCACGGCCAGGCTGTTGCCCACCTTGACCACCTGGATGTTGAGCCAGGTGCCCTTGATCATCTCGTCATCGATGAAGACCTCGCAGGTGTAGGGGACCCCGGTGCGCACCACCTCGCGGTATTCGTGGATCAGGCCGGACTCGACCATGAACGGCCGCACCTCGGTCAGCACCTTGCCGTAGAGGCTTTCCCGCGGAATGCCCAGGCGGCGCTCGGCGTTTGGATTGATGTAGGCGAAGCGGAAATCGACGATGGCGCCGGAGGCATCGGGAATTCCGTCGAAGAGATAGAAGTCATCCAGGGCGCTCTCGGCGGCCGCAAAGAACTGGGCATGGTCGGGAGTCCAAGGCGAGGCGGCGGCCTGGCGTCCGCGCGCATCCGCTTTGAACCAAGTCAGGGTTTGGCTCAACCAGCGCTTCATTTGCATCCCCTGCCCTCCGGCCGACGCCGGGGCCCATGCGATATGGACCAAGGTACATCCTGGTGGTGAGCAAGCTCAATCCCCCGGAAGCATCCGAATATGCACCTCAGTAACTCAGGCAGCCGCACCACCGTGGAATTATGCTGAAGGTGTGACTCCCGGAACCTCTCGAAGACCGGCGAGCCGACGCCGCAAGAGCGTCGCGCGCGTTGTTGTTGTGTGGCTGGCCGCGGCGCTGGCGCGCCTCTGGCTGCTGGCCGCGCTGATGCTGGTGGCGTTCCGCTGGGTCGATCCGCCCACAACAGCGGTGCACATCGAGCGGCGCGTGCAGGCCTGGGCCCAGCACAAGCCTTATCAGGCGCGCTACACCTTCGTTCCTCTCACCCGCATCGCGCCGAACCTGCAGCACGCCGTGATTGCGGCCGAGGACGCGCGCTTTTACCAACATCACGGCTTCGACTGGCATGCCATGCAACTGGCGGCGGAGAACGATATGGAGGGTGGGCGGCGGCTGCGCGGCGGCTCGACGATCACCCAGCAGCTTGTGAAGAATCTCTTCTTCGGCACCGAGCGCTCCCTGCTGCGCAAGGGCGCGGAGTTCACGCTGGTGCCGGTGGCGGAGCTGGTGCTGGGCAAGCGGCGGATTCTGGAGCTGTATCTGAACGTGGTGGAGTGGGGGCCGGGCGTCTACGGCGCGGAGGCGGCTTGCCGGTATTACTTCCGCGAGCCGGCGCGGAGTGTGGGTCGGGAACAGGCGGCGGAGTTGGCGGCGATTCTGCCGGCGCCGCGGCGCAGGCGGCCGGAGCGCATGACGCGCTACAGCGGGATTATTCAGGAGCGGATGCGGCAGATGGGGTGGTGAGCCGCCCCGCGTTTGCTGTCGTCTTCCGCTGTATCATCCAGAGGGACGCCCCCGCATCTTCGGCGCCGCCTCGCGCATCCATATCCCGTAATCTTCTCTACGTTCTGAGGACATCCATGTACAAAGCAAAAGCCTATTCTGCTGCCAGCCCGACCTCGCCGCTTGCTCTCGATACCATCGAACGGCGCGAGCCCACCGAGCGGGACGTGCAGCTTGAAATTCTGTTCTGCGGCATCTGCCACTCGGATCTGCACCAGGTTCGCAATGAGTGGAGCGGCATGATGCCGACCGTCTACCCCTGCGTGCCGGGGCACGAGATCGTGGGCCGGGTGACGAAGGTTGGCTCGGCGGTGACCAAGTTCAAGCCCGGGGACATCGGCGCGGTGGGGTGCATGGTCGGATCCGACGGCACCTGTCCCAGTTGCCGCGATGGGTACGAACAGTTCTGCCCCAACGGCATCTTCACCTACAACTCTCCCGACAGGCACACCGGCAAGGTAACCTACGGCGGCTACTCCGACAGCATTGTGGCCGATGAGCACTTTGTGATGCGGGTGCCGGGAAATCTGGACCTGGCGGGCGCAGCGCCGCTGCTGTGCGCCGGCATCACCACCTATTCGCCGCTGCGCCACTGGGGCGCGGGCAAGGGCAAGAAGGTGGGCATTGTGGGCCTGGGCGGTCTCGGTCACGTGGCGGTGAAGCTGTCGCACGCCATGGGCGCGCATACGGTGGTCTTCACCACCTCGCCGAGCAAGAAGGAAGACGCCCTGCGCCTGGGCGCCGATGAAGTGGTGATCTCGACGGACGCCAACGATATGGCGAAGCATGCCACGAGCTTCGATCTGATTCTGGACGCGGTCTCGGCGCAGCACGACATCAATGCCTACATCCAGATGCTCAGGCGCGACGGCAACATGACCATGGTCGGATTGCCGGGCCAGCCTTTACCGGTGGCCGCCTTCGGGCTCATCTACAACCGCCGCAGCCTGTCGGGGTCGATGATCGGCGGCATGCGCGAGACGCAGGAGATGATGGACTTCTGCGGCCAGCACAACATCACCGCGGATGTGGAAGTGATTCCCATCCAGAAGGTGAACGAGGCCTACGAGCGCATGCTCAAGTCGGACGTGAAGTACCGCTTCTCGATCGACATGGCCTCGCTGAAAGCGGAGTAGCACGTGCGCGCCGCGGACTGGTGCGCGGCGCGCAATCGCATCCAAACAATACCTGACAAGGAGACGCGAGATGGAGATCAAGCGGGCAGGTTCGCAGCCCTCGGCCAAAGGGCCGGCGGAGTACTTCACAGGATCGGTGCGGCGCGACGAACTGATCTCCGCGCCCGAGCCGGCGCGCGTGATGAGCGCGCTGGTGACCTTCGAGCCGGGAGCGCGCACGGCGTGGCACACGCATCCGCTCGGTCAGACGCTGGTGGTGGTCTCCGGCTGCGGACGCGCGCAGCGCTGGGGCGGCCCCATCGAGGAGATCCGGCCCGGCGATGTGATCTGGATATCTCCCGGTGAAAAGCACTGGCACGGTGCCGCGCCCACGACCGCCATGGCGCACATCGCCATTCAGGAGAAGCTCGACGGCAAGGCGGTCGAGTGGCTGGAGCATGTGAGCGACGAGCAGTACCGGGGCTGAGGGCTCAGGCCGCGGGCTTCATGAAGTCCAGCGCGCGGATGATGTAGCTCTTCAAATCGCGGCGGTGCACCACGGCGTCGAGAAAGCCCTTTTCCAGCAGGAACTCGGAGCGCTGGAAGCCTTCCGGCAGCTTCTGGCGGATGGTCTGCTCGATGACGCGGGGTCCGGCAAAGCCGATCAGCGCGCCCGGCTCGGCGATGTTCAGGTCGCCCAGCATGGCGAAGCTGGCGGTCACGCCGCCGGTAGTGGGGTCGGTGAGCACGCAGATGTAGGGCACGCCGGCATCGTCGAGCTGCGCCAGGGCGGTGGAGATCTTGGCCATCTGCATCAGGCTGACCACACCTTCCATCATGCGCGCGCCGCCGGAGGCAGTCACTACGATGAGCGGCTTGCGCTCGCTGCGGGCGCGATCCACGGCGCGAGCGATGGTCTCGCCCACGACGGCGCCCATGGAACCGCCGATGAAGCTGTACTCCATGGCGCTTACCACCACGTCGTGAGGTCCCATGCGGCCGACCGCGTTCAGAATGGCGTCGGCCAGGCCGGTCTGTTCCTGCGCCTTCTTGAGGCGCTGCTTGTAGGGCTTGATGTCGGTGAAGTTCAGCGGATCGGTGGAGGTGAGGCCGCCATCCACCAGCTCATAACCCGGGTCGAGCAGCAGGTCGATGCGCTCGCGGGCGCC
>DAIDLI010000029.1 GCA_027449545.1 Acidobacteriaceae bacterium | reverse complement strand
CACATCCATCGTCACGGTTCCAGTCTTGGGGTTGGGCATCAGGCCCTTGGGGCCGAGCACCTTGCCCAGGCGGCCCACCACCTTCATCATGTCCGGGGTCGCGATCAGGGCATCGAAGTCGGTCCAGTTTTCCTTCTGGATCTTCTCGACCATCTCCTCGCCGCCCACGAAATCGGCGCCCGCTTCCTGCGCCTCGCGCTGGCGGTCACCGGTGGCGATCACGGCCACCGTCTTGGTCTTGCCCAGGCCGTGCGGCAGAACCACCGTGCCGCGCACCATCTGGTCGGCGTGGCGCGTGTCCACGCCCAAACGCATGGTCAGATCGACGGTCTCGTCGAACTTGGCAAACTTGACTTTTTTCAGGAGTTCCACCGCGTCCGCCAGAGGATAAGCTTCCTTGGTGACAGCGGCGCGCGACTTCGCAATATTCTTGCCGGCTTTAGCCATTCATCCCTCGTCTCCCACCGCCCTTGCCAGCCCCTTCAGGAGGGGAACTCATCCTTGACTCCGCCACATCTCATCCCCGTAGCGCCGATCTCCCGATCGGCTGTCCTGCGGGTCTCCAGACCCGCACGCAACGGAAACAAACATGGCTCGAAGATCAGGTGAGTTCAAAAGCCGTGGTGCAGTTGACGGCCCGGAGTTTCCCTCCGGACACATTGAACGATCATAGCGGAGTGGCTAGGGAATTGCAATCGTAGCCCGCCGGCCCCCGCTCCCGCCTGTCTCCCCCATCTCGATGCGGGGGGTACCCCTCGCCTTTGGGGTCCGGGAAGACCGCCGACCCAAATCCGCCCCGCGCGGCGCTCCAGCTCCTACATCTGGGACCAGGGAAACCATGAACCGAGGCCTCCATCCCTCCGCGCCCCGGAGGCCTCGGTGAGTCCAGATTCCTCGGCGCCGCAGCCGTCCACCGTGTAGTTGCCCGGATGGACATCACGCAGTGCTGTTTCACGCTTCAACGCCGATCCACGCGGCGGCCAGCGCAAAGCTGCCCGAAGCGGGCGGAGTTGACGAGCCCCACCTCTCAAATCCTCATCTCTACAGCGGATCTACCGCACCACATCCACAACCGAAGCATCCGGCGCGCTCCAGGCGGCCGCGCCCGTGTGCGTCAATTGCCGGGTTGCATTATTCCAGTGCAGCTTCGTGATTCTCCCGCCGCCTTTTTCATACGCGTAGGTGGTCCCGTCGTCTGCAAACAGCGCGAAGTCTCCATCTGCCCCCGGATACACCCGCACCGACGCGATTGCCTGCGGTTCCCTGGTGCTGAGGACCGGCGATCCGAGCGGCACAATCCTCCCAGCGCGCACAAACAGCGGAAGTGTGTCGATCGGCGCAGCCACCTTGACGGTTTGCCCGCCATGCAGCCGTTCGTTGGTCCAGAAGTTATACCAGTCGCAGCCGGAAGGCAGGTATACCTCGCGGCTGGTGGCGCCTTGCTCGGTCACCGGAGCGACAAGAAACGCTGGTCCGAACATATATTCATCGCCGATGTTCGCCACCTTCGGGTCCTGGGGAAAATCCATGAATAACGCCCGCATGAAGGGCGCGCCCGTCTGGTAGGTTCGATAACCGAGCGAGTAGATGTAGGGCAAGAGCTGATAGCGCAGACGAAGGTACTTTGACAAAATCGCTTCAGCCTGAACGCCATACGACCACACTTCATTGTGCATGCGCTCGCCGTGGGCTCGCATGACCGGCTGGAAGGCGCCCCACTCGAACCAGCGCACAAACAGCTCGGGATAGTCTTCGTAGTGGCCGATCACTTCACGCGCGTCCGATCCATCCACCAGTGGCTCGTGCGCTGCATGGTAGTCCGGGGGGATCTGCGGCGAGGAGAAGCCGCCTATGTCGGTATCCCAGTACGGCATGCCGCTCGCGGTAAAGTTCAATCCTGCGGCAATCGAGCGCCGCAGCATATCCCAGGTAGATTGAATATCGCTGGACCAGAACACCGTTCCATTACGCTGCGCGCCAAGATAGGCGGCCCGCGCCAGGATCATCACACGCCTGCTGTCGCCAAAGTCGCGCCGGAATCCCTGGTATACCGATGACGTATGAAACAACGGATATACGTTGTAGTAGCGCGTACCCGATCCAATGTAAAGCACATCCTCGGCCGGATCGATATCCGGCTCCGTCTCATCAAGCCAGATGTAATCGAAGCCATACCGCTTGATGTAGCGGTCGCGAATCTGCTCCCAGAACCAGTTCGCCGCCTGGGGATTGGTGGTGTCGATGTTGGGCCCAATCCGGTCCGTGAATACGCCGAGATTGAATTTGCCATCTGGCCTATGGATCAGCCATCCCTTGCTCGCGAGCATGTCATAAAACTGCGTTCCGGGCGCAAAGTGCGGCCAGACGCTCAAGAGCGAGCCCACGCCCATCGCATGCAATTCGCGATTCATCGCTGCCGGGTCGGGCCAGCGCTTGGGATCCAGATCCAGCGCGCCCGCTTGCGTCATATTCATGAAGTCGACCACCATCACGCTCAGCGGCAGATTCTTTCTCCGGTACTCCTTGGCCACATCCAGCACCTGCTCCTGGGTTGGATAAATCGCCTTGCTCTGGATGTAGCCATAAACCTGCCTTGGCAACATATGCGTGACGCCGGTCAGCAGCCGGTAGCCTTCATAAATCTCGTCGGTGGTATTGCCGGCGATCACGAAAAACGAAACACGATCGCCCACTTCGGACGACCACACATTGCGCTCGTTGAACCCCAGGTCGATGGTCGTCTTCGACGGGTTATCCCACACCAGTCCGTAGCCATTGCTCGACACCAGGAACGGCACGCATACGTCTTCGCCGCCAATTGCGCCGTAATCGTGCCAGCAGTCGATACGGTGGTCACGGAGATCCATCCAGCCCTTCTGCTGCTGGCCCAGCCCGTAGTAATGCTCGTCCGCGGGCGAGTCGAAGGTCGCTCCAATGCGCCAGGTCTTCGCGCCCCTCTCGGCAGGGTCTGGCTGTGTGGGGAACATGAACCACGTCCGCATGTGCACCAGCGTCTTGCCGCCTGTAGTGGTCACCTGCACGGGATCGTAGCGAGAGCCGCGCCGCCCCCCGCCGCCGCCAAAGTTCTGCCGGATCAGTTGGTTGACCAACGTATCCAGCGGCATGGCGTGGGGCAGCTTGTCGGCGGGCAGATTGCCCGGGGCGATGCGAACCACCAGCCGCGCGGAGCGATACACATCGCTGCCGTCCGCCTCATGCTGGTGTACCCACCCTTTGGTTTCGGGCTTGCCCACAAACCCGTAGCCAGGCGCGCTTTCCGCCGCGGACTTTTCCGTGCTCATGGTGATGCGGATGATGTTCGGCGCGTAAGGCTCCAGCACAACCAGAGCGCCGCCCCGATTCAAAACCAGTCCGCCATTTTGACCGTGCGCCTGCGCGCAGGCCACTTGGATCGCGCCCAGCGCTGCAAGCACAAAAACAGCCAGCGCGGCCACCCTCGCTATCGTTGGAAAAGGGCCCAAGCGATCGCGTCTGAAGCAAGAAAACGGCGAGTATCCCATTGCCATCGCACCCGATTCGATCAGTTCTCACATTGTCGGAATTCGCCCGAAAAAGAGCGGCCCGTCCATAGCGCAGACTCCCGTCGCGCCGCACGAGAAGAGCCCCAGATAGCCGTGCCCTTGAGGCATTAGAGAACCTCGAGCGGCTTTCGCGGGACAGGGAAAGCCTTTATCGAACCTCACGCTCCGTCATATTCGACAAGAAACATCGCAAAGACGTCGAATGCGGGAATCTGGAATTGAGCAGAGGGCCCGCTTTCCGTGAAGGCGATCTCTTTCTGTTCCGGCAAGCGGAGGACCCTTTTGGCTTTGCCTCCCTTGGGTATTTGCACACGGATCGTCGTGTCCGCGGGAAGCATCGGGGGATCTTCCTGCATATTGAGAAGCCCCACGAGCAATCGCCGCTTTTCCTGCTGGCGGAAAACGGTGATCTCGACCGAGGGATTGGCATCTGACTCGAACTTGTAGGGCCCCGGCAGAGTCGATTGGATCAAATGGCGAACCACAGCGCTGGAGGCGGCGCCGTTCAGCTTTTCCAGCGGGGCTGCCACCCATATCGCCTTTCCTTTCCCAAAGGAGTTGATGACAATGGCCGGGTCGTTGCTCGGCTGATTTGCGGGCGGATTACTCCAAATTTGCGCGAAATGGACCCCGATCGCGTAGCCTTCGGCCGGAGGCACGAACGGTAAGGTAACCCTGGCAAGCTGTTCGGCGCCGGGCTGAAGCTCGGCTTTCACCATCTCGCCTGGAAACGTTACGTGCTCCTGCGGCCAAATAAGCTTCGCCATTCCGGCGTTGTCCGGCGCCAGATAGGTTATCGATGAGCCAAGGCGGCCCACGTAGCGGACACCGAGAACATCCTCCAGGAGAAAGCGCGGCGTCGGTTGACCGACAATCTGCAGAGAAGAAGGGCCGCTGGCGTAGAGGATGCCTCCGCCGCGGACAAATTCGCGAAAACGATGGGCCTGCTCGGGAGTCATTTCCAGAACATTCGGAACAATCACCGCGCGATAGCGCGACAATTGATCCAGAGTCACATTCGTGATCACCCCGTAGGGAATATGCGCTTCTTGGAGGATTCGGGCTGCGCCGACGAGCGCCTCCCGGTGCGGAAGCTTCATCTCCGCGACCGCAGGCGCGGGCAGTCCCAGATGCGGCCCCCCCTGGGTGTGAATCGGAGCAGCCATGCCCGCTGGCACTTTATGGATGGAGGGATCGTACAGCGACTCCTTGTCAAAGTAGAGCGCTACATCGCCTTGAAGTTCTCCGCCCAGAAATGGCTCGTATGGATCGTGCCAGGCATGGATCTGAGAAAGGTATTGGTAGGCGTACTTATTCACCGTGCCATTCGGCTTGAATGCATCGATGAACAAACCCGCGCCCGAGTGCAGAGCAGGAATGGTCGATTCAATCAACATCTGCCCAAATGGCTTGGTAGTTTCAAAATCGCCCAGTCCGATGGTTCGCGAGGTCATGAACTCGAACGGCTGCATGCGGGTCAAGCCGTGATAGGCCTTGCAGACAAGTGAAAACTCATTGGCCCCGCCATAGAAATCGCCGCTGCAAAAGTCAGAGGCCTCGTTCTGTTCGAGAGAGACACCGAACTGCCAGGGCTCAAAGACCGTGCTGAACTGGTGAAAGACCTGGATCGAGCGGACCTGCTTAATCGTCTGCGTGGCCTCCAGCGCGAATTCCCGCATCCAGCGCTCGCGCGCCTTTTGGAAGGCGCGCCATGCCGGGTCCGTCCAATCGACGATGCGCGGCGGCTCGGCATTTTCTTCTTTCCAGAATCGGGCCGTGCAGTGCGGGCAATAGCAGACTGTCGGCCAGAAGGTCATGTCGAGAAAAATGCCGCCAAAATCGTACCCGCTGACCAGTTCGTGCAAACAAGCCATAGCGTGCTTGCGATAGGGAGAATTGATACACACCGTCCCCATGCGGCTGTAGAGCACTGGATCGTAGCCGCCTTCGGGGAGAATTCTCCAATCCGGATAATTCTGGAATGCCCAATCATCGTAGACCAGGCTGTAATAGGCAACGCGGTTCAGTCCGTGAATCCGGCATTGCTCCATGACTTCGCCGAAGAAATCGCGACCATGCATGGCCTTGTGCATCTCACCAAGCTTGGTGCGCCACAAGCATAGGCCGACATGCGAATTCGCATATTGCATCAGCGACTGGAACCCCGAGCCTGCGACCGTCTTCACATACTCCGTCGCATCAAAGTCGGCCAGAAGATGGTCCCAATCGGGAATATGGGTGTCCACCAGAAGGCGGCGAAAGGTGTGCGTGGGCCACGCAACGGGGCGGGCAGGCAGCTGCGCCGTGAAATACGGCGTTCCAGTCACAGCCGAATCCGTGGGGCCGGCCGGTTGCGATCCTTCGCTTTGTTGCCCATGAGCACCCGGCATCAGGGACGCGATTGCTCCCAAGCCAAGAGATTTGCTGAATGACCTTCGATCCATCCCTTCTCCTTCGCATCGTGCCAGGAGTGACTTCACATCACGGGCACTGGCTGCCTTTGCTGAAATTAAAATCTCCGCCTGGCGCCGCTCAAGTTCAAATCGGCATCGAGGATTCTACGCATTGCGCCCAAACAGGCCTCAGCAGCGTGAATCGACCAAGAACCGCAAAATGACGTTGGGAATCATTGCCCGCTTAGCTCTC
>DAIDLI010000028.1 GCA_027449545.1 Acidobacteriaceae bacterium | reverse complement strand
TGTGGCGGTTGAAGATGTAGGCCTCGATCTTCTTGCCGGCCCTGGTGGTGATGGTCACGTCGCCGCGGTAGTCGAAGGCCTTCTCCAGCGCGTTCTTCAAGTCGTTTTCGCTGGCCAGCTCGGGCACCCAGCCTTCGAGCTGTTCGTGCTCGAAGCCGGGAGCGAGTTCGAGCGATTCGATCTGTTCGAGCGTGTACTTCTGGACTTCGGCGGTCATGCGGACCTCGGCGGCTTGTGAGTGAGCGGGTGGGTGTTTTGGTCTCCCAGGTCCCCAAAATCGGGGGACCTGGGGCACCCGGCGTTAGCGACGAACTGGCTGGCTGTGGGTTATGGTCTCCCAGGTCTCAAAAGCGAGACCTGGGGCACCCGGCGGAATTCTGTGCGGGTCTGGAGACCCGCATGACAGCCGGTCTGGAGACCGGCGCTACATCCTACAGCTTGGCCATCTCGCGGGCGGGCTGTTCGATCTGCACAAGTTGCCCCGGGCCCTGCGGCGCCGGCTCGTTCAGCAGCTTGAGCGCGTGCTCGTCGGGATAGAGGCTGAAGGTACCCTTGATCATGCCCCAGAAGCCCTTCAGCGATCCGAAGCCGTCGATCACGGCGGTGGGCTCGTAGCCGCAGCTCACCATGCAATTCGCGCACTTCGGGTTGCCGCTGGCGACGCCGTATCCTTCCCAGTTGGTCGTCTCCATCAACTCCTTGAAGCTGTCGGCGTAGCCGTCCTGGAGCAGGTAGCAAGGCCGCTGCCAGCCAAAGATGTTGTAGGCCGGCGAGCCCCAGGGGGTGCACTCGTACTTGCGGTCGCCCATCAGGAACTCGAGGAAGAGCGGCGACATATTGAACTTCCAGCTCTTCTTGCGGTTGGAGAGGATGGCGCGGAACAAACGCCGCACGCGGGCGCGGCCCAGGAAGCGGTTCTGGTCGGGCGCCTTCTCGTAGCTGTAGCCGGGCGAGAGCACGACGCCTTCGACGCCCATGGCCATCACTTCATCAAAGAAGGCGCGCACGGAGTTGGGATCGGTGCCGTCGAAGAAGGTGGCGTTGGTGGTCACGCGGAAGCCGCGCTTCACTGCTTCCTTGATGCCTTCGGTGGCCAGGTCCCACCCGCCCTCACGGCACACGGAGAAGTCGTGGTGTTCGCGATCGCCATCGAGGTGCACGGAGAAGGTCAGGTACTTGGACGGCGTGAACTCGTGGATGCGGCGCTTCAATTCGAGCGCGTTGGTGCAGAGGTAGATGTACTTCTTGCGCGCAACCAGGCCGTTGACGATCTCGACGATCTGCGGATGCAGGAGCGGCTCGCCGCCGGGAATCGATACCATGGGCGCGCCGCACTCTTCGACGGCGGCAAAGCACTCGGCGGGCGTCAACATGCGCTTCAGGACATGGGGCGGATACTGCACCTTACCGCAGCCGGCGCAGGCCAGATTGCAGCGGAAGAGCGGCTCCAGCATGAGCACCAGCGGATAGCGCTTCTGCCCGGTGAACCGCTTCTTCAGAACATAGCTTGCGACCGTAGCCATCTGGGAGATCGGAACTGCCATCTGCGTTTTTCCTCGGGGGCGGTGGCCCCGGTCCGTTTCAAGCTGCTAGCGCCCCGCCTCTAGCTCCTAGATGCGTTCGCTGTCCTCGAAGCAGCCAATCGAGGCGCGAAAGGCCAGAGGCTGAAGGTTAAAGGCTTTCTTTTGGCTCCATGGCCCGCTTGTAGGTGGTGAGCGCCATCAGCGGGAAGTACTCACGATACATGGTGTAAGCCAGATAAAAGACCTTGGGGAAACCTGTACCTGTAATGATACTTTGCCGGGTTTCGCCTTCGCTCATGGATTCGTCCCAACTGCCGTCGGGGCGTTGCCTTTCCAGTAACCAGCGCACGCCTTTGGCGATGGAGTCGGAGCGGTCGTCGCCGGCGGCCAGCAGCCCGAGCAGCGCCCAGGCCGTCTGGGAGGGCGTGCTGGTGCCTACGCCGCGCAGGTTGGGATCGTCGTAGCTGCCGCAGGTCTCGCCCCAGCCGCCATCGGGGTTCTGGACCATGCGGATCCACTCTGCGGCCTGCTGCATCTGCGGCTCGTTGCGGTCCACGCCGATGGCTTCGAGCCCGCGCAGCACCAGGTAGGTGCCGTAGAGGTAGTTCACGCCCCAGCGGCCGAACCAGCTGCCGTCCGGCTCCTGTTCCTTGAAGATGAAGTCGATGGCCTTTTTGACGCGCTTGTCGTCGCGCGTATAGCCATAGGCGGCCAGCATCTCCAGCAGTCTCCCGGTGATGTCCGCGGTTGGCGGATCGAGCATCGCGTTGTGGTCCGCGAAGGGGATGTACTGGAAGATCATCTTGGTGTTGTCTTTGTCGAAGCTGCCCCAGCCGCCGTTGCGGCACTGCATGGCCATCTCCCACTCGATGGCGCGCTGACACACCTGGTACTGGTAGCGCTCGCGGGGATTATCGACCTTGCTCAGCGCGAGCAGCACCTGGGCGGTGTCGTCGGTGTCGGGGTAGAACTCGTTGGCGAATTCGAAGTACCAGCCGCCAGGCTCGGTGTTGGGCACCTTCACGGCCCAGTCGCCCTTGTGACGGACTTCCTTGGAGAGGATCCAGTCGGCGGCCTTCACCATGCGCGGATCGTCTCGCGAGATGCCGGCTTCGCCCAGCGCAAACATGGCCTGGGCCGTGTCCCACACGGGCGAGACGCAGGGCTGCATGCGGAAGGTTGGGTAGGGAATCTCCGGGGTGGGCGCCTGCTCGATGCCCAGCTTCTCAAACTCGTCGCGGGCGCGGATGACCTGGGGGTCGTCTTCCGAATAACCGAGGCAGCGCAGCGCGATGATGGCGTTCATCATGGCCGGGTAGATGGCGCCCAGGCCATCGGTCATCTCCAGGCGCTCGAGCATCCACTTCTCAGCTCTCCGGATGGCCAGGCGGCGCAGCGGGCGGATGTGCACGGCTTCAAACCAGTGCGTAACCCTGTCCATGACCAGGAAGAAGTTGCGCCACGAGACCTTGTTCTTGCGGTCCATGTGCAGGCGCAGGCTGGAGTTGGCGCGACCGCCCACGAAGAGCTCGTCGATACCCTGCTCGGCGGGAATCTTCTTGAACGGCTTCTTGGCGTAGATGATGGCCAGCGGAACCAGGATGGAGCGCGACCACGAGGAGATCTCGTAGATATTGAAGTAGAACCAGTTGGGGAAGAGAACGATCTCCGGCGGAATGGCGGGCACAGCGTCGTAGTCGTACTGCCCCATGGCGCAGAGATACATCTTGGTGAAGGTGTTGCAGGCCACCACGCCGCCGTTGGCCAGCACCCACTCCTTGCACTTCACCAGGCGCGGCTCGCTGGCGGGAATGCCCATCAGCTTGGCGGAGAAGTAGCACTTGACGGAAAGAGAGATGTTGCCCGGTCCGCCGGGATAGATGCTCCAGCTTCCGTCCTCGTTCTGGAAGCGCATCATCTCGTTTAGGGCGCGCTGCAAGCGGCCGGGATCGCCAGAGTCGAGGAGCTTGTGCAGGAAGATGTAGTCGGCCTCGAGCATGGAGTCCGCTTCCAACTCGCCGCACCAGTAGCCGTCAGGGTGTTGGAGAGAGAGGACGAATTCGCGGGACCGGGAGATGGCCGCATCCACGTCGGCCAGATCGGCATCCATGCGGCCGAAGCGGGGTGCGGTTTTGTGTGTCGATTCCTGGTCGGAACTCATGCGTCTGAAGCCTCCGAAAATCCGGTTATGCTGCCCCTCTTCGGTGGCGCCTGAATACGCAATACCCCGGGCCATCCGCCACCCGGCGGACGACCCGGGGTAGAAAATCAGTTAGCCGAAACGGCGATCGGTCCGTCAGCGCTCCCGATGGCCTGTACGATCTCCGGCGGCAGGCCGAAGCGCACGTTTTCGGGCATTACTTCCATCTCTTCGACGTTCGAGAAGCCGTTTTGGCGGAGGTAGTTCACCACGTCTTCCACCAGCACCTCGGGAGCCGAGGCACCAGCGGTCACGGCCACGTTCTGCACGTTCTTGAGCCATTCGGGCGAGATGGCGCTGGAGTTGTCGATGAGGTATCCGATGGTGCCCAGATTGCGCGAAACCTCGACCAGGCGGTTTGAATTCGAGCTGTTGGTCGAGCCGACCACCAGCACCAGGTCTGCCTTGTGAGCCACGTTGCGGACCGCTACCTGGCGGTTTTCCGTCGCATAGCAGATGTCCTGGGAGTGGGGCCCGGCGATGTTCGGAAACTTGACCTTGAGCGCATGGATGATGTCGCGCGCTTCGTCCAGCGAAAGCGTGGTTTGGGTCAGGTAGGCGACGCGGTCGGGGTCGGGCACCTGGAGGCTATCCACCTCCGCGGCGCTGGAGACCACCTGTGTTACGTCGGGGGCTTCGCCGAGCGTGCCTTCGATTTCATCGTGATCGCGATGCCCGATGAGCACCAGCGAGTAGCCCTGCTTGGCGAACTTCACCGCTTCGATGTGCACCTTGGTGACCAGGGGGCAGGTAGCATCGATCACCTTCAGCTTGCGCGCCTTGCTCAGTTCGCGGACCGCGGGCGAAACGCCGTGTGCGGAGTAGATGACGCGCGCGCCCTCAGGCACCTCTTCGATCTCGTGAACGAAGATGGCGCCCTTCTCGGCGAGCTCGTTCACGACATAGCGGTTGTGCACGATCTCGCGGCGAACGTAGATGGGCGCACCGAAGGTTTCGAGCGCAATGCGGACGATGTCGATGGCCCGCACCACGCCGGCGCAGAAGCCGCGCGGCTTGAGCAGGAGAACACTCTTTGTGGCGGGGGAAGTCCCGGTCGAAACACCGTTGGCGTCGTGTTCCAGGGCGGTATTGGTCACACCCTAAGTATAGCAATTCTCAGAATTTCGGGATAGCAGGGAAATACCCTGGGAGGGGCAAAAACAAGGCCGCCGGAAGAAGCGGTGCGCACGCCTCGTCTCTTGTGTATGCACCTTGGATTGTGCAAGTTATGCAAAGCGGAATGGACGGTGGATCAGCTACAGGGGCCTTTACTCTTTTTACATTTTTCCATGATGGCGTTGTGCAGGCGGTCACGGAGGTCGGTGGGAAGCTCGTAGAGTTCGTGGGCCCGGTAGATCTCGATGGTTTTGCGGGTGGTGTTGAAGACCACCTCGCAATGGCCGCACTTCTTCATGTGCACCTCGATCTCGGCGCGCGTTTCCGCAGCGATCGACTGATCGATGACCTCATCGAGGATGGCCAGGAATTCCGTGCAGGTCATGCGTTTACACTCGCTTTCCTGCCGGAGAACCGGCCTGTCTGGGGGGCGGAGCCGGCTTGGCACCGGGGCGGAAATGCCGGCTGAGCCGTTCGCGGAGCTGCAGACGGGCGCGCAGCAGGCGCGACTTGACGGCAGGGACGCTGAGATTGAGGGCTTCGGCGGTCTCCTCGGTCGACAGGCCTTCGATATCCCGCAGGGCGAAGACTACGCGAAAGCCGCGGGGTAATCCCTGGATGGTTTTGCGCAGAATCTCCGAGAGCTCGGAGTTGTCGTAGTTCTGCTCCGGGTCGGGCGCCCAGTCCGCGAAGTCGCGGGGCACGCGTCCCTCTTCCGTCTCGATATCCTCGTCCATCGAGACCAGCTTGCCGGTGCGGCGCTTGCGCAGCCGCATCAGACTTTCGTTGACTGCAATTCGGACCAACCATGTGTAAAACTTCGCGTTTCCCTGAAACTGGTCGAGCTTCTCATAGGCCTTGAGAAACGCGTCCTGCATCACGTCTTCGGCGTCTTCGCGATTTTGCGTAATATGCTGCGCAATCCGGAAGACCTGCCGTTCGTACTTGCGTACCAACTCGTCGTAGGCGGAGATGTCCCCCGCTTTGACGCGTTCCACCAGGGCTATGTCGGGGTGTTGCCCCTCATCGCCCGCTACGGATTGGATGGTCGCCATCATGCTTGGTTGCGGAAAATGGTCGATCCCGGAACAGCTCGGGAGGCCCCCCGCAAGACAAGAGTGTACCGGAGGGAGCGGCTGCGGACCAAACGCGAGGGGGGAGCCTTGCGAAGGTATTCGGAGCGTTACCTGCGGAGGTTCGAGAAAAGCGAGCCAAACCGCTGTCGGGCGCGTCCTTTAGGGAGACGGGAGTTCCCGCCCGATGACGCCAGTCGGGCGAAAAAAAGGATAGAGTGGAGATATGCCGTTGCAGTCCCCCTTTCTTTTCATGCGCCGGGCCGTAGTGGGCCTGGCTTTGCTGTCTCTGCTGCTTTGGGGAGGATGGTCTGCGCAGGCGCAGCGATCCAATTCACACACGAGCGCACATGCTTCCACCTCCAAGGCGAAGAGTTCCAGCAAGAAGAAAAAGCGGACGGTTCGCCACACCCATCGGCGGCACCGCCGGCCGCGGCCCAGCCTGGCGGCGCGACGGGCGCGGGTGGCGCGGATGCGGCGTGCGTTTATCGCATCGAGCCAGCTACGGCCGATGGCCCAGCAGTTGGCTACGATGCGCACGGCTGCTGCCTATGCCGGAGTAACCGCCTACGCGCAGCACCACACCGGGGACGCGGCGGCTGCAGCCTATCTGGCGCTGGGGCACGCTTACCTGCTCGATCATCGCTACAGCGAGGCCATCAGCAACTTCAAGCGCGCCAAGGCGGACAGCGACACGCTGGCCGATGTGGCGGATTTCCTGGCCGCCGAAGCAGCCCACAACGCCAATGACAACGCGGCGGCCGAGGCGCTGCTGCACGGCTTTGTAAAACGCTATCCGGAGAGCATCTTCGACGACCAGGTTCCGGCACTCGAGGCCAATACGCTGCTGGCGCTGAACAACCCGGCAGGGGCGCAAGCGGTGCTGCAGGCGGCCAAAGACACCGATGCCGCGGACCGTGTGGACTATCAACTCGCCGTGGGGCAGGTGGAGTACGCGCTGGGCCAGCAGCAGGCGGCGACCAGCCAGTTCAAGAGCGTGCTGCTGCAACACCCGCTCTCAGGGGAGGCGTTGGTAGCGCGGGCCCGGCTGACGCAAATGGGCGCCGCGGCCGCCCTGAGCACAGCGGATCTGCGCGTGCTGGGGGATGCCTATTACCGCGCGGGTCGCTACCGCGACGCGGCTGAACAATATCAGGCGCTGCTGAGCCACGACGGGATGAGCAGCTCCGACCGCGACGGGCTCGAGGTGGCCGAGGCTTCCTGCGACCTGAAGCTGCATCGCCTGTCGGCGGCGCGCGCAGAGGCATTACCGGACACCAACGATGAAAACGGAGCCCGGCGGCTGTATCTGCTGATGGAGCTGGCGCGCAACCAAGATGACGAGCCAAGACAGCAGCAGATCGTCTCGCAGATGGAGACGCGGTTTCCGCATAGTCCATGGCTTGCGGAGGCGCTCTACTCCAGCGGCAATATGTATCTGCTGAAGCGCGACTATGCGAACGCGGTGACGTATTACAGCTACCTGGCTACACATTTTCCGAGTTCCCGCTATGCGCCTTCGGCGCACTGGCGCGCGGGCTGGCTGAGCTACCGTGAAGGCCAGTACGCAGCGGCCTCCAAGCTGTTCGACGAGCAGATCCAGCTTTACCCGGCAGCTTCGGAAACGGTGAGCGCGCTCTACTGGCGCGGGCGGCTGTACGAGACGAGAGATCATTACCCGCAACTGGCGGCAGCCAATTACAGGGCCATCATTCGCGCCTATCCGGAGTACTTCTACGCGATGCTTTCGCGCCAGCGGCTGACGGCGCTGGGGAAAGTGGCGCCGGTGGAGGATGCAAAGCTGAATGGTTTTCAGCCGCTGCCACGCCCGAAGCTGGTGGATACGTTCCCGACCGACAGCCCGCATCTGGCGAAGGCCAAGCTGCTGGCCAATGCGGGGCTGAACGAGTACGTGGCGCCGGAGATCCAGGCCGATCCGGATTCGGATTCATGGAGCGCGCTGGCGGAGGCGCAGATCTACGCCTCCTATGACGAAACCTTCCGCGCATTGCGGGCGATGAAGCGGGCGCTCCCCTACGCTGCAACGGCGCCGATCTCGGCCATCCCGCTGCCTTACTGGCGGATTCTGTTCCCGGAGCCGTGGTGGGGAACCATCCGCGCGGAGGCTGCCAAGAACGGCCTGGATCCCTACCTGGTGGCATCGCTGATCCGGCAGGAGTCGGAGTTCAACCCCAACGCGATCTCCTACGCCAATGCTTACGGACTGATGCAGTTGCTGCCGCGGGTGGGCAGGGAGATGGCGCGGCAGGAGGGGATGAGGAATTTCAGGACCTTCCAACTGCTCGATCCCGAGACCAACATCCGGCTGGGGACGCGCTACCTGCACCAGATGCTGGATCGCTTTGGCGGGGTGCCGGCGTATGCGCTGGCCGCCTACAATGCCGGCGACTACCGGGTCGCCGACTGGCAGACCGCCGGGCCGTACTCCGGAATCGATGAGTTCGTGGAGTCGATTCCGTTCAGCGAGACGCGAGGCTATGTGCAGGCGATTCTGCGCAATGAAGAGACCTACCGGGCGATCGATGCCTATGCGCGGACACAGAACACGGAGACCAGGGCAGCACGTTAGAGTAGCTATAGTTCTATTTCACGCCAACTGATGGTCAGCCTTTCGATCAGCATTTCGAGTGACGCATGTCATTGGTAAGCCGTAGAGGACGACGCAACATGGATATTGGAACCGGGTTTATCTGGGTGAGGAGTTCGAAACGGCTGGGCTTTTCAGGCGAGTTCGAGTTATCCTCTTCGATACTCCCCCAGGGCGATTCCCGTTGACTTGGGAAACACCCGCGGCAACACTGGGTGCATCCGGAGGCATCTACCTTCGGGATGCCGTACGCAGCCTGCTGTAGTTCCAAAGCGGAGCCGGCGGTAGGGGCTCTGCCGACCTGAAGAGCGATGGAGGGCAGGATGAGCGCCGATCTACAGTTTCTGGACGAATGGATTCCCGAACGCATGGATCCGGGCACGATCTTTGTGCTGGAGAACCAGACGAAGCTGGGGCAGGATCAAAACCCGTACGTGGCGGTGATGTCCTGTCCGCGCTGCGGCACACTGGGGCTGATCACGCGGCGCCAGTTGTACGGTAGTGAAACGATGATCTGCGGCGGCGACCTTTGCTCTGCCGAGTACCGGCTGGATGGGGAAGAAATTCGGTATAGGACGCCACAGTAGCCGCTGGCAGCCACAAAGGTCCCCGAC
>DAIDLI010000027.1 GCA_027449545.1 Acidobacteriaceae bacterium | reverse complement strand
CTTTCTCACGCTCCGCCATGTGCAGCGACCGGGTGAACTCCTTGTTGCAGTCCTCGCAGAAAAAGACATATTCCGACATGGCCGTTCTCCCGCCAGCATGATAGCTCCATTCCGGTTTTGGTGCCTGGCCAAGGGCGGAATTCGCGGCCCGGCGTCCTGTAGCATGGGCGCAGAAACCTTTGCAGTTGTGGACGGGGAGTGGAGCGATGAAGGGACAGGGTAGGTTGTTTCTTGCCGTGGCGCTGGCGCTGGGGGCGGCGGTGACGCCGGCGCGGATGCGCGCTCAACTGCTGGAGCCGGGAACGCAGGCGGACGTTCCCAATCCGCTGACCGATTCCACGGTAGATCCGGGCAAGATGATGCTGTTCAAGCTGGAGGCCAGCTTTGCCAAGGACGTGGCGGAGCGCGGCGGCGCGGGCTTCGCCTCATGGTTTGCCGACGACGGCGTGGCGCTGGGCAACGGCAAGCAGCCGCTGATCGGGAAGGTGGCCATCGCGCAGTCGGCGACTTGGTCTCCCAGGGATTACCAGCTTACCTGGACCCCGACGGACGCAAAGATGAGCCCCGCCGGCGACATGGGGTACACCTGGGGCCACTATGAAGGCCACAGCAAGGACGCCAACGGCAATCCGATTGTGACCGGCGGCCGCTACATCACGGTGTGGCGGAAGCAGGCGGATGGCACGTGGAAGGTGGTGCTGGATGCGGGGGCCGACGATGTCCCCGCGGCGGGGGACTGCTGCAAGGTGCCGGCGACGCCGTAGGAGTGGAGTCGTGCGCGGATGCGCGGCTGGTCCGGAGGATGAGGCGCGCGCGACGCCAAGGGCCTGCCCTAAGTAACCTTGGCTGGGGCCCACGGTGACTCTGGATTGCAGTACCCGGGTTGTAGGCACAGGACGCCGGTTTTACCCATTTCGTGTGAGGGTCAAGCTGCGCGATTTACCCGATACTGACAATCGGGTCAGTGTATCGATGCGCGCATTCCTCAGGTCGCAGCTCGTGGAGAATCAGGACGCCCTGACGCGGCCGGAGCTTGGCTACTTCGACCGCAATCCGGATCCCGCGCTGGACGAGCTCACGGAGCTGGCGGCGGTGCTGTGCAGCGCCGATTACGCCTACCTGGGCTGGATGGACTACAACCGTCTCTGGTTGAAGTCGCGCTTCAACTTTCAGGCGACCGATCAGCCGCGGGCTTTGACCGCCTGCCAGTGGATGCTGGAGACGGGCGCGCCGATGCTGGTGGCGGACGCGAGCCGGGACGCGCGCTTTCCTCCCGAGGGGATTCCGCTGGCCGGCGCGAGCCCCTGCCTGTCGTATGCGGCGGTTCCGCTGCTGAGCAGCGCGCAGCAGATCGTGGGGACCATGGCGGTGCTGGCGGTGCGCCCGCAGCAGTTCCGGCAGGAGCATCTGACACTGCTGGAGATCCTGGGCCGGCAGGCGGTGACGCGGCTGGAGCTGTACAACCGGATCCGGGGCCAGGAACAGGCGCAGCGCGCCCGCCAGCGCACGGAGCGCGCCCTGGCCATCGAGCGCTGCTTTGTGGAGGCGACGCTGGACTCGATTCCGGCGCTAGTGACGGTGCTGGACACGGCCGGACGGATCGTGCGCATGAACTACTCCTGCGCTCAGCTCACCGGGCTCAGCCTGGAGGGCGCGGTGGGGCAGCCCTTCGTGGAGCAACTGCTGGAAGCGGAAGATCGCAGTTGGGTGTCCGCGAAGCTGCGCGATGCCGCCCTGGGGCAAGTCTCCGGCCCTCATGAGACGGCGTGGCGCACCGCCGACGGCATGACCCGGCGGGTGAGCTGGACGCTGCGGCCGCTTCAGGGGCCGAACCAGGAGATTCAGTACCTGATCGTCAGCGGCCAGGATGTGAGCGACAAGCGGGCGATGGAGATGGCGCTGCACTCCACCGAGGCGCGCTATCGCGAGGTGGTGGAGAACAGCCTGGGCTTTGTCTTCACCTGCTCGACCGACGGCCGGCTGAGCTCGCTCAACGCGTTTACGGCCGAGACGCTGGGCTACACGCGGGAAGCGCTTTTGGGGCGGACGGTCATGGAGCTTTCCGACGCGGCCGGCGCAGCCGCATTCGCCGACTGCCTGCGCGCGCTGGAGACGCGGGAAGAGTGGCAGGGAGCGATTCCGCTGCGGCGCAGCGACGGCGTCTACCGGCGCATCGCGATCCGCAGCCGCCGTACGCAGTTGCCCGGCGAGCGGCCCTTCATGCTGAACCACGGCATGGACGTGACCGAGCAGCACGAAGCCGAGCAGGCGCTGCACCTGGCCACGCGGCAGCGGGAGCTGATTTTGCAGGCGGCGGGCGACGGCATCTACGGCATCGACCTGCTGGGGCGGCTCACCTTCATCAACGAGGCCGGCGCGCGCATGCTGGGCTATACGCCCGAGCAGCTCGCCGGATGCGATGTGCACCAGGTGCTGCACCACAGCCACCCCGATGGGACCCCGTACTCCAGGACCACCAATCCGATTTTGCAGGCGCTGCGCCGGTCGGAGGCGATCCGCATGCGCGACGAGGTGTTCTGGCGTCGCGACGGAGTTTCGATCCCGGTGGAGTACAGCGCGAATCCGCTGCTCGAAGACGGACTGGTTTCGGGCATGGTGGTGGCCTTCCAGGACATCTCGGAGCGGCGGCGGCTGGAGAAGATGAAAGACGAGTTCATCTCGACGGTGAGCCACGAGCTGCGCACGCCGCTTTCGTCGCTGCGCGCCTCGCTGGGGCTGATCGCCTCCGGCTCGCTGGACCGGCGGCCGGAGAAGCAGCGGCAGATGGTGGATGTGGCCATCGGCAATTGCGACCGGCTGATCCGGCTAGTGAACGACATTCTCGATTTCGACAGCGTGAAGAACGGACGGCTGCCGCTGCACCGGGCCAAGGTGGAGGCCATCGACATGCTGCGCCGCGCGGCGGACATCGCGCACGGGCCAGCGACGCAGGCCAAGATCAGCTTCCGGGTGGAAGCGCCGGAGAAGCCGGTAGTCTTTGCCGACGAGGAGCGGGTGCTCCAGGTGCTGACAGAGCTGGTGACGAACGCCATCAAGTTCTCGCCGCCCGAGACGACGATCCGGCTGAGCGCGCAGCCGGCCATCGGTGCTTCAGGCGGGGCCGAGGTGTGCTTCACGGTGGAGGATCAGGGGCGGGGCATCGCACCGGAGAAGCTGGAGCGCATCTTCGAGCGCTTCCAGCAGGGGGACGCCTCCGATTCGCGGGCGTTGGGCGGGACCGGACTGGGTCTGGCGCTGTGCCGCAGCATCGTGGAACAGCACGGCGGCCGGATGTGGGCGGAGAGCGAGCTGGGCAAGGGAAGCCGGCTGCTGTTCACGCTGCCGGTGGGGAAGGCGGCCGGTAGCCAGTAGCCTCCATAGGGTCCGTTGAGGGGCATGCTCTTGCGGAGCTCAGAGGCACGCGCCTTCTCTCTTCGCTGCTGAAGATGCAATAGATGACATTGCCCATCCGAGACCGGCTGCAATTGGGAAGTGCAATTCCGGCTAATCGGAAATCCCGTATCTCCGCGAAGATTCACGAACCACCAGGGTGGCATCAAGACGAATCCTGGAACGGGGAAGGTCTTGTTCCTTTTTGAGAATCCGTTGCAGTAGTAGTTCGACGGCGCGGAATCCGATTTCATGCGTCGGCTGAATGACCGACGTGATCTGGGGCTTGAAAACAGTGTCGGGGGCAATTTCGTCAAAGGTAACAAATGCGATATCGTTTGGCACCGATAGACCGATCGCGTAAATGCTTTTCAAGGCGCCCAATCCGGTAACGCCGTTCGTGGCAAGCAGAGCGGACGGCCTTTGGGAGCGAAGCAGATTCCGCTGGCATATCGCTTCAACCTCATTCTCTTGAAAGCCTGCATTCCAGACCAGGGAATTCTTGGGCCGTATCCCGGCCATCTGGAGAGCGTGCTGGTATCCGCGCAGCCGCTCCTGCTCGTTCTTCAATGTGAGCGGGCCGGTGACGATGGCGATTTCCCGGTGGCCCATGGACAGCAGGTGGGAAACACTCATCTCGGCGGCGCGTCGATCGTCCACACACACGGAATCTACATTCAGCTTGCCCGGCACGCGATCCACACAGACAATGGGCGGCCCGGAGAGAATCTGGCTGCTGACGGCCTCGGTCCAGTCTCCATCGCCGCTGGTGGCCAGCAGAATCCCATCGACCCGTTGTCTGAGGAGGGCCAGCATGTCCAATTCGAGTTCGTGGTTCTCCTGGGAATCGAGCACCACCAGAAAGTAGCCGCGTTCCCGGCAAGCAGCTTCAACTGCCCGGATCAGGCGTGGAAAGAAGGGAATGGTAATATCGGGAACCACGAGTCCCAGCGTGTGGGTTCGCTGGGTTTTCAGGCTGCGGGCAATCAGATTGGGTTGATAGTTGAGAGCCTGAATGGCTTCTTCAACCTTACGGCGTGTTTTCTCGCTTACCCGAGTCGACCCGCTGACCACGTTGGAGACGGTGCCGGCAGATACACCTGCATATTTTGCTAAATCATTCTGGGTAGCCATGTTCTAGAGTCCTGACTCTGAAGTTCTCATGCAAAAGCGAGCACGAATGGCTGTCATCTCGTTGGATTCTTCTCGCGTAGCCCGCTGGCCCAGCACCAGGCCGGTCACAGCGGCACATACAGACAACAGGTGCAACGCCGTGGCATCCACGCCGCCCGAACGCCGGCGAGTCAATGGCCACCGCCTCGCCGCCCAAGCGTTGGCAATATGCTCAACACCAGCCCCGGAAAGCGGCCCCGGACTGATCCGGATCAATCTGCCCGAAAATGCGCCCGAAGGTTTGGTGCGCCAGAATGACATGCTCCCATCGCAGATACTTGCCCAGCCAGTTCAGCTTCTCATTGGTCTATAGTTCGATCTCAACCAAAGTTTCCCCACCTACCAGCACCGCGCTCGCTGCCACGACCAGCAACTCTACCAGATCATGCCGCATCTTGGCTTCCTGCCGTGGATCCTCAATCGAGACAAAAATATCGGTGAGCCGCAAACCGCCATCTGCTTCCCTATCTCCCTCCTGGAAGCAGAAGAACCGTTCGCCTGCGCTAAAACGAGTATCTAACAGGATGCCGTATCAAAGCGGCTACCCCTCGTTCATCCGATCGCCCTGGGCACTCCAGGCGGGTGGAAAACCGGCCGCCTCAGGCGGCAAAGACCGGCTCCTGCGCGTCCTCATGCAGGGGCGTGCGGCGCAGCAGCTTTCCGCGTCCCTGTTCGCCCACGAACCGGCCCTCGCGCGCCTGCACTTTGCCACGCACCAGGACAACCGCCGGCCGGCCTTCGATCGCGAAGCCTTCAAAGCAGTTGTAGTCGCTGTTGGTGTACTGGCGCGCGGCGGCAATGGCGCCGCGATAGGTGGGATCGTAGACGACGATATCCGCGTCCGATCCCGCCTCCAGCGCGCCCTTGCGCGGATAAAGGCCGAAGAGCTTTGCAGGCGTCGTGCTGAGCGCGTCCACAAAGCGGCGCAGATCGAGGCGGCCGCGGTTCACGCCATAGGTGTACATCAAATTGACGCGATCCTCGATGCCGCCCAGTCCACAGGGAATCTGCGTGAATCCCCGCATGCCCAGAGCCTTCTGCCGGGTGTCGAACGAAGCATGGCCGGTGGCCACCGTATCGATGATTCCCGCCTGCAGCGCCGCCCATACCGCCGCCTGATTGCGTTCGTGGCGCAGGGGCGGCGATGTGACGTATTTCATTCCCTCCAGTCCGGCGCGTTCGGCATAGGACTTGTTGAGCAGCAGGTGCGGTACAATCGCTTCGGCATAGATCTTCACTCCGCGCCGCTTGGCCTCCGCCACCGCATGTAGCGCGGGTGCGCAGGAGACATGCGCCACGTATCCGGTGGCGCCCGTGACCTCGAGGAATGCAGCGAACCGTCCCGTCCCTTCCGCCTCAGCAATCTCCGGGCGGCTGCACTCGTGCCATTCCGGATCGGTCCGTCCGGCCGCGGTCAGCGACTGCTGCAGCCGCGCCACCAGCTCGGCGTTCTCGCAATGAGCGGCCGTCACCACACCCAGATCCGCCGCCAAACGGAGGACCTGATAGAGATCGCCCTCCGTAATCCCGGGGCAGTCCTCCCCGGCGAGAAAGACCTTGAAGGAGGTGGTGCCGTCGGCGACGATCGCGCGCAGTTGCTCTTCGGTTTTAGCGTCGTATTGCGTTACGGCCATGTGGAACGCGTAGTCGCAGGCGCTGTTTCCATCAGCCTTCTCCTTCCAGGTGTTGTAGCCGGTCAGCGCGCTCTGATTGCGGCTCGGGCAGATCATCTCCAGGAAGGTGGTGGTGCCGCCCACCAGCGCAGCCTTGCTGGCCGTCACGTGCGTGTCCTTCGTGAAGGTCGACATGAAAGGCCGGTAGATATGCACGTGGGGATCGATGAAGCCGGGAAAGATCAGCTTGCCGGTTGCGTCGATGAACTCGGTCCCGGGAGGGGCGGAAAGATCAGGCCCGATCTGGCGAATCGTATCGCCCTCCACCAGCACATCCGCAAAGGTCTGGGAATCGGCGGTGACGAGTTCACCGCCTTTGATCAGCAGTCCCATGACACATCTCCTCGGCGCCCGATGGTGCGGCGGCGCCGGGCCGCATCCGTGAATCCTGCCTGCCGCCCGTGCGGCGGCGCTTCCCCGGTGATCAGCGTGTTTGCGGTCCATAGAATAGCGCAAACCCGGGCCACAGAAACCGCGCAACCGGGGAAAAGCTGAGAGCGGCGGAAGGCCTTCGATTTCCGAAACGGGGATGCTCCAGCAAGGCGGGAGTCCGCCTAGCCGGAGCCCCGGGGCAACATCGATACACTAGAAAGAGAACTGGTGGCCTTAACATCCGAATGAACGACGCCCGGCATTCCCGCAGTCATGACAAATGGCTGGTTCTGATTGCGGTTTACAAGCTGCTTCAAGCGCTGCTTTTTGTGGCGATTGGAGTAGGGGCGCTTCGCCTGCTCCACAAGGACATCGGCGATCTCTTTGCCGACCTGGCGGACTGGCTGCGGTTTAACCCGGAAGCGCGGGTGGTCCACTATCTCCTGGTCAAGGCCTCGCTCATCAACGACCCCATCCTCCGGCGCATCGGCATGGCGGCGCTCTGCTATGCCGGAGTCAGCCTGGTGGAGGGCATCGGCCTTTACCTTGAAAAGACCTGGGGCGAGGTTCTGACGCTTGCCCTCACCGCCTCCTTCCTGCCCTGGGAGCTCTTCGAGGTCTTCCGGCTGCACACGCCCTTCCGGGCCGCGCTGCTCGCCATCAATATATTGGTCTTCCTGTACCTGTTGAAGCTGGTGAACGAGCGGCGCAGGCAGCGGCATCACCGGCGCCGCTCGGCCTGAGCTCTTTTCGGGAGAAAACAAGCCTTTCCCTGTCCAGCCGGGGGAACCCAGACGATCAACACAAGATATTGTGCCCATCCAACCACCCACCACAAGAGGGCATTTTTTCCACAGGAGCCCGCCCAGATAGGCATTTAGGCCCTTTTTTCTCCTTGGTGGGCAATTCGGAATAGGTTACTATCGAGCGGTGGAGTAATTTGGAGTCTGGTGGAGCAATTGGGAGCTGTTCAGCTCGATCCAGTGCCAGTTTACCTTCCACAGCGCAGTTTCAGGGGCAATTCCGGCCGGGGAACCTTACAGGCCACCCACCGGCGGCGCACCAAGAGGCTTTCCGATGTTCAGGGGTAACCATCCGGCGAAGGTCGATGAAAAAGGACGGCTGAAGGTGCCGTCCGCCTTCAAGCAGTTGCTGGATGCGCAGCATGTGACGCAGTTTTACGTCACCAGCACGGATGGAAAGAGCGCCGAGATCTGGCCCTTGCCCGAGTGGGAGAAGCGCGAAGCTCAACTGGCCGAGTCCAGCAATATGGATGACTCGGTGCAGAAGTATCTGAACCTGACCAGCTATTACGGTCAGCAGGTGGAGATGGACAACCAGGCCCGGGTGGTGCTGCCGCAGATTCTGCGCAGCTCGGCCAAGCTCGATGCCGAGGTCGCGGTGATGGGCAAGATCACCTATCTGGAAGTCCACAACCTGGCACAGTTTGAGGACGCCTTGCCGGCCAACGCGATGACGGCCGACGACCGCAAGGCAGTGGCGGCGATTCTGAGCCGCAGAGTTTGATGTCCCCCCAGGGGGAGCACATGCCGAACGCACGCCATGTGCCGGTTCTTTTAGAGGAAGCGATTGAGTATCTCCGCGTGCGACCCGACGGGACGTATGTGGACTGCACGCTGGGTCTGGGGGGTCACTCCGAGGCGATTCTGCGGCGGCTCGGCCCCGCGGGAAAGCTGATCGGATTCGACCGGGATCCGGAAGCCATGGAGCTGGCCAGGGCGCGGCTGGAAAGAGTCCGCGAGGAGCTGGGCAGCGAGGCGCCGCAACTGGAGCTGATCGGCGAAGCCTTCAGTTCCCTTCCCCGGCACGTGAAGCCGGGATCGGCGGATGGCATCCTGGCCGACTTTGGGGTCAGCAGCCTGCAGTTCGACGAAGCACGCAGGGGATTCAGTTTTCAGGCGGATGGGCCGCTGGATATGCGCATGGACACGCGCTCCGGGCCGACCGCCGAACAGGTGGTGAATGAGGCGAGCGAGCGCGAGCTGGCGGACCTTATTTACGAATACGGTGAGGAAAGGAGGTCGCGGACAGTCGCCAGAGCCATTGTGCGCGGGCGGCCGATCGCCACAACCCGGCAACTAGCCAGGATCGTAGCATCGGCCGTCCCGCCAATGAAAAACGCGCCCATTCATCCGGCCACCCGCACCTTTCAGGCTCTCCGGATCTACGTCAATCGCGAGCTGGACGAAATCAAGGCTTTGCTGGAGGCCGCGCCAACGCTGCTTAAGCCCTCCGGAAGGCTCGTAGTCATCAGTTTTCATTCTCTCGAAGATCGCATCGCGAAAGACAGTTTGCGGGACGGCGCAAGGCAAGACATCTGGACGATTTTGACGAAGAAGCCGGTCACCGCCGGCGAAGCAGAAACGGACCGCAACCCCCGGTCGCGCAGCGCAAAGTTGAGAGCGGCAGAGAGACAGCAAATCGTGAATCGCGGTCGGTGATTCACGAGCCACGAAGGAGAACCCCATGGCGGCGTGCACAACAACCTATTTCGAGTCGGGGCGGAGCCTGGTGTCCCGGGCAGCCGACCGCAATGCCGAGCTGATAGCCGAGCAGCCGCTGCGCCGACGCCGGGTGCGCACGCCGGAGTTCTACTTTGCCAAGCGATTCGATAATACCCGCCTGGTGAAGGCACCCGATCCGGTGCGCGCCCAGCAGATGCGGGTCTTCGGAGCGGCAGTCACGGTTCTCTTCTCGCTGATCATGGTCTACGGTCTGCAGCACTTTTACGCGATTGAGAGCAGCTATCGCGTGGAGAGCGAGAAGGTGGTGCTGGAGCAGCTCCAGGAGCAGAACCGCCAGTTACGCCTCAAGGAAGCGGAGCTGGACCAGCCGGAGCGCATCGACCGCATGGCCCGCCAGCTCGGCCTGGCCGCGCCGCAGCCCGGCCAGGTGGTTCACCCCGCGGCGCAGCCCGACGCCAATGGACCGGTGCTGGCGCAGGTGACGCCGCCGGCGAAGAGCAGCTTTTAGCTTCTGGCTACCAGCTCGAAGAGGCAGAATCCATAGCAGCAGATGCTAGGACCTGATCACACTACCCGAACGGATGGCGTTGCGCGGGAAAATTGCCTCAGACGAGGCGGAGGACGAAGGCTTTGGTGATTCCAAGGCGAGGACGACAACGACGTATGAGACAATTTTCCCCGCAACCCGAAGGGCCGGGGCCGATTTTCCCGATTTCTGTGTCGGTCGTCGCTAGCAGACACCCGGTATGCGTCACTCCTCCCTTCTTGAACTCGGAAAAATCGGCTACCGGCGCCGCCGTCCGCGTAGTGTGAACAGGCCCTAGACATTAGAAGCTAGCAGCTACAGGCCAGGAGCTGGCAGGTTTTCATGCAGTCCCCCGTTCGAGCTGTTCGCAGCCGCGCCCAAACTCCGCGCGCCGTGCCCCTGCGGCGGCCGCGCTTCTGGCTCATCTGCCTCTTCTTCCTCCTCTGGGCCTGCGCCATTGCCACCCGCCTCTTCTGGCTGCAAATCGTGCAACACAAGGAATACGTGGAGAAGGCGCAGCGGCAGCAGATGCGCACCTTTGAGGTGGCGCCGCGGCGCGGCATTCTCTACGACCGCAACCTGCACGAGCTGGCCATGACGGTGCTGGTGGATTCGATCTACGCCGATCCCGCCGCGATCGAGGACAAGAAGGCCGCCGCCGAGACCCTGGCCGCCATCGTCCACACCGAGCCTGACGACAACCGCACCACCGCGGCGGCCATTGAAGACCGGCTCGAGCACGGCCGCAACTTCGCCTGGATTGCGCGCCGCGTCAGCAGCGATGTCTCCCAGCGCGTGCGCGCCCTGCACATGAAGGGTATCTACTTCCAGAAGGAGTTCAAGCGCTTCTATCCCGACAACCAACTGGCCGCGCAGATGCTGGGCTATGTGGGCCTGGACGACAACGGCCTGGGCGGTCTGGAAGAGAAATTCAACGCGCAACTGCACGGCGTGGCAGGGCGCATGTACACGGCCATGGATGCGCGGCGGCGGGTGCTGGGCTCCACGGAGCGCGATCCGCAGCCGGGGCGCAACCTGGTTCTGACCATCGACGAAAACATCCAGTTCATGGCCGAGCAGGCGCTGGACCGCGAGATGGAGAAGTCCCACGCCGCGCACGGCACGGTGGTGGTGCAGGACGTGCACACCGGCCAGATTTTGGCGCTGGCGGTTCGGCCGACTTTCAATCCCAATGACTTTCGCCACACCCAGCCCGATCTGCTCATCGACCGCGCGGTGAGCGATGTCTACGAGCCGGGCTCAACCTTCCAGCTGGTCACCTACGCGGCCGCGCTCCAGGAGCACGCAATTACGCCCGACACGCTGATCGACTGCCAGGGCGGGCAGATCAATCTCTACGGGCGCGTGATCCATGACGACCAGAGCGACCGCGGCATCGGCACAGTGACGGCAGCCACGGCGCTGGCGCGCTCCAGCGACGTCGGCGTCATCAAGGTGGCGCTGATGCTGGGGCCGAACAAGCTCTATAACTATATCCGCGCCTTCGGCTTCGGCCAGCGCACCGGGATCGCGCTGCCCGGCGAGACGCGCGGCCTGCTGCGGCCAGTCAAGTACTGGCAGCCGGCTTCGATCGGCTATGTGGCCATGGGCCAGGAGGAGGCGGTCACGCCGCTGCAACTGGTCACGATGGTTTCGACGATCGCCAACGGCGGCGTCTACCTGCCACCGCACATCCTGATGCCCGGCTCGGACCCGATGCAGAAGACCGATCAGAAGTCGGCCGCGGCGCCGGCGCCTGAGCCCTTCCGGCCGGATGAAGAGCTGCCCAATCCGCTGCCGCCTGGATCGCATCGCGTGATCTCCACCCTGGCCGCGGCGCAGATGCGGGAGATGATGGAGGGCGTGGTTCTCAGCGGCACCGGCAAGAACGCGCAACTGGACGGCTACTCCTCGGCGGGCAAAACCGGAACCGCGCAGAAGATCGATCCGGTGACGCACCGCTACAGCAAGGAGCTGCACATCGGCTCGTTCGCGGGCTTCGCGCCGGTGAATAACCCCGCGATCGCGGTGGCGGTCATCATCGATTCGCCCAAGGGCGCGTACTATGGCTCCGAGGTCGCCGCGCCGGTCTTCGCCGAGGTGGCGCAGGAGGTGCTGGAGTATCTCGGCATGCCTCACGACACGCCGCTGCGCCCGGCATCCGAGGCCACCAAGAAGAACCTCGTCGCCATCCCCGAAGACGATGGCGGCGCGCAGGGCAACAACCAGGACGATATCCAGGCGCTGTACGATGCCGCCAACGCGCTGCCCAGCGACGATCCCCTGCGGCAGAACGAGACCACCGAGGCGCGCCCGGCGGCTGCGGCAAGCGAGTCTGCGCAGGCCGCCCACTCTGAAGCGAACCGCCCGGCTTCCGCCCCTGCCGCCCAGGCAAAGCCCGTTCCCTCGCCTGCTCCCCAGCCCACGCAGAGCACCGTGGTGGTTCAGTCCAAGCTGCTGAAGGTTCCGGACCTGACCGGTCTGCCCGTACGGGACGTGATTGTGCGCGCCGCGGCGGCCGGCCTGGACGTGGCGATCAGTGGCAATGGCACCGCCCGCGAGCAGATGCCGGCGGCCGGAGCCATGGTGCCCGCCGGGACTAAGGTGGTCGTGCGCTGCACGCGGTGAGAATACCGCTGTCGTTCTTAGTCAAGCCGACACTCTGAATCCAGAGACATCCCAAAGCTCCGATTGTTAAAAAACAGGCGGCGGACTTTACGAGCGTGAAGCCTGGGGGCTACCATGCCCGAGAACGTGCTGAAGCCCGAATACCCAGGTCTCTTCCTGGTCGGCACGGTTGCATAGCTTCCTATTTTGAATGAATACACTCGATGCGGCCGGCCGCTCGTTCCCTGCCGCACAGCAATCTCCATCTCAGGCATCCGGGCCCCGGAAAGAAAAAGGAACTCCATCCGAACCACGCAGCGCGCCGCGCGCCATGCCCGGCGACCTTATTGATATCGACCATTGCCGCAAGCAAGTTCTCCGGAGGATAGATCAATGCACAAGACCAATCGCTGGATCGTTGCCCTGGCCGGTTTCCTGATGCAGATTGTGCTGGGAGCCGTCTATGCGTGGAGCGTGTTTCGCAACCCCCTCACCCGGCAGTTTGGCTGGTCGATCGCGCAGGTCACGCTGACCTTCACGATCTGCATCTTCTCGCTGAGCGTAGCCTGTTTTGCCGGCGGCCTGTGGCTGAACAAGAAGGGGCCGCGCGTGGTCGCGCTTACTGGCGGGGTACTCTATGGCCTGGGCCTGATCTTGGCGAGCTTCTCGGCCCACAAGCTGTGGTGGCTCTACATCAGCTACGGCGTAATCGGCGGCATCGGTCTGGGGTTTGGGTACATCGTCCCCATCGCGGTTCTGGTGAAGTGGTTTCCGGACCGCCGTGGATTGATCACGGGGATTGCCGTCGGTGGTTTCGGCGCGGGCGCTCTGGTCACCGCTCCGGCCGCGCAGTATCTGATTCAGCACGTGGGTGTACTTCAGACCTTTGCCTATCTGGGTGTGGCGTTCATGGTGGTGGTGGTGTCGGCGTCGTTCTTCATGGTCAACCCGCCGGCAGGCTGGACGCCCTCCGGATGGCACCCCAGCGCAACGCAAACCGCGCAGCGCGCCAAGGTGGACTACACCCTTGGATCCGCGCTGGGCACCTGGCAGTGGTGGGCGCTCTGGTTTCTGCTGTTTCTGAATACCTGCGCCGGCATCTCGCTGATCTCGCAGGAGGCGCCCCTCTTTGAAAAGCTGACCACCGCCAGCGCGATTGTGGCCGCCGGCATGGTAGGGATCGTCAGCATCGGCAACGCCGTCGGGCGCATCTTCTGGGCCTGGGTGTCGGACGGCATCACCCGCCGCTGGACCTTCCTGGTGATGTACCTCATGCAGTTCGGGCTCTTCTGGCTGCTGCCCTCGCTGGCCTCGGTTGCGGTCATCACGGTGGTGTCGTTTGTGATCCTGATGTGCTACGGCGGCGGCTTCGGCACCATGCCGGCCTTTGCGGCGGATTACTTCGGTTCCAGAAACGTGGGCCCCATCTACGGACTGATGCTGACGGCGTGGGGATTTGCCAGCTACTTTGGCCCGCAACTGATCGTGAAGATGCTGGGCGCGAGCGGATCCTATACGCGCGGCCTGCATGCGATCGCGGTCCTCATGCTCCTATCGTCTGTTCTGCCCATCGTGGTTTCCCCGCCCAGGGGAAAGGCAGCCAGCGAAGCTGCTGTGCCACAGATGAACGAGGCGTAAGCCGGGCGGAGCCCAATCCATTCTGTTCCCGGATTCCGCAGGCGTGCGGCGCTGTGCGAGGTCTGACCTTCGTAACCCCGCGCGCAGAAACTCGGGGTGGAGAAATTCACAGATTTCTCCACTCTTCCCTTGACAATCCTCCTTTCGGTTGAGTAGCCTCTCGCGCGTGAGGTCAGACCACTGAAAAGGTCACGCCAATTCAGGCGGGCTGTTTGGAGGATTCGCGATGCAAAAGGTTCATCTCCCCCGGCTGTTCGGGGCGGCATTGACCGTCCTGTGCGCTTCCACCCTCATCGCTCAAACGCTGGCAACCGGAGATTCACGCCACGTGAGGCCGCCGCATTATCCGCAGATCTGCACGGTGCTGCGCGCGCAGTTCAGCGCGGCCGATCGCGCTACGCCGCCGGCTACCGACGACACCGCCCGCTTGCAGGCCGCGCTCGATAACTGCGCCAACACCGGCCAGGCCGTGCTGCTGGCGCCCACCTTCACCAGCAACGCCTTCTACGCAGGCGCGCTGACGATGAAAGGTGAGGCGCTGGTGGTGGGCTGGGGCGTGACGCTGTTCGGCAACAACTACGGGAGCAAGCAGTTCATCAGCGTCTCCGGCGCCAATGCGGCCATCATGGGGCCGGGCACCATCGACGGCCGCGGCGACCTGCTCTCCGACAAGCCGCGCCTGATCAACGCCAAGCATCTGGAGAACTTCACGGTCTTCAACGTTACGCTGACCCACGCCGCCAAGATGCACCTCTACATTGAAGACGGGACCGGGGTAACGGTATGGCGGCTGCGCGTGAAGACACCGGCCAATACCAAAAACACGGATGGCATCGACCTGGACAGCGTGACCGACGCCACGGTGTTCAACTCCTTCATTGAGGATGGCGATGACGGCGTGGCCGTGAAGACCAACTCCGGCCCGGCCTCGAACATCACGGTGCGCAACAACCGCTTCTACGGCACGCACGGCATGTCGATCGGCAGCCAGACCATGTACGGCGTGAGCAATGTGCTGTGGGAGAACAACCAGATGTTCGGCACCGATGAGTGGGGCAATGTGGCGACCGATAACAACGGGATCCGCATCAAGTCCGACGAAACCTGCGGCGGCGAAGTCAAGCAAGTGACCTACCGCAACACGCGGCTGGTAGGCATCAAGCACCTGCTCATCTTCAACACCGCCTACGGCACCTGCTCGGGCCACGCGGGAATTCCGTGGTATCACGACATCGTTGTGGCTCACGTGATGGCCACCAACTCGCAATCGGGCGCGTACTCGCAGTTCCAGGGCTACAACGCCAGCTACCCGCTGGGGCTCTACCTGGCGGATGTGCATCTGGACGTAACAAAGCAGACGAGCAGCCAGTACGCCAATGTGGGCTTGGATAACTCCAACATCACACCTGCGGGTCCAGGGGTGACGACGTTCGACTTCCACCTGCGCCACGACGACGGCCACGGACAGGGGCACTAGTTCCCGCGCGGCAGTGCGGGTGGTTTGAGTGGTGGTGTCCCGGGTTTCTGCAGACAGGAGCCCGGGACACCTGTTTCTGGGGCACGGGAAGGCTGGTGAGGGCGTGGGCCGGGAGGCCCACGATCCAGCCGGTCTGGAGACCGGCGCTACCGGATCGCAGGCTACGAGTGCGACGGAGCCTCGGCGCGCTCGGCGATCAGCACGGGAATGCCGTCGATGACGGGATAGCGGCGGCCGCAGGCGGCACAGCAGAGCCGATCGGCCTCCGGCTGCAAGTCTCCGCGGCAGGCCGGGCACGCGAGCACGTCCAGCCTGAGCAGGTTCGAATTCACAGATGAAGGGAAGGGCATGGCGATCGGCGCGGGCGCTACTGCACCACTGCGTCCGGACTGCCGCTGTGCGCCGCGGCATGCCGGGCGTGGCTGGCGAACTCGTGCTCGATGCGGGCGTTGGTGCCGGCCTTGGCGAACTCGTAGGCGACGCGGATGCCGTTGTAGATGGCAACGTCGTTGGAGGAGCCGTGGCCGATGATGCAGATGCCACGCACGCCGAGCAGCGGCGCGCCTCCGTACTCGGTGTAGTCGAGGCGGCGGCGGAAGTCGTTGAACGCCCTGCGCGAGAGCAGCGCGCCCACCTGGGCGGTGACGGTGCGGGTGAGCGATTCGCGCAGCGCATCGCGCACAAAGCGGCCTACGCCTTCGCTGGTCTTGAGCGCCACGTTGCCCACAAAGCCGTCGCAGACGATCACGTCGGCGTTGCCGTTGAAGATGTCGCGCCCCTCCACGTTGCCGATGAAATGAATGGGCAGGGCCTTGAGCAGCGGAAAAGCGTCGCGGGTAAGCTCGTTGCCCTTGGTTTCTTCTTCGCCGATGGAGAGCAGGCCGACGCGGGGCCGGTGAATCTTGAGCACACTGCGCGCGTACATCTCGCCCATGACGGCGAACTGGGCCAGATTGTGGGCCTTGCAGTCCACATTGGCGCCCACATCGAGCAGCACGCAGGGATTGCCCTTGGAGGTGGGCATGGGGGTCGCCAGGGCAGGCCGGTCGACGCCGGGGAGCGCGCCCAGCACCATCTTGGCAGTCGCCATGGCGGCACCGGTGTTGCCGGCGGTGACAAAGCCGGCGCACTGGCCCTCGCGGACCAGTTTGAGACCCACGCGCATCGAGCTGTCCCGTTTGGCGCGAACCGCGTGCGCCGCCTTCTCGTCCATGGCGATGCGCTCGGTGGCGTTGTGGACGACGATGGGAAGATCTTCGTTTTCGAGGTGCTCGTCGAGAAGATCGCGGAGCTCCGCCTCCGGACCCACAAGGTGGACCCGAACGGGCAGAGTACGGCAGGCCAGGATGGCGCCCTTGATCTCCGGTTCGGGAGCCTTGTCGCTACCTACAGCATCGAGCACGATGTCGGTCAGCATGCGCTGGGCTCCCGGTAAAGCTTACTTCTCGTCCTGCGGTTCGCCGTAGGTGCGGCCCTTGTATTCCTTGCACTTGGGGCAGGCCTGGTGGGGGCGCTTCTTCTCGTGGCAGTTGGGGCATTCGGAGATGCCGGCCGCGGTCAGAAAGTCGTGGGCGCGGCGGTTGGCGGTACGGCGCGTCGAGTGGCGCCTTTTCGGATTCGGCATGACAGAAATTCCTCTTTTGAGCTATCAGCTTTCAGCCGTCAGCTATCAGCTTCTGCATCGGGGGGAACGCTCTGTCCGGCTCCCGGTGATGAAGCTGATAGCTGAAAGCTGATCGCTAAGAGCTGTTCTTTAGCCCTTCATCCGGCTGCGCAGACCGGCCAAGGCTTCCCAGCGGGGGTCGCTTGGACCCTCTTCGCAGGAGCAGGCCTGGGTGTTCCGATTCACGCCACAGCGCGGGCAAAGTCCTTTGCAATCAGGCTTACACAGGGTTCTGACCGGCAGGGAGAGCAGCACCTGCTCACGCAGCACATCTTCAAGTGCAAGACTGTCTTTTTGATAATAACCGATTTCGGTCTCCGGCGCTGTTATCGAGCGCTCGGCGGCCCCGGCATCGACGCCCAGGGGGCGGAAGATGAGGTCGTATTCGCCGGAAAGGGGCACCTCGACCGGCTCGACGCAGCGGGCGCAGGGGACCCGGAATCGCCCGGCAAACTGGCCCTTGAGGCGGATATCGGGCACGATCTCCTTGGGGCCGCGGTGCTCGTGAATCACCTCGGCGCGGCCGCTGGCGGCGAGAGGGCCTTCCTGTTCGGCCTCTTCGCCGTAGTCGATCGCCCCGGGCGGGACCTGCTGGTCGAATTCGACCGGCTCCCGTTCCAACTCGCTGACCTTGAAGTCCATATCTTGAGCCTACGACCGGGAGGGGTGGGCGTCAATTGGGGGCGGAGGACGCTGCTTCTTCAATCTTCGTGCGCCAATGCCCGGTCAATGGCCGCGGCGAGTGGCGGCAGGTCGATTCGAATCGTGTCCCACACGATCTCCGGATCGACACGGTCGTATGCGTGCCGGAGCCAGTTCCCGATGCCGCGAATTTCGGACCACGGAACGCCTGCACAGAGCCGCTCCGCGTCGTCCCCCAGCCGGACCGCGGCCTCGCTGATCACCAGAAATTTGCGTTCGACCGCGGCTTGGGTCTTGAGATCCCGGCGGTACCGTTCAAAGTCCAGCCCAGTGACGAACTCTTCAATGAGGCGGATACTGTCGCGAATGTCGCGGAGGCATGACTCGGGGTCGTTAAAAGGCAACAACGGCCTCGCGGGTGGCCCGTGCGCGCACGGCCTCTTTCATCGCATCCGCAGGAGAGAGGTCTACCTTTGTGCCGAGCAGATCGGCGAGGCGATTTTCAAGTCCGACAAGATTGAGTAAGGTGAGATGCCGGGAGCGGTCCAGGTCGGCCATCAGATCAATGTCGGAATGGGGAGAAGCATTCCCGCGCGCTACTGAGCCAAACACGCGCAGGTGCAAGATACCAGAAGCCCTCAACTCGGGCTCATGGCGTCGCAGCATTTCGAGGACGGCAGCCTTGTCCATACCGGCACTTTGCCACAGGTGATCTTACGAATCAAGCGTTTGGCAGCTTTGGACGGTCGGCAGCGCCGAGGATCGCACGGAAAGTCGGCGGACGCGGGCGCCGAAGATCCATCCCAAATGCGCGCCGGCCACGCCAACCTGCGTGGGAGTACGCGCGTCTAAATCGCGGATGCGCCGTGTGGTAGCCTCCGGGTAGGCGCAGTGTGCGCCGCGGCAGTCCGAATTACCTCCTTTTCCTCACGCCGGCGGGCGGCGGCTGATGCGCGTGGTCGGAATGCGCTCCGCGTCCGAACTGGCCCAATCAAGCGGGATTCCAGGAGACATAGAACCGCTCATGAGCGCCGTCAAGTATGACCTGATCGTCATCGGCTCCGGGCCAGCGGGGCAGCGTGCCGCCGTGGCCGCGGCCAAGTTGAACAAGCGCGTGGTCGTAGTGGAGTCGCGCAGCGTGGTCGGCGGAGTCTGCATCAACACCGGCACCATCCCCTCCAAGACCATGCGTGAAGCCGTGCTCCACCTCTCCGGCTACAACTACCGCCAGATCTACGGCATGAACTACCGGGTGAAGGAAAAAATCACCATGGCGGACCTGGCCTTCCGCGTGCAATCGGTGATCAAGACCGAGATCGACGTGACCGAGGCGCAGCTCTCGCGCAACGGCATCGACACCGTGCACGGCACCGCGCAGTTCACCGGACCCAACCAGGTGCGCGTGGAGGGCCCGCAGGCGGAGATCAACCTGGAGGCCGAGCGCATCGTCATCGCCGTGGGCACCAAGCCGGCCTCCTCGCCCAAGGTTCCCATCAATGGGCGCACGATCATCAACAGCGACCAGATCCTGGGGCTGGAGGCGCTGCCCCACTCGCTCATCGTGGTCGGCGGCGGCGTGATCGGCGTCGAATATGCCTGCATGTTCGCGGTGCTGGGCGTGCGCGTCACGCTGATCGAGAAGCGCCACCGGCTGCTCGACTTTGCCGATCAGGAGATCATCGAAACCCTGAGCTATCACCTCCGCGACATGCGCGTGACGCTGCGCCTGGGTGAGGAAGTGGAGAGCGTCGAGGAGATGCCGCCACATCCGTCGGACAAGAATCCGGCCCTCGAAAATCCGGCCATGGGCACGGTGGTGGCGAACCTGGAGAGCAGAAAACGCGTCAGCGGCGATGCCCTGCTCTACGCGGTGGGCCGCCAGGGCAACGTAGACGACCTGAACCTGGCCGCCGTGGGCCTGGAGGCCGACAGCCGCGGCCGCATCGCCGTGGACGAGCACTACAAGACCAAGGTGGACCACATCTACGCGGTCGGCGATGTGGTGGGCTTCCCTTCCCTGGCGTCGGTGTCGATGGAGCAGGGCCGCATCGCGGCGGCGCGGGCCTTTGCCGACGGCGCCGCCACCACTAATCCCAGCTTCTATCCGTACGGCATCTACACGATTCCAGAGATCAGCTTCATCGGCAAGACCGAGGAGCAGCTCACCGACGAGGACGTGCCCTACGAGGTGGGCATGGCCTACTACCGCGAGGTGGCGCGCGGCCAGATTCGCGGCGATACCACGGGACGCCTCAAGCTGATCTTCCATCGCGACACGCGCAAGATTCTGGGCGTACACATCATCGGCGAGGGCGCCGCGGAACTGGTGCACATCGGCCAGGCGGTGATGGCGCTGAACGGTACGATCGACTACTTCATCGACACGGTCTTCAACTATCCCACGCTGGCGGAGTGCTACAAGGTGGCAGCCTTCAACGGCCTCGGCCGGCTGCACCGCTACCAGGCCGGATGACCACTGCCGGCTGATTTTTCTCCCACTTGTCCCGGAGGGCGTGCATGACAACCGCGATCGGCGTCGTCGTTACCGAACACATCACGGCCGGCAGGCTGGAGGATCAGCGCCTGGCGGCCACACCGCTGCGCTATCCCGTCGATCCGGAAACGCATACGGAACTGGCAGCCATGCCCGCCGACGCGCTGGTGGAGATCCTGGCCGGGCAGATCCAGACGCTTGCCGCAGAAGTCCAGGGCGGGGCCGATGCCATCGGCGTGGCCGTGCCGGGGATTGTGCGCCACGGGGTGGTGGAGGAGTCGCCCAATCTGCCTCAGCTCAAAGGCGCCCGCCTGGCGGAAACGCTGGCCGAGGCGCTGGCCGGGCGCAATATTACGGCTCCCGTGCATGTGGGCAACGATGCCGACGCCATTGCCGCCGGAGTAGCCGCCACCCGCGGCCAGCTCAACAAGCTCACGCGCGTATGGACGCTGGGCAACGGCATCGGCTACGGCCGCTGGCCCTACGTGGAAGGCGTGTGGGAGGGCGGGCATATCACCGTGACCCTGGACCCCAAGGAGCGCTACTGCGGCTGCGGCGGCGTGGGACATCTGGAAGGCATCATGGGCTCGCGCGCCATGCGCCTGCGCTTCCTGGACATGGAGCCCGAGGAGATCTTCGCCAACGCCAGGAAGGGCGATGCACGCTGCCACGAGTTCGTGGACCTGTGGCACCGCGCGCTGGCGGCGGCCACGGCCTCGTTCATTCACCTGGCCGGGCCGGGGCGCTTCTACTTCACCGGACACAACGTCAAGTTTCTGGACCTGCCGCTGCTGCGCAACCAATTAGAGACCATGGTGCGCATGAGCCCGCTGCAAAGCTATTCGCTGGAGATCCTGCCGCCTGATGACGAGACTGCGCTGATCGGGGCGGGCGTCTCGGCGATTCGCGCACTGGCGCGGTAGCACACCGGGAGTTGGAGTGGTGGTCTCCCAGGTCTCCAAGTGAGACCTGGGGCACTCGGTTTCCCTTTGCAGGTTTGGCCTCAGCCGCGGCGGAGGTAGGTGCCGGAGAGGCGGTCGTGCCAGCTCAGGTGGTTCTCGTCGAAGATGGCCCAAGCGAGGCCGAGGCCGGCGGGAAGCACCGAAAGCAGCATGGCCAGCAGGCGGCCGCTGCGTTGCGCGCGGGTAGGCAGATTGCCTTCCAGCGTGCATAGGTGCAGATGCGCATAGCGCATGCCCGGCGTGGCTCTGCCGATGGCGAAGAAGAGCGCCTGGTACATCGCGGAGAAGAGCACCATGGCCGCGGCAGCCATCATCTCAGCGCTGCGCACGCGGGGCATCGCCGGCGCATTGTGGAGCGCCAGAATTCCCGCTGCGAGCACCGCGCTGAGGATGAGCGCGGTGTCCATGCCGATGGCCAGCAGCCGCCAGCCGGCGGTGGCGGGCTCCAGCTCAAAGCCTTGCTGGACGGGGTCAGGCTGCGCCAGAAACTCGTCCTCCAGCGGCTGAGCATCCAGCTCGATGCCCGACCAGCGGGGGGCAGTCCATGCGTCGGCAGCGGCGGCATTGGCTGCCGCATCGACAGCCGGCCCCACGGGCAGAATGGCGGGATCGATCTCGAAGATGCTCAACTGCGTTCCCGCTTCAGGCTCGGCGGCAGCGCTCTCGGCCAGCCGCGGGCGTGCCTTGCGGGCGGCTACCAGCTCGCGCGGAAACTCGATCACATTGCCCTGGATGGGCTGAGCCGGCTCCACCTCTTCCGGCTCGGCGATTTCGACAGCACCGGCCCCGGAGGCTAGAAACTCCTCATTGGCCAGCTTCCACCACTGCTCCTGGAAGGGATCGTTGCCGCGGGTCTCGTGCAGTTGGGCGGGCTCGATGGAGCGCGCCGGCAGCTCGCGGTCCCAACGGATGGAGACCGGCTCGGCAGGCTCGACGAAGACCACGGCCTCAGGGGCTTCTTCAACCTCCGCGGAGGCCGCAAGCTCAGGCTCGAGGAACGGAAGCTCGGCGGCCGCCTCAAGGCGCGCATGCATGGGCGGAGCTTCCACAAGCTGGGGCATGGGCGGCGGCTCGATGGCCGCGGCGGCCTCAATGCCGGCGAGCACCGACTGGACGGCGGCATGCGCCTCCAGGGCGGCCTGCGAAGCGGCCTCGGCGGCGCGCAGGGCGGCTACAGCCTCGGCAGCCAGAGCCTCGCTATAGCTGGGCGCCTTGGCATAGCGCGCGGCGACCCGTGCAGCCGCCTCCTGCGCGCGGCGGCTGGCGCTCGCGTGTGCGGAGGACTGGGGCTGCGCCTGGCCGGACGAGCCGGGCTTGCGGCCCTTGTGCTCAGCGAGGCGGCGGTTCACTTCCTCTTTCCAGGACGGCGCGTTGACCTGAACGGCGGATGTGCTCACAGCGTGATTCCCTTCCTGCATGGCAGATCGTCTGCCGCTGCGTCCGCACGTTCCTGTTGTGCAGCAGGAGCACGCGGAGTGATTTGTTCAGGAAAGGAAGGCCGCGGAGGAAAGCACGAGCATGGCGGATCAGCGCGATCGAAGCGATCCGGCGGGCGATGCATCGGCTTTTTGCGTTGCCAGAGCGGCGGGAACGGTTTCGAGTGAGCCGGCTTTGCTATGCTGAGCCTACACCGGACTTGGCTCGGATGCGTCCTCGTACTTTAGTGTTTATCACGCTGTTGGCGCTCTGTCATCCGCTGGCTGACGGACAAGCAGTAACCAACGCGATCCCTCCGTCTCAGCATGTGGTGGAGGCCCGCTTCGGCGCCGGTGGCGAAACTCTCGACAGCTCCCAAGCCAATCTTCCCGACGACCCCGGCCAGGAGATGCTGCCGGTGGCGCGCCCGGAACCGCAGCCGCCGACCGGTACGCCGGTGGAGTGGCAGGCGCAACGCCAGCAATGGGCCGGAGATGTGGTCACGCTCGAAGGCGACGTGGTGTTTCACTACCGCGGTTACGTCCTGCGCGCCGACAAGGTAACCTACAACCGCGCCACTACCGAGACGGAAGCGGACGGACACCTGGAGCTGACCGGCGGACCCAGCGATCTGGTGGTGCATGCCTCGCACGGCGAAATGCGGCTGGCCACCCACACCGCGCGGCTCTACAACGTGAGCGGCTCGCAGGGCGTGCGCACCATGGGGCACCGGATCGTCTACTCCACGCCCAATCCCCTGCTGTTCACAGCGCGCGTCCTGATCGAGACCGGCGAAGGCAACTACCGGCTGGTGGACGGCACCTTCACCAACTGCCGGCTGCCGCATCCCGACTGGCAGATCATCGCGCACTCGATCGCGCTGGACCAGAAAGAGGCGTCCACGAAGAACTCCGTATTCAAGCTGCTGGGCGTGCCGGTCTTCTATCTGCCTTACCTGAAGCACTCGGTGACAGCAACGGGGCGGCAAAGCGGATTGCTGATTCCGGTGGTCGGCACCGACTCGATTCGCGGCTACATCTTTGGCGAGCAGGTGTACTGGGCTCTCAACCGCAGCATGGACATGGTGCTGGGGACGGAGTACTTCAGCAAGCGCGGATGGGCGCCTAACGGCGATTTCCGCTACAAGGGCCCGGGCCTCGACAACGTGATGGCGCACTGGAGTGCGCTCTTCGATCGAGGGGTGACCCAGCCCGGGACCACGAAGCGCATCAACCAGGGCGGCATCGACGTCAGCGTCCAGGGCAGCAAGGACATTTCCCCCTATACCCGGATCGCGGGCACGGCGGAATATCTCTCCAGCTACGTGTACCGGCTGGTGTTCAACGAAAACTACTCCCAGGCCACCAGCTCCGAGGTCAGCAGCAATGTGGCCTTCGTCCACGCGCGCAATGGATTCGTGCCTTCGGTGTCGTTCCAGCGCTACCAGAACTTCGCCAGCGCGGCCAACGGAGACGAGATCCGCCTTCTGCACCTGCCCAGCGTGCGTTACGACGTGCTCGACCGGCGCATCGGAGCAGGTCCGTTGGACTGGGGCCTGGCCTCATCGCTCAATTATCTGAGCCGCTCGGAACCGAACTTTCACGCGCGCAACGTGGGACGGCTGGATATCTACCCGCACCTGCTGCTGCCGATCTTCTCGGACGGTTGGAGCGTTACGGCGGAGGGCGGCTTCCGCTCCACCTCGTATACCATCAGCCAGAATCCCGATCTGACCGGCGCGAACAACTTCGTGCCCACGGTCAGTCATGATCCCGTGCACCGCATCGATGCCGAGGCGCACCTGGACATCCGCCCGCCGGTGCTGGAGCGGGACTACCATCTGGGCTTCGCGCACCGCGAGCTGCGCCACACCATCGAGCCGGAGTTCGGCTACAACCTGGTGGACGGAGTGGGAGCCACGGCTCGCAACGTGCTGTTGTTCGATACGACCGACATCGTGACCGACACCAACGAGCTGGCCTACTCGCTGACGCAGCGCTTCTTCCTGCGCCGGACGGAACCGCAGCCCTGCACGACGCAGCAGGCCGCGAAGGTGGGATCGGGGCCGACTGCCAGGAGCTGCCCGCCCCCGCAGCGCGAATGGGCAAGCTGGCAGGTGGCGCAGAAGTACTTCTTCGATCCGCGCTTTGGCGGCGCGCTGATTCCGCACCGCCGCAACGTCTTTGCCACCACCCTGGACCTGACCGGAACCGACTTCCTCACCGAACCGCGCAATCTTTCGCCCATCGTTTCGCGCATGCGCCTTCAGGCCGTGGACAACCTGCGCATCGAGTGGGATATGGATTACGATCTGCGGCGGGGCAAAATCGACGCCGATAACGAGTACGCCGGCTACAGCTTCGGCCGCACCACGGTGGGCGTGACGCATTCGCTTCTCAACGCCTTCGACGAACTGCCGCAAAACGCGCGCGGTTCGCGGACCCTGAAGAGCCAGATCGTGGCCCCGTTTCTGGAATACGGCAAACAGAACGCCGCCGGCTTCAATCTGGCCGTGAACGGCGGCTACGACGCGGCCGAACACATCATCCAGTACGCCGGCGTCCAGGCAGTCTACAACTGGGACTGCTGCGGGCTGACCATGGGCTACCGGCGCTTCCAGCTCGGGTCCGTGGGTACGGCCAGCCGCGACGAAACCCAGTGGCTGTATAGCTTTACGCTGGCCAACTTCGGCTCGGTGGGCGACGTGCGGCGCTCCACGTCGATCTTCCACGATCCCACCCTGCCGCCCGCCTATTAAAACCTGTCGGGCCGGCCCTGACAGGGATTGCCTTTCCGGGGCGTGAGCGTCCATCCCATGACCAGGAAATTCCAGCCTGCGAAGGCGTGCGCCGCCGCCCGCTGGGGTATTCTTTCCTGAGAGGAAATCACTTTGCAAAAGCTGCACGTACTGGCAGGAATGCTGCTGCTCGGCCTGACCATTGGCTGTAAAGCGCAGACCGCCACCAATCCAAGTTCCGACGCCAATCGCCGTATTGAAGTGAAGGTTCGCGCCCGCTACGATCTGCCACCCGACGTGGATGTGACCCTGGGCCAGCGGACGCCGAGCAAGTTCGCTGGTTATCAGAGCCTGCCGGTCACGATCTCCAAGGGAAACCAGAAGCAGGTCGTCAATTTCCTGGTCTCCGACGACAACACCAAGCTGGTGCATATGGACACCATGGATGTGGCCACGAGCCCGGCCGACACGATTGCGATTGCGGGACGGCCCATCCGCGGGAATCCTGACGCCAAGGTCACGGTGATCGTGTTCGACGACCTGGAGTGCCCCTTCTGCGCGCGCATGAACGCGGACCTTTTCCCGGGCACGCTGGAGCACTATAAGGACCAGGTGCGCTACATCTACAAGGACGATCCGCTCTCGGAGATCCACCCCTGGGCGATGCACGCGGCGGTGGACGCCAACTGCCTGGCCGAGCAGAACCCGAGCGTCTACTGGACCTATGTGGACTATCTGCACGCACACGGGGATGAGATCAGCGGACCGGACCGGAACCTGCAGAAGAGCTACGCGTCGCTGGATCGGATCGCCGAGCAGGAAGGCACGCTGGCCAAGCTGGACAGCAACAAGCTGATGGCCTGCATCGCCAAGCAGGATGAGACCAAGATCCTGGCCGAGCGCAAGGAGGCCGATGCTCTCCAGATCGACGGCACGCCGGCGCTGTTTGTGAATGGCGAGCGCATCAACGGCGCAGTCCCCCGCGAGCAGCTTTGGACGGTGATCGACCGGGCCATCCGCGATGCGGGCGAACAGCCCCCGCCGGAGCCGCAGACGCCCAAGCCAGCCGCACCCGCAGCCAAGCCAACCGTCGCCAAGTAAGCCGGGAGGCGGATGAATGGGGCCGGCCTGCGGGTTTATGCTGGAGGACTAGGCTGGCAAAACAGGATTTCAGTGTTTGTAGTTTGGGGCCAGGAATGTGTTTGGATTCCACTCCCCGGGCCGGCAGGCGAGCCGTTCGCAAGAGGTGGCCGGATGCACGGAGCGGAGAGGTAAGGGCCTCAGAGGAGAAGTGATTTGCAGGTGGATTCGGGAATTTGGGGTCGTTGTCGTTCTGCTGTTTTCTTCCTGATCTGCGGAGCGGCGCTGGCGGGCATGGCCGGTTGTCACCATTCTCCCTCCGCGGATGTGGTGGCCACGGTCAACGGGAAGGAGATTCTGCGCTCGGACCTGGATCGCTACTACAAGGCGAGCCTGGGCGAGAATGCGCAACAGCCGTCGCCGGTGGAGGAGAATATCCGCCGCCTGCAACTGCTGCACCAGATGATCCAGGACGAGATCCTGCAGCAGCGCGCAGCCAAGGAGAACCTGGCGGCCACCGATGAAGACGTCAACGCCAAGCTGACGGAGATCAAGGCGCCCTACACCCAGGACGAGTTCTACGCGCAGCTCAAGCAGCGCAATCTGACGCTGGACGACTTCAAGCGCGACCTGCGCCGCTCGCTCACCACCCAGAAGCTGCTGAACAAGGAGATCGAATCGCGCATCAACATCACCGACGCGCAGATCGCGGCCTACTACAACCAGCACAAATCCGAGTTCAACTTCGTGGAGCCGCAGTATCACCTGGCGGAGATCGTGGTGACCACCGCGCCCGCGCCGCAGACCGGCAACCTGCAAAACAACAAGGCCACCAACCCAGCCGATGCCAGCAAGAAGATCCAGACGCTGCACAACCGCCTGGAGAGCGGCGAGGATTTCGGCGCTCTGGCCATGAACTTCTCCGAGGATGCCAACACCGCCTCCAACGGCGGCGACATGGGCTTCATTCCCGAGTCGCAGCTCAAGACCAACCCGGAGATCTACAACGCGGTCAGCCAGCTCAAGCCCGACCAGATCACCCCGGTGCTGCCCATCTACGACAACGCCTCGCCGAATCACAAGGTCAGCGGCTACGCGATCTTCAAGCTGATCGCGCGGGAACCGGCCGGCCAGCGCCAGCTCAACGACCCGCGCGTGCAGCAGGCCATCCACCAGCTCCTGCACGAGAGCGAAAAGCAGCTGTTGCAGACCGCCTACTTCGAGATGCTGCAGGACCAGGCCAAGGTGCGCAACTACTATGCCGAGCAGATTCTCAAGCAGGGCTCGCCGGTGCAGTAGTTCGCCAGGCTGTTCGCTGTTTCATGCGCCCGGGAGCATCGCTCCCGGGCGTTTGGTTTGCGCGAGAAGGCGGCGCCAGGGCGGTGAGGCAGAGGCCCCCCTGCGTCAGCGGCTGTAAGTGAAGACTCCGCACAGACTGCTGGAGTTGTTCATGGCGTCGATGGTCATCTGCGGCGTCGTGGAGCCGGAGAAGAACGCCACGCGCAGTTCGCGGCCGCTGACGTAGGTGGCCATCCACTCGGTTTCGTCGGTGCCGCACAGAGTGTTGTGGTGCAGGAAACGCTTCTCGGCCGGAATCTTCAGCCGGTAAAGGTCGCCATTGGCGCCGGCATTGATATCGGCGGCGAAGACCGCGCTGACCTCGGCAGGGGTGAGCCGGCGGATCTCGGCCAGGGGAAAGCTGCTGAAATTGATAGTCAGCCGGGTGGGAGCGATGGCGATATCGCCGGTGATGGAGTTGGCCGCGGAGCTGGCAGCCCGCCAATAGCCCTTGTCCTGCGCGGAGGCGAAGAGAGCGCCGCCCAGCAGCAGGCCAGCGGCCAGGAAAATTCGGAATTTACCCATGCTTTGAGGATGCCATCCGGCCGCTATTGCAGGCAAACGCGGCCTCGCCCGCAGCAAGAAAAGGCCCCCGCGCGGGGCGGGGGCCTTCTCTTCGAGCGGAAGGGGGTTTACTTCATCTTGCCGTTGGAATCCATCACAATGCCGCCAGTCTCGGACGCCGCATTCTTCTTGGCCTCGTTGGCCTTGCGGGTTCCCATGGCATCGGTGCGCCACTTCTCCGCCATGGCCAGATCCTGCTTGACCAGCGCCGGCTTGCCATAGTCGACATCGGCCTTGCGGCGATAGATCAGGTTCAGGTAAGCCATCGCGTCGTCGTAGTTAGGCCGATCCTGGACCGCCTGGTTGAGATAATCCAGGCCTTCCTGGACGAGCGCAGCATTCTGCGCGGCCAGCGGCTCCATGATCTTCTTGGGAGCTTTGACGTTGCCTTCGCCGTCGTCGTTGAGGCCGGCCGGCTGCAACGCCTTGAGCGTGTTCTCGTGCGCCTCGGTCCAGTCGATGACACCGACCGTATACGCGGCCTCGGCATCATGCGGATTCAGCGCCAGAACCTTCTTCTGCCATTCCTTGGCCTTTTCCAGGTTCTTGATGCTGAAGTAAATGCCGGCGATCTGCTTGACGCTGTTGATGTCGCTGGGATCCTTGGCCAGAACATCCTTGAAGATCCCGATGGCCTGATTGGCGGTCTTGAGATTCTCCGGCGTATCCAGGCCGGGGACCACGTTCTGGGCGAGCGCCGTGGCCAGGTAGGTCTTGGCCATGGGAAGATTCGGATCGAGCTGGGTCGCCCTCTGGAAGTGGCCGATCGCCTCTTCGTAGTGGGCGCTCTTGTAGGCGTCTACGCCCTTGTTCAACTGATCGCGGGCTTGCAGTTGATTGCACCCGCTCATGGAAAGCACCATGCCGGCCAAGGTCACCGCGAGCGCCGTAATACGTGCGGGTCCGTTCATCTCAGTCTCTTCTCCTTCAGGCCGGCGTTGCCGCCGCCGCGCCTGGAATCTTTTCGAACTGGCTGCGGGCAGGGAGCCGGAACCAGAACAGCAGCGATTATATTTAACCTGGCTCCGGGTGATGATTCCGGAGGGTCGTTCCGAAGGGCGGCGTTCCGCTCTTCCGCCCCGTCTGTCCTGCAACCCTACCGCCCCGAGGCAGCTCCGGAGGAGCGCTGGGGAGCGGACCGCGTCCGCTCGCGCCCCAGTTACTGACCGGCCTGGATCTTCGGCGTCATCAGGCCGATGTGATCCACGTTAGCCGCCTTCCCGATGTCGATCACGTCCGCGATGTACTCGAAGTTGACGTTGTCGTCGCCCTTCACGAACATCACGCGCTCCGCGCGGTTGGCATAGATCTGGGTCAGCTTGGCCAGCAGCTCCGAATGCGCCACGTCGGTGTCGTTGATCTTGTAGGCCGGGGCTGCGCCGGGGCGATACAGGACCTGGACCACGATGGTGCGGTCGTTCGGCTGCTGCTGTTTCTGGGGATTCTTGGGGGGCTGGGGCACCAGGGCATCCAGGCCCTTGGGGGTGACCGGCACGATGACCATGAAGATGATCAACAGCACCAGCAGAATGTCGATCATCGGCGTGACATTGATGTCGGCCATGTTGCCGCCGCCGCCGCCTGTTGTCATTGCCATGACGTAAACTCCTCGTTGGCTCGAAATCGATTAAAGCTTGCGGAGAGACTACTCGCCGCCGGCGAGATCGCCGCTCTTCTTCTGGACCAGCAGACCGACTTCATCCACGCCCGCGGTGCGCACATCGTCGATGGCGTCCTCGACGGCGCGATACTGAGCGCGCGCATCGGCACGAAAGAAGATGGTTTTGTCGGTTTTGTCGGCCAGCTTTGTCTGCACCAGGCTGCCGAGCTGGCTGGGATCCACCTTGTTCTGCCCCAGGAACACGCTGCCATCGCGGGTGACGGCCACGACAATGGCGTCGTCCTTATCCGCATCCGGCATAGCGACGGCGTTGTCCACCTTGGCCATGTCGATCTGGACCTTGTTCTGGAGCATGGGGGTGATAACCATGAAGATGATCAGCAGCACCAGCATCACGTCCACCATGGGCGTGACGTTGATGTTGGAGTTTACCTTCTTGCCTTCGTCGCGAACTGCAACCGCCATTGTGGGGCTCCGTACTTCAGAGATATTCCCGGACCCCGGGTCCGGCTTTCCTAGGGAAGGGCGCTGAGGTTCAGCGCGCGGGGCGGAAGAGGGTCAGTCTTCCGTCCCGCACGAGATTCTCGCCCAAAGCCGCTCAGCTTAGCGCTTGTGGCTCTGCTTGATGAAGTAGTCGATCAGCTCGCTCGAGGAGTTGTCCATCTCGACATCAAACGCCTCGACGCGGCCGGTGAAGTAGTTGAACGCCATCACGGCGGGGATGGCCACGAGCAGACCGAAAGCGGTGGTCACCAGGGCTTCCGAAATACCACCGGCGACCGCGCCGATACCCGAGGTCTTCTGGGTGGCGATCTGCTGGAAGGCGTTCAGGATGCC
>DAIDLI010000026.1 GCA_027449545.1 Acidobacteriaceae bacterium | reverse complement strand
GTAGACCGAAGTTGGGTGCGCGAGGTGGCCTGCGGTCTGAAGAAACTGCTCGACGTCGCGGTCGGCGGCGGCGATCTGCTGCGGCGAGAGGTTCAGCGCATCGAGGACGAGGATGATTTCGGAAGGCGGATCCGGCATCTCGGTGGCGTTGTAGGCGTGAAAAGAGACGAGAGACTGTTGGCGACCGTTGTCGAGGAGGGTAAAGTCTTCCGGCTGGAGGCCGGAAACGGGAGCACCGGATTTGTCCGAGACAACGACGTCGAATCGCAGGATGCCATCGATTGAGTCGGGTTCTGTGGTGTTGCTTAAGGCTGTGGATGATTGTGCTGCAGAGGGGGCAGCAGAGCCGGGCAGAAGAAGCAGACTCAGGAGCGTGGACGGTACGAAGTGAAGAAAACGATTCATGGACAGGTTCGATTCCTGCAGTGTGACGAGCTGTGCGCACAGCGATTACATTCTCTCCTATATCCGTTCAACGAGGACGAAGAAAGGTGCGGGTGGCGTGCGGTAGACTCGCGTGCATGAGCAGGATGCGGGTAGTGGGCGTGATACCGGCGCGGCTCCAGTCGACGCGGCTGAGCCGGAAGGTGCTGCGGGAGATTGCGGGGCGGCCGATGGTGGAGTGGGTGTGGCGCGCGGCGCAGCAGAGCGGGCAGATGGACGCGGTGGTGGTGGCGACGGATGCGGAAGAAGTGGCGGCGGTGTGCCGGGCGCGGGGGATTCCGGTGGAGATGACGTCGGAGGGGTGCGCGAGCGGGTCGGACAGGGTGCGCGAGGTGGCGTCGCGGCTGGAGGCGGATGTGTATGTAAACATCCAGGGCGATGAGCCGACGCTGACCGGGGAGTTTTTCAGGCCACTGCTCGCGCTGATGGAGCGGCCCGAGGTGGATGTGGCGACGCTGGCGGTGCCGTGCCCGGCGGAGGAGATTGGGAATCCGAATGCGGTGAAGGTGGTGACGGCGCTGGATGGGCGGGCGCTGTACTTCTCGCGGGCGACGATTCCGTTTGACCGCGACGGGACGGGGTTTGCGGGGTATCGCAAGCATCTGGGGATTTATGCGTACCGGCGGGCGGCGCTGGAGCGGTTTGCGGCGCTGACGCCCTCGCCGCTGGAAAAGCTGGAGAAGCTGGAGCAACTGCGGCTGCTGGAGAACGGGATGACGCTGTATGTGGCAGCGGCTCCGGCGGACACGATTGGCGTGGATACGGAAGAGGATCTGGCGCGGGCGGAGAAGCTCTTGCGAGAGCGTATGGGCTCGTGAGGGAATTGCGCGCAAGAATCGGAGTGCGGGGCGGGCGTGCCTGAGCGACGATGGATGCATGAGTGCGAGTGTTGCAGTGGCGATGATGGGCGGGAAGAGAACGGCGATGGATTGGGAGCGGGCGTGGCAGCAGATCGTGCGGCGCGATGCGACGGCGGAGTTCTTCTACGGCGTGACGACGACGGGCGTTTTCTGCAGGCCGGGATGCAAGAGCCGCGCGCCGCTTCAGCGGAATGTGCGGATTTTCCGCACAACGGCTGAGGCACAGGCGGCGGGTTTCAGGGCCTGCAAGCGCTGCAAGCCGTTACTGAAGCCGACCGATGCGATGGCGAAGGTGAGGGCGCACATTGAGCGGAACGTGGAGCGCAGAGTTTCACTCGCAGAGCTGGCGCGCGTGGCGGGGCTGAGTCCGTTTACGGTGCAGAGGATGTTCAAGCAAGCGATGGGTGTGAGTCCGATTGCGTATCAGCGGGCACTGCGTGCGGACGGGCTGCGCAAGGCGCTGAAGCAGGGGGCGAGCGTGACGGAGGCGATCTACGAGGCCGGGTATTGGTCGGCGAGCCGGGCGCATGAGGGCGCGGCGCTGGGGATGACGCCGGCGCGGTTTGCAAAAGGCGGACGCGGGGAGAGGATCGGATTTACGACCGCGCGGACACCGTTTGGGTGGATGGTAGTGGGCGCGACCGGGCGCGGGCTGTGCTGGCTGGCGCTGGCGGGTTCTGGGAGTGAAGCAGAGGCGAGCTTGCGGGATGAGTTTCCGGAGGCGACGCTGAAGCGCGATGGCGGGCTGCGCGCGATGGTCGATGCGGCGCTGGCAAGCGTGCGCGAGGGAACGGACCTGACGCGGGAGCAGAGCCTCGGCCCGGCGCTCGATCTGCGCGGAACCGTGTTTCAACTGCGTGTGTGGCAGGCGCTGCGGGCGATTCCGCGGGGAGAGACGCGGAGCTACAGCGAGCTGGCGCGGGAGATGGGGATGCCGCGGTCGACGCGGGCGGTGGCGCGGGCGTGCGCAACGAATCGCGTGGCAGTGGTGGTGCCGTGCCATCGGGTGGTGGGCGCGGGCGGCGCGCTGACGGGGTATCGCTGGGGCGTGGAGCGGAAGCGGGAGCTGCTCGCAGCCGAACGAAGCTGAGTCCGCGCTAGCCGTGCTTGCTGGCAGTCGCGAGCAGGGTTTGGAACTGCGGGGCGGCGGAGTCCTTGTCGACGATAGAGGCGGATGCTTCGCGGAAGCCGGCTTGGGTGAGCATGGCTTCGAGGTCGGCTTCGCTGAAGCCGAGCCACTCGTCGGCGTAGAGGGCGCGGGCCTCTTCAAAACGATGCTGCACGAGGTCGAGAACGACGATGCGACCGCCGGGGCGCAGAATACGCGCGGCTTCTTCGAGCGCGCGCTGGGGATGGAGCGCGTGGTGAAGCGACTGCGAGAAGAAGACGCAGTCAACGGAGCTGGTGCGGATGGGCAGCTCTTCCATGTCGCCGATGCGGAAGTCGATGTTCTTAATTCCGATGCGCTGCGCGTGACCGCGGCCGACGTCGATCATCTTTTCTGAGCTGTCGACGGCGATGACTTTTTTGGCGCGTTGCGCGAGGAGCAGGGCAAAGGCGCCTTCGCCCGCGCCGAGGTCGGCGATGACCATGGGCGGCAGGAGGCGCAGGAGCGCTTCGGCAAGGCTCTTCCAGGATTTTCCGGGGACGTAGTCGGCACCGAGACGGCCGGCGACGGAGTCAAAGAAGGTGCGCATCTTGTCCTGGCGCTTTTTGAGGACGCGACGCATGGCGGCCTGGTCGGCGGCGAACTCGGCGGTCTGCTTTTGGGCGTGGGCAAGGATCTGGGCGAGGATCGGATGGTCCGGCGCGTCGTCGGGGCTGGCGGCGAGGCGATAGAGGCTGTTCTTGCCGGTGCGGCGGTCTTCCACGAGGCCCGCCTGGCGGAGCTGGGCGAGGTGGGTGGAGATGGTGCTCTGGCCCATGGCGAGGATTTCCTGCAACTCGGCGACGGTGAGCTCCTCGGCCCGCAGGAGGAGCAGGATGCGGAGCCGGTTGGGGTCGGCGAGGACACGGAGTGTTTTGACGATTGACGGCATGGGCGGCTTCTGGTTAATATCAACATATCACGATTTGTCGATGTGAGGAGATTGCAATGGCAACAGGCACGCTGGAAGTTACGGGAACGGATTACAAGGTTGCGGACATGTCGCTGGCCGACTGGGGCCGCAAGGAGATCACGATTGCCGAGCAGGAGATGCCGGGGCTGATGGCAATCCGCAACAAGTATGCGGCGGAGAAGCCGCTGAAGGGCGTGCGCGTGACCGGCTCGCTGCACATGACGATCCAGACGGCGGTGCTGATTGAGACGCTGACGAGCCTGGGCGCGGAGGTGCGGTGGGCGAGCTGCAACATCTTCTCGACGCAGGACCACGCGGCGGCGGCGATTGCGGCGACGGGCGTGCCGGTGTTTGCGTGGAAGGGCGAGACGCTGGAAGAGTACTGGGACTGCACCTACAAGGCGCTGACGCACAAAGGTGGCAAGGGGCCTGAGCTGGTTGTGGATGACGGCGGCGACGTGACGCTGCTGATTCACAAGGGCTATGAGCTGGAAGAAGGCGACGGCTGGGTCCACACGCCGAGCGGCAACCACGAAGAGCAGGTGATCAAGGACCTGCTGAATAAGGTGCATGCCGAGGACCCGCAGCACTGGCATAAGGTGGCGAAGGAATGGCGCGGCGTCTCAGAGGAGACGACGACGGGTGTGCACCGGCTCTACAAGATGATGGAGCAGGGCAAGCTGCTGGTTCCGGCGATCAACGTGAATGACTCGGTGACGAAATCGAAGTTTGATAACCTGTACGGCTGCCGCGAGTCGCTGGCGGACGGCATCAAGCGCGCGACGGATGTGATGGTGGCGGGCAAGGTGGCGGTGATCTGCGGCTACGGCGACGTGGGCAAGGGTTGCGCGCACTCGCTGCGCGGCATGGGCGCGCGCGTCATTGTGACGGAGATTGACCCGATCAATGCGCTGCAGGCGGCGATGGAAGGCTTTGAGGTGACGACCGTGGAGGATACGCTGGGCCGCGGCGACATCTACGTGACC
>DAIDLI010000025.1 GCA_027449545.1 Acidobacteriaceae bacterium | reverse complement strand
TAGAAGAACTTGGCCAGGTTCTCAGCAGAGGGATTGATGGTGGTGAAGGGCTCCAGGTCATTGAGCATCTGGTGGTCGATGCGCTCGATGACGGGGCGCATGACCTGCTTGAGCAGCTTGAAATCGAGGAGCAGGCCGGCTTCGTCGAGCTGGGCGCCGGCGAGGGTCACACGCACCTTGTAGTTGTGGCCGTGCGGGTTCTCGCACTTGCCGCGATAGTTGCGGAGATAGTGGCCGGAAGAAAAGTCCGACTCCACGGTGACTTCGTACATCGTCAGCTCAATTCCGCGCCGGAGACGTCCCGCGCTTTCTATATTTTAGCGGGATGCGGGGTTTTGCGCCGGAAGGGGCGGACCGGGAGGGCGCTAGTCGCGCCGGCCCCTGCGGCGGTCGCGGCGGGCGTTGATGCGGGCCTCCTCGTGGCGGCGGTCTACCTGCTCGAAGAGGTTGGTCATGACGCCGATGAAGGCGCAGACCAGGCCGCACAGCATGAGGAAGATGGCGATGGTGCGCCACAGCGAGGCGTTGGCGGGCAGGCCGGGCTGAAAGCTGGAAGGGATGAGCGACATGCCTCCGGCCAAGACCGCGAAGAAGAGCAGAGAGCCGGCCAGAATGTAGAAGTTGCGCGACATGGGTGGAGCCGATCCTGCTGATGATTGTACGCGGGCAGAAGCTGTCATCCCACAACAACCTGCGCGGCTGCGAGGACACGAACCCCGGCCTTTTCGAATTCCGCCTCCATGCGCGCGGCGGAGCCGTGGAGGTCGATGGCGCGGCAGGCGTCGCGCACCACGAATACCGGAATGCCGAGGCGCCGGGCATCGAGCGCCGAGTAGGCGACGCAGTAGTCGTAGGCCAAACCAGCCAGAAAGACCCGCTTGAGCCCCCGCTCGCGAAGATAGCCGGCGAGGCCGGTGGCGGTGGTGCGGTCGTTCTCGAAAAAGGCGGAGTAGGAATCGATGCGGGTATGAAACCCCTTGCGCAGAATCAGCTCGGCCTGAGGCAGATGGAGGGCCGGATGGAACTCCGCGCCGGGCGTGCCCTGGACGCAGTGCGGCGGCCAGAGCGTCTGTTCGCCGTAGCTGAGCTGGATGGACTGGTAGGGCTGCTTGCCGGGATGATTGGCGGCGAAGGAGGTGTGGTTGGGCGGGTGCCAATCCTGGGTCAGGACGATGTGCTCGAAGTGCGAGGCGATGCGGTGAATCGGGTCGATCACCTCATCGCCGTGAGCAATGGCCAGCGCACCCCCGGGACAGAAGTCGTTCTGTACGTCAACGACGAGGAGAACGTCCTGGGCAGAGGGCCGCATGGAATCCATTGTGACAAATCGCAGCCGAGCCTGCTGCGCCGGGTTACTGTGCGCGAGGCGGCGTAGAGACTCCCATCTGTTGCAGCACTTCGCGGGTGACGCGCTCCACGATTTTTTCGAGATCGGCACTGCTCAAGCCGGAAGGGATGGCCGGAGCGGCCTTTTTCCTGGCGGGCGGGTCCGGAACGGGCGCTCCCCCATTCACATCCGGAAAGCCTTTCCGCTTTCTGAGCTCGACCAGATCCGCCGCCTTGGGGGCGGGAATATAGGAGAGCGGTGCGCCGAGCTGGCGGGCCAGGATCAGCATCGCGCAGTAGGTCTCCAGCACCTCGCAGTTCCACTCGGCCAGAGTCACGCTGTCGGCCCAGGAGACGGCGCCGTGGTTTTTGAGCAGCATCACGTTGTGCTGGCGGACGTGCGGTAGCACGGTCTGGGCGAACTCCACGGTGCCGGGCGTCTCGTAAGGCGCGAGGACAACCTTGCCGACGAAGATGTCGTACTCCGGAATGAGGAGGCTGGCCGGCACCTGGGCGGTGATGGCGTAAGCGGTGGCGTGCGGCGGATGGCAGTGCACCACGGACTTGGCCTCGGGGACGTTCTTGTAGATCTCCAAGTGCAGCAGGATCTCGCTGGTGGCCATGCGCTTGCCGGCGATCTGATTGCCGTCGAGGTCGACCATGCACATGTCGGCGGGCGTGAGGTCGTACTTGCTCACCATGGTGGGCGTGCAGATCACCTCATTGGGGCCGATGCGGTAGGAGATGTTGCCGCCATTGCCGTCGACGAGTTGGCGCAGCCAGAGCTTGCGCCCGACGGCGCAGATCTCTTCCTTGATGGCGCGTGCCTGCGGCGAAGCGAAGAGGCGGGCGTTGGCGGCAGACGTGCTGCCGGCGCGAGGGGACTTGCGCTGGAGAGGCGCGTAGGCACCGCTGCTCTGCGCCGAGGTCTTGCGCGCGCCGCTGCGCCCAACTGAGGAATGTTTGGGGGTCGACTTCTTCACTCTAGATATTTTAGCCGGGCCGCGCACGCGAATCGAAGGCGGCCAGGCAAAGGCCACCGCGAGGCTGAGCTTTGGCGCATCTTCTTTACTCGGCTACGCCGTCATTCACCTGCGCGCAATCCATACGCAGCACACCGTTGTCATTGAAGACCAGGCCGTAGAAACGGAAGGCGCTGCCGGCCGCGATCGTCCCCGTGTTCAACATCCGGGTGCTGGCATCCGCGTAAACGACCATGGTGCTGGGGTCCGTAAGAAGCGAATTCTGCATGGGCTGTACCGCGAATTGCGGGAAGACGCTATAGGCGGGCAATTGGATCGTATAGGTTGTGAAGTTTCCCTGGCTGGAGACGGAGGTGACCTTCCCGTCAATGGTCTGGGGAATGAGCGTGACGGTGGCTATGGGGATATAGGCGGGGCCTCCCGTCAAGGCAGTAGCCTGGGTTGTCAATGCCAGGTTTTGTCCGGGAACAAAGTTGGCAGCAGTGAAGCTGGGTGTGAAGGGAAGCGCCGCCAGGTTTCCGAGCTGGCCTGAAACCTGAAACTTGGCACTGCTGTAGATGACAGGGCCCGGTCCGCCTGCCGGCTCGCTCAGGTAACCTTCCCAGGAAGTCCCAATAATGCGCGTCGTGGTGATGGAGGGCGTCACTTCGATTGGCAGGCCATCCATGAGCGTCAAATTCGTGGTGTTGGTACTGAGCACCTCGATGCGCGTGACGACCAAGGATCCGTCGGGTTGGAGGGCCATGTCGAAATCCACCGGCAGGCCTGAGGCAAGCTGCGAGGCGCCTGCCACCCCCTGAAAGACCGTGCTGCTGCTCAGAGCGGCGTGCCAGGCAGGGGCATTGGTGCTGTAACCGGAGATCGAATTCAGGGTAAGGCTTGCTCCGCCCGGATCAACGGAGGCGATCAATCCCTGGAGTCCTGAGAATTCGAGATTCCCGCCAGCGGCAGCCGCCGCGTTCGGATCGACCGGCTGAAGGTTGAAGGTTGGCGTGGAAATAGGAACAAAGGTGAGGGACTCCGGGCAGCCGCCGCTGAAAGGGGTGGAAGGCGTTGCCTGCAGGTCCAGGACAAGGGTCATGGCGCCGCCGGTGATCGTGATCGGCTGGGGCAGGTTGACCTTGACGGTTGCCGACCCGCCGATAATGGCGGTGAAGTCGTTTCCAGGCACCTGTCCGGAGCAGAACGCGATTGCGCCACCGGAGGCGGAGGCGGAGACATACACGCCCTGGGGAATGTTGAGGGTGACCAAAGGTTCTGTGCGGCCGTTCAGGTGCAGGAATTCGTCGCCTACGGGTTGGGCAAGAACACTTACCTGGCCGCCCGATTTCTCGGTCAAGGTGAGCGATAGCAGAGTGGCATCGTATGCCGTCAGCTGATTATTCGCGGTGCTCGATGCGAGCAGGACCACGCTTGTAGTTGGCCTGGAAATCGTTCCCCCCGTACCGCTTGCACACCCGGAACCAAAGGTTGCGACCGCCAAGGCAAGGGAAGGCATGGCTGCCTTCAGACCAAGCCGGGGATTCCTCTGCAGGAAGAACATTGTGCCCCCTCTGAGTTTGGGTGACTGCCGGTGCAAGCTGGCGTTCAGTCTATTCAGTTTACGAGCCGCGCATTGAGAGTCAATTGCTTTTTGCGGGGGCGTCGAGATGCTGGTTGCCGAGCTGCGACAGCGAGGGGATCGAATCAGCCATTCGAAGCTCCGCTTGTTCGCTATGGCTTTGGAGAGTTGAAAAACTCTTCCACGTCGGTGATGGTGTTGGTCGTGCGGTAGGGGGGCAGGCTTTGCAGGAATGTCTGTCCATAGCGCTGGGTGCGGATGCGGCGGTCGAGCAGCACCAGCACGCCACGATCTTCGAGCGAGCGGATCAGGCGGCCGAAGCCCTGCTTGAGCGTGAGCACCGCTTCCGGCACCTGGTAATCGAAGAAGGGCTTGCCGCCGTTCTCTTCGATGGCCTTCATGCGCGCCTGCACCACGGGATCGCTGGGGACGGCGAAGGGCAGGCGGTCGATGATGACGCAGCTCAGCGCCTCGCCCTGCACGTCCACGCCCTGCCAGAAGCTGGAGGTGCCGAACAGGACCGCGTTGGGGGTGTTGCGGAACTCCTCGAGCAGCGCCTTGCGCGGCGCGGTGCCGTGCAACAGGATGGGGTAGTCGAGCACCGGCAGCAGGCGCTCGTAGAGATCGCGCATCTGCGCGTAGCTGGTGAAGAGGCAGAAGGCGCGGCCTTGCGTGATCTCCAGCACACGGCGGATACAGCGCGCGGCAGCCTCAGGAAAATCGCCGTCGCGCGGGTCGGGCATCTCTGGCGGGAGATAGAGCAGGGCCTGCTGGCCGTAGCGATAGTGCGAGGGCACGACCAGCTCGCGCGCCTCGCTCAGGCCCAGCCGCCGGCGCAGGTGTTCGAAGCCGCCCTGGACGGTGAGGGTGGCGGAGGTGAGCACGACGGTGGGAATCTGCTCGAAGACGCGCTCGCGCAACAGCTCGGAGACGTCGATGGGGGTGGCCTGGATAAACGTGGTGCGGCTGGCACCGCGTCCCTGTCTGCGATCCGACGCCGCGGGCGCGCCGCGGCGCTCCAGCCAATAGACCATGTTGCTGGCGTTGGATTCGAGCAGAAACTCGAGATCGCTGCGGAGGCGCATGGTGCGGCCCTTCAGCGCGAATGCCTCCTCCGCCTCGGTCAGGCTGTCCAGGTCGGCTTCCATCTGGCGCAGCGTGGCGCGGACGCCGAGGTACAGGTCGCCCGAGGTCTCGAGGAATCCCTCGCGGTCGTTGAAGGGCTGACGTCCGTCGCCGGCAGGGAGAGCTGCGAAGAGCATGCGGGCGCGATCGCGGAGTTGCTGAGTGAGCGCGGCCACATTCATTGAACCCGACTTGCCGCGCAGCAAGGTTTCGGTATCGCGGGCCAGCTCTTCAAAGCGGAGATTGCTGAGGGAGAGGCCGAAGTAATTCGAGGCGACCCCTTCCAGTTCGTGGGCCTCGTCGAAGATGACCAGACCTGCCTCCGGGAGTATGCCCGCGTCGGGCGCGGCGGCGGCCATCTGGCGCACGGCGGCATCGGCAAAGAAGAGGTGGTGGTTGACGATGATGATGTCGGACTCGAGGGCGCGCCGGCGCATTTCGGTGATGAAGCAACGGCGGTAATCGGGGCAGGTGGTGCCCAGGCAGGCTTCGCTGCGGGCGTCCAGCTTCTGCCAGAGCGCGCTGCTTTCCGGCAGGGTCGCCAGCTCGGCGCGGTCGCCGGTCTCGGTCTGCTTCTCCCACTCAGCGATCTCGCGGTACTCGTTGATCTCTTCGAGGCCGGAGAGGATGGGCTGGTTCTGGAGCGTGACCAGCTTGTGGCGGCACAGGTAGTTGGCGCGGCCCTTCATGTAGCAGACGCGCAGATCGCCAAGCAGGGTCTCCAGAAAGGGAATGTCGCGGAAGAAGAGCTGGTCCTGGAGCGCCTTGGTTCCGGTGGAGACGATGACGCGCTGGCCGGTGCGCAAGGCGGGCAGCAGGTAGGCCAGCGTCTTGCCGGTGCCGGTGCCGGCCTCCACAATCAGGTGGCGGCGTTCGGAGAAGGCGCGCTCGACGGCTTTGGCCATCTCCAGTTGCCCGGGCCGGTACTCGTAGGGCAGCGGCGAGCGGGCAAGGATGCCGCCGGGCGCGAAGAACTCGTGCAGGGTGGGCAGGGCGCGGGATGGGGCTTCGGCAAACGGCATCGGCGAGGTTGGGCGCGCTCTTCCATTCTAGTGATGGGAATGTTGGCTGGGCGGGGTGCCTGTCCAGAGCCCAGAGGAAATTGACTAAGTCCAGTGGACTAAGTCATACTCTAATCATGCCGTATACGGTCCATCAGGCCAAGACGAACTTCTCCCGCATCTTGCGTGAAGTGGAGGCAGGGAAAGAGGTTATCGTCATGCGAGGCAAAAAGCCGGTGGCGCGGATCACTTCCATCGAACAGCCCGAGCCTGCCACCAGGGTTCCCTTCCGGCTGATGGGGGCGTTTCCAAACATAAGCTGGGCCCCGGATGCTTTCGCTCCCCTATCGGATCAGGAACTGCGGGAGATGGGGCTCGACGATCTGGCGGATGCACCCCTGATTGCTCAACCGGAAGAGCCCACTGAAGAACGGTGAAATATCTTATCGACACGCACGTATTTCTATGGGCAATGCGTTCGCCCGCAGAGTTGAGCAGCCGCGCCAGGAACATCCTCGCCGATCCCCGCGCAGAGTTGCTCCTCTCGATGATCGTTCCATGGGAGATCGCGATCAAATCCGGAACGGGGAAACTGAAGAACAGCGAGGAAATTCTCGCGGATTTTGAAGGATTGACAGCAGCGGCGGGTTTTCAGGTTCTTGAGACGTCCATCAAGCATGCGATTCAAAGCGGGCTGCTGCCCTTGCACCACAAGGATCCCTTCGATCGGCTTCTGATTGCCCAATCTCTCGATCTGAACATCCCGGTTCTCAGCGGAGACGAATGCTTCGACCGGTACGGTGTGAAGCGGGTCTGGAGATGAAACACTATCAGAGTGTCCGCCGGTAAGGCCGCAGGTTGCGCGGAACGATTGGAGAATTGGTTTTGCCTACTTATCGCAGATCGGTTGTGCCCTTCAAGCCCGGAGCGGCGGCTTTGCCACTTGTCGCCATCGTCGGGCGGCCGAATGTGGGCAAGTCCACGCTCTTCAACCGGCTTACCGGCAGCCGCCGCTCCATTGTGGGCGATGAGCCGGGGATCACCCGCGACCGCATCTACGGGGAATTTGACTGGGACGGCCGCCGCTTTCGCCTGGTGGACACCGGCGGCATTATTCCCGACGATCCCGAGCTGATCCCGCAGGAGATTTATAACCAGGCCAAGGTGGCGCTCGAGGAAGCCGATGCGCTGATCCTGGTGGTGGATGTGCGCACGGAGCTGGCGCGGCCCGACTACGACCTGGTGCGCCTGTTGCAGCGCAGCACCAAGCCGGTCTTTCTGGCGGTGAATAAGGTCGAAGGCGCGGCCATGGAGGCCGAGGCCGAGAACTTCCGCAAGCTGGGGCTGCGCGAGGTTTTCCCGATCAGCTCGGAACATGGATTGGGCATTGGCGAGCTGCTGGATGCGGTGACGGCGGCGATTGCCGAAGAGCAGCCGGTCAGCGAGTCAGCTAGTCAGCAGGTCAGCGCCGAAACCGATTCCCTGCACCCGCCCGAAGAGGCGGAGGAGAAGCGCGGTGCGGCGAAGACGCGTACCCACGGCGAGTTCGAGCAGCTTGAGACTTCCATCGCCATTATCGGGCGGCCGAATGTGGGCAAGTCCACGCTGCTGAACGCGCTCACCGGGACCTCACGCGCGATCGTTTCGCCGATCGCCGGGACGACCCGTGATGCGGTCGACGAGGTGGTGGAGTTTGAAGGCTCGCACCTGCGCTTTGTGGATACCGCGGGCATCCGGCGCAAGGGCAAGACGCGGCTGATGGCGGAGAAGCTCTCGGTGGTGATGGCGCGGCGGCACCTGGAAGCGGCGGACGTGGCGCTGCTGGTGATCGATGCGACCGAGGGCGTGACGGCGAGCGATGCGACCATTGGCGGCTACGCGCACGAGAGCGGGCGCAGCGTGATCATCCTCGTGAACAAGTGGGACGCGGTGACCACCGGGCGCACCGACGGCAAGCCGCCGGCCAGCAAAGAGATCTTCGAGAAGCAGTTGCGCAATGTGCTCAAGTATCTGAGCTATGCGCCGGTGCTCTTTCTCTCCGCGCGCGAGGCGGGCGAGGCCGGCCACGGCGCGGCGCACAAGGCGCTGGCCCGGGTGTTGCGCGAGGTGAAGGCGGTGGCGGCAGAGCGGCGCAAGCGCGTCTCCACCGGGCAGATGAACCGCTTCCTGGAGAAGGTAGATTTTCAGCGCGCACCGGTGCCGATGTCGAAGCGGGTCCGGATCTTCTACATGACCCAGGCGGCGGTGGCGCCTCCGACGTTTGTCTTGTTCACCGATCGTGACGTGAAGCTGCACTTTGCCTTCGAGCGCTTCTTGGAAAATCAGATTCGCGCGGCGTTCGGATTTGAGGGGACGCCGATCTGGTTCAAGGTGAAGGCCCGCGGCGGGGAGAGCGCCTAGAATCGGGCTGGCTTACTCCGCGGTTGCAGCGGCGATGAGTTCAGTTGCGATGCCGATGGTCTGGGGATCGTCGCCGAAGCCGGTGAGCCAATGGACGTCCGGCTCACGGCGAAACCAGGTCAACTGGCGTTTGGCGTAGTTGCGATGGCCCTGTTGGGCGGCGGCCAGCGCGTGGGGCAGATCCTCTTCTCTGCGAATGACCGCGAGTGCCTGGCGGTAGCCGAGGGAGTCGAGCGCTTTGACGGGGCCGTACTGGTGGAGAAGCGCTTCGGTCTCTTCGACGAGTCCGGCGGTGAACATCGCGGCGCAGCGCTGGTTGATGCGCTCGTAGAGGGCGGCCCGCGGCGGGTTGAGGCCGATGCGGAGCAGGCGGAAGCCGGTGAGGGGATCGCGGGTGAGGACCTGCGACATGGGCTGGCGGGCTGCCAGGCAGACCTCGATGGCGCGGATGAGCTTGGGCATGTCGTTGGCATGGATGCGGGCGGCGGAGGCAGCGTCGAGGCGGGCGAGGATGCGGTGCAGCCAGCCACTGCCACGGTGTTCGGCGCTTTTGCGGAGGCGGCCACGGAGGTCCTCGTGGCGCTGCGGACCGGAGAAGAGGCCTTCTGTGAGCGCGCGGAGGTAGAGGCCGGTACCGCCGGTGATGATCGGTAAGCAGCCGCAGGCGGTGATCTCGCGGAGGGCGGCGCGGGCGGCACGGCTGTAGTCGCCGGCGGTGAAGGGGCGGTCCGGCGTGGTGACGTCGATGAGGTGATGGGGGACGCGGGCGCGTTCCTGGAGGGTGGGCTTGGCCGAGCCGATCTCCATGCCGCGGTAAACGGCGACGGAGTCGCAACTTACGATCTCGCCGCGGAAACGCTCGGCGAGCGCAAGGGAGAGAGCGGTTTTGCCACTGGCGGTGGGGCCGAGAAGGATAACAAGCAGCGGATCCCCGCTGTCTTTGCGGCTTCCCTGATCTCTCATTTTGCCGTCGACTGTGGTTACCACCGCCACCACCCGGGTGGAAAGATCCATTTGGGGTTGGTGTGGAGGAGCCACCAGGCGCAGATGACTGCGGCAAGGATGAGGAGTCCGAAGGTTTGGTTGCGCTGGAAGAGGCGGCGCTGCCCGGCGCGGCGGTCCTGCGCAGCCTGCTGCTGTGCCAACGGTTTGATTTGCGATTGCATCCGCGACCAGTATAGGGGGAACGCGGCGCTGTTTGACTTGGGTCGGCTGCATTGCCGACCATGAGTTTTGGGATACAGCAGATTTGGAAAGGCGGAGCGATGAAGGTCCTGATCCTTGGTTCGGGTGGACGGGAGCACGCGCTGGCGTGGGCGGTTGCCGGCAGCGGGCGCGTGACGGAGGTGGTGTGTGCGCCGGGGAATGGCGGGATTGCGCAGGTGGCGCGGTGCGTTCCGGTGGACCTGAAGGACCTGGATGCGATGTTGCGGCTGGTGGAGGCGGAGCAGCCGGGGCTGACGATTGTGGGGCCGGAGCTGCCGCTGTCGCTGGGGATTGTGGATGCGCTCAAGGCGCGGGGAGTCCGGGTGTTCGGGCCGACCCAGAAGGCGGCCATGCTGGAGACCAGCAAGGGGTTTGCGAAGCGCTTTTTGCAGCGGCATAACATCCCGACGGCGAATTATGCGGTCTGTGCGAGCCTTGCCGAGGTGGAGCAGGCAGTGGATATGTTCCACGCGCCGCTGGTGGTGAAGGCGGACGGGCTGGCGGCAGGCAAGGGCGTGCTGATCTGTCCGTCGCGGAACGAGGCGGTGGAGGCGGCGAAGGGTCTGTTTTCCGGAGCGCTGCTGGGGGAGGCGGAGCGGCAGATCGTTCTCGAGGAGTTCCTGGAGGGCGACGAGATCAGCTTCCTTTGCCTGAGCGATGGGAAGCACGTGGCGCCGCTGGTGCCGGCGCAGGATCACAAGCGGATCGGCGAAGGGGATACCGGACCGAATACCGGCGGCATGGGGGTCTATTCGACCGACGAGCTGCTGGATCCGGCGATGCAGGAGTGGATTCTGCGGCACATCGCGGAGCCGACGATCCAGGGGATGGCCTCCGAGGAGATTCCCTTCGTTGGCGTGCTGTATTGCGGGCTGATGATGACGGCGCGCGGGCCGCAGGTGCTGGAGTTCAACGCGCGCTTTGGGGACCCGGAGACGCAAGCGATTTTGCTGCGTTTGCAGTCGGATCTGGTGGAGGCGCTGGAGGCCTGCGTGGAGGGGCGTCTGGCCGAGTCGGAGATGCGCTGGATGCCGGGTGCGTCAGCCTGCGTGGTCGCGAGCTCGGCGGGGTATCCGGGCAGCTACCGGACGGGCTTTCCGATCACGGGCCTAGCGGCTGCCGCCCAGGTGCCGGGAGTGGAGGTCTTTCATGCGGGATCGGCGCAGGTGAATGGACACCTGCTGACCGCAGGCGGACGGGTGCTGGCGGTGAGCGCGGTGGGCGACACACTCCAGCAGGCCCTCGACCGCGCCTATCAGGCTATGGGCGAGATCCAGTTCGAAGGCATGTACTATCGCCGCGATATCGGGCACCGGGCGCTCGGGCCAAAGAAGGGCTGAGCGGTGCGCGCTTTTCAGCGGGCCGATGCCAAAAACGCAACGATGACCAGAAGGGTGGTTCCCGGCGTATTGCTTCTGGGCAACGGACGCCGGGGTAGACTCGCGGATTGTGCCGATTCTCTGATCAATCCTGTGCCAAGGTAGTCTCCGGCTCTGGCGCGGACTGCTGCTTTTTCTGGAAGCAGGAGCGGCAGAGGACGGGCCTGCCCTGAGTAGGTTTGAACGGAACGGTTGTTTCTGCGCCGCACTCGGAGCAAGTCGTGCGGGTTTCAGGACGGACGCGCTGATTGCCACGGGCGCGCTTTGCCTTGCACTGTTTGCAGTGCTTGGGGTCGTTCTTGAATTGTTTATCGTGGAAAAAGACCTGCTCGCCTGCTGTGAAGATGAACTCGGCGCCGCAGTCGGTGCACTTCAATACTCGATCGGTGAATTCCATGTGGCCGGCTTCCCTGGACAGGGAAACTCACCGAAAGCGGCCTGGGATGGGAGCTTGCCGTTCCGGTTCCCTGTCTCGTTCGTGATGCTTATTAAGGGCCCGGATTGCCAGAAAAAGTTTTGGCGAGAAGCCTTCGTTCCCAAAAGGGGACGGAGGAAGAACATGACGCGAAGCGTCAAACTACGGGAACTCGCGTGCGCCGGCCGTCCCGGATCTTTCCTAGATTCTTCAGCGGCTTCCTTTACGGAAGCCGCTGGGACGGTGCATTCGCGATGGGTTAAGAGCGAGCCAGGGAAGCAGGGCAGTCTATAGCATTACACGATCTTCAGCGGCGCCTCCCACAGAGGGGAGGGTGCTGTTGCCGAACTTCCCAAGCTGCGTATAGGTCATCAGTCTTGTTCCTTGCGAGCCTTTTTGCGATTCCGCTTGCGTGCCAAGGCAGCCTTGACACGGCGCTTTTCGCCGGGCTTCAGATAGTAGGAATGACGCTTCACTTCCTTAATAATGTCTTCCTGCTGCACCTTGCGCTTGAAGCGGCGGAGCGCATTTTCGAGTGGTTCGCCTTCCTGAACGCGAACTTCAGCCAACGGGACACACCTCCCAACTTGCCAAACTGGGCTTGGATTATCATACCGGAGTTTCCGGTCCCCAGCCAAACTGGGATAATCCCTAGTTTTCAGACGGATTTAGCAGGAATTCGAAAGCAGGTTGGGGGAACAATTATCTCCCCAATACCTGGCAGAAGCTCCGCCGGTACACTTGTGGGAGAGGAGGGGGCATGATCCGTCGCTACCAGGGGAAACTACCCCAGATTGCAGAAAGCTGCTATGTGGACGAATCGGCGCAGATCCTTGGGGACGTGGTCCTGGGGGAGCGTTCTTCGGTGTGGATGAACGCTGTGCTGCGGGGAGATGTGAACTCGATCCGGGTGGGCTCGTGCTCGAATGTGCAGGATTGCGCAGTGCTCCACGGGCAGCGGAACCGATACGCGGTGGTTGTGGGGGATTGGGTGACGATCGGGCACAACGCCACGGTGCACGGTTGCGTGGTGGAGGACATGGTGCTGATCGGCATCGGCGCGCGGGTGCTGAACAACTGCCGCATCGGCGAGGGCTCAATCATCGCAGCCGGGGCCGTGGTTCCGGAAAACACGGTGGTGCCGCCACGGACCTTGTGGGCGGGAGTGCCAGCCAGGATGCGCCGGGAATTGGGTGACGCGGACCAGGCGCTGATCCGGGAATACGCACAGAATTACCTGGATTATGTCGAGATCTATCGGAGCGAGGAGGCCGGCGTGACGCCGGTCAAGCGCTGAGAGGCGTGCTTCAGGCTCAGGCAGCTGGTGGAAGCTAACTCAGCTTCTGCCGCGATGGGCGTGTCTCGACCGATCCGTCAGATGGATACGAAGCGCATCAGGCAGCCGGGCATAGTGGCGGCAGCCACAGTCACGGCAGCGGACGGGAAACTTCAATGCAACGGTTCGAAACAGGTCGGCCAAGCGGAAGTGCGAGGCGCGAAAATTGGTTGAACCGCAATCTGGACAGAGCATCAGGTTTCTCCCTTCGTGCTGGTGAGAGAATGGGGCCCCCAAGCCACAAGGCGGGAGGCGGCAACCCGAGTGCCGCAGCGCCGCTCTACGATGGCACGCAAGCTTGATTGGAAAACAAAATGAATTTCAGATTGATTAACACACAGTAAAGAACCGCTGGATTGTGGTCAAGCTCTTTTTCTGTATTGAAATGGACTTGCAGGACCCATTTCGGTAGGCCCGTTCCAGAAAGAGACCGGGTGAATTCAGGAGGGGAACAGGTCGCCGGAGGCGATGCTGGTGATGCGCGGCCGGCGGCGCGGCGGCCGCGCGGAGACCGGGGCGGCTAGCATCGCGGCGATCTCGCGCAGTTCGGCGCGAGCCCGGCCCACAGCGGCACTCACCGCATTGCTGGAGGAGGCGGCTGCCGGAGCCACGCCTGATTTTTGCGACTGCGGCTGGCGGCGTTCCTGGTCGAGGGCCTGACGGGCGCCGGAGATGGTGTATCCCTCGCCGTGGACCAACCGTTTGATCTCGAGAACGAGTTCGACGTCGCGGCGGCGGTAGAGGCGCTGGCCGGTTCCGCTTTTGTTGGGTTTGAGCTGCGGGAACTGAGATTCCCAGAAGCGAAGGACGTAGGGCTCAAGCTCGCAGATGCGGGCCACATCGCCGATCTTGAAGTACAGGCGATCCGGAATCTGGGGTGTTCCGCCGGATTGCTTTCTGGAAAGCTGCGTGGCCATATTCACCGCAATGAGCTGCGCGAAGACCGCTCAAAATGCGAACTCCTCGGACAGTATAGGGCAGAAATTGCACAAGTCGTGAAGCAAAATTGGTGCAGACCGTCGTAAGGAGCTGATTTATAGCGATGGCTGCGTGGGTGTGGACTTCCTACTTCTGCCGAGGCCGCCGCGTACCTGTGGGTGCGGCGGCCTGAACAGAGGCGATGGGTCCCTGCAAAGTTGCGTCAGCGCTCGGGGCGCTCAACGGGACGGCGCGGGGCGGAGTGGTGAGGGGCGGCGCGCAGGTATTGCACCGGCCAGGAGGCTGTATCGGCGAGCGTTGCGGCAGCATGGACGGCCCAGTACGGATCGCGGAGCATTTCGCGGGCGAGCAGTACGAGGTCGGCATCTCCGTTTTGAATGATGCTGTTGGCCTGCGCGGGATCGGTGATGAGGCCGACGGCTGCGGTGGCGATCTGCGCCTCGCGGCGGATGCGGCTGGCCAAGGGCACCTGATAGCCGGGAGCGACGGGAATCCGGGCATGGGGCACGAGGGCGCCGGAGGATGTATCGATGAGATCGACCCCGCGCTTTTTAAGGAGGCGCGCCAGTTCGACGGACTCATCGGCTGTCCATCCGCCGTCGGCCCAATCGGTAGCGGAGATGCGCACGAAGAGCGGCAGAGATTCAGGCCAGACCGCGCGTACGGCCTCCGCTACCTGGAGCATGAGGCGAACGCGATTTTGAAAGCTGCCGCCGTAGGTGTCGGTGCGCTGATTGGAAAGTGGCGAGAGAAATTCGTGGATCAGATAGCCGTGCGCGGCATGAATCTCGACGAGATCGAAGCCGGCCTTGAGGGCGCGGCGCGCAGCCTGACGGAAGCCGTCGATGACAGCATCGATACCGGCCTGATCGAGGGCGCGCGGCGTAGCGTAGTCGGAATCAAAGGGGATGGCGCTGGGCGCGACCGGCTCCCACCCGCCCTGGGAGGGCAGCACGACGCCCGTTCCTTTGGCTGGCGGAAGGGTACTGGCCTTGCGTCCGGCATGCGCGAGCTGAATACCGGCGCGAGCGCCCTGCTCGTGCAGGAAGCGCACGATGCGCTCGAGTGCGGGGATGTGCGCGTCCTTCCAGATGCCAAGATCGGCCGGGGTGATGCGGCCCTCGGGCAGGACGGCGGAGGCTTCCGCGATGACCAGGCCGGCGCCGCCCTGGGCGCGGGCGCCGAGGTGGACTAGATGCCAGTCGGTGGCAAAGCCGTCCTCGCTGGAGTACTGGCACATGGGCGAGACGCCGATGTGGTTGGTGAATTCGACCGAGCGAATCTTGAAGGGCGAAAAAAGCGGATGGCTCATGAGCGTGTTCGGCTCCCCGTCAACGAAATATCAAGCAGCACTGCTTGAATGGATGCCGAAACCGGAAAACGGATGCGGCGCGGAAGTTCCTGCGCCGCATGGTTAAGAAGCGGAAGGACGGGTGAAGAGCGGAGTCAGAGGGCGGGTTTGGAGGCGGCCGCCTGCTTCTTGAGGACTACAGCCTCCTGCTGGTCTTCCACAATGGCGCCTTCGAAGCTGCGGAAATCGGCGGCGCGTGAGGCGGGAAGGCCAATTTTGCGCACGGTGTACACGCGGTCGAAGTGGAGAACGCCGCCCTTCACGGTGGTGGTGGAGTGGTAGCTGGCGAAGTCCGTGTCGAGGGCGACAGGATCCGGCAGCTCGTCCACGGCATAGCCAGGAGGCAGGGCGATATCGAAGCTGTCGTGCCAGCGGCCGGTGGCGTGGAGATCGATAGGCTCGGTACGAGGCTTGTCGCTGAAGGGCATGGCATCGTCGCCGACGGGGCGGGGACGCACCAGGAGCAGTGGGCCCGCGGTATGGGCGTACTGAGGAACCGCGATTTTATAGGTGAGATCGAGCGGCTGATCGAGATCAGCGGGTTGTGTGAACTTGTACGAGACAAGGGTGACGCCGGGCAGGTCGCTGGCGACGGCCTTTTCCAGTTCGGAACGTTGTTCGGTGGGGTCGGTGTACTTGAGTGCGAGCCGGGTGTCGGCGCCGGTGGGGCCGGTGCTGGAGATTTCGACTGTGCCGCTGAGAGAACCATCGGCGGCGAGCGCAAACGTGCCGGTGCGTTCTTCGCCATTGGCCGTGGGCGGGAGCACGGGAAGAGCGACGACCTGACTGTCCGCACCGGCCGCGAGAAGAGCGTAGCTGCCCTGCTCGTAATCCGGGAGATTGCCGACCGGGGTGCGCTCATTGGTGGGATCGAAGATCAAATAGCGGGTGCCGGTCGTACCTTTCACGACGGCGAGCAGGCGGGGATCGTTGACTGTGGCGGGGATCTGAATGGCGGTGATCATGTGGTTGCCCACCGCAAGGGACGGATCGTCGGGGTCGATCACACCGCGCCGGTCATCGACCGGCATGTAATAGGCCTGAATGCCGATGGCCTGCAGCATGGAGATGAGCAGGGTGGTTTTGTCTTTGCAATCGCCATAACGGTTGCGGAATACATCGCCGGCGAAGTGCGACTGGAGGCCGCCAATGCCGCGCTCCACAATGAAGTACTGGATGTTTTTCTGGATGTACTGGGTGATGTCCTTGAGTCTGCTGTAGAAGTCGGGCGCGCCGGCGGTCAGCTTCTGCGCTTCGGCGGCGATATCGGGAGTGGGATCGGCGCGGTGCTCCTGGAGCTGGGTGTAATATTCCCCGAAAGCCTTCCACTCGCGGCTCTTGTCCGGGACTGCCGCGTCGCCCCAGGTGACGGTCATGCGCGCAGCGAGAGCGGACCAGGAGGGTGCGACGGGGACGTTGCTCAAATCCAAGGCAGGAACGTTCTTCAGCTCCCAGCGCCAGTGATTCGGCGCAACCTGGGTGGGTGCGACGGGAGAGTAGCGGTGCCAGTGGGCGGCATAGTTGCGGCCGGGGGGAAGATCGACCTCGAGCGCCTCGCTGACGAAGGGGATATTCACCTGCATGCTCCAGACTGTTTCCTGCTGATAGGGAGCGAGCAGCTCTTCGGATTCGCAGAAGACAGTGGCGCCGATGTCGGCGGCCGGCGGATGGAGGACGCGGGTCTTCACGGTAGAGAGCAGGATGGGAATGGTGGTGTCGCCGAAGTCAACAAAGTCGGTGTTCTTTGCCTGAAACTGTTTTCCATCGGCGGTAACGGTCCAGGCGCGGAAGTAGTTCAGCTTTTCATCCACGTCAAAGGAGACGGCGCAGCCGCGTTCGCGGCCCTGCGGCTTGAGGATGCGAATGGCTTCGCGTTCGCGTTCGGTGGCGCGGCCTTGCGCATCGACAGTCTCCACGTACTCGTCGGAGAGGATGACCGCCGCAGGGTCGCCGGTGAAGGCAGGAACTGAAGTTTTGAGAAGATCGAGCGCCCACTGGGGCGGAGGTTGGTTTTTGGCAGCACGCGCGGCGGGCCCAAAGCAAAGGACCGCCGCGGCGATGAGAGCCGCGGAGCGTAGCGAGCTCGATCCGCCGGAGCGCATCAGTTCCCCTTTGCCGACGGCGCGGCGTGGAGAACCACTTCCTGCTGGTCGCTTGCAGCCACCTTTTGGTAGAAGCCGCGCAGCTCCTGGTAATCGCTGGGCTTGAGGTAATCGAAACCGCGGATGATCACACGGGTGACGGTGATCTGGCCAGGCCCTGATTTGGATTGAGAGAGGTAAATGGCCTGTTTCGGCCAGCTCACCTTGGCGTCCTGGGGCGCGCCTTCCACGGACATGGTAGCCGGGAAATGGTAGGTGATCTGATCGCTGACGCGGTCGCCATAGTGCATGTCGATGGCTTCGAGCCGCTTTTCCTGCTGGACGAAGGGTTCGGTAGCGCGGCTTTCAAAGAAGAAGCCGGGGAGCAGCATGCGCTTGCCGGTGGCTGCGCCCATGGAGCCTTTGACATTGATCATGGCTATCAGGTTGGCGCTGGGATCGTCCATGCCAAGGAAGTGATCGATATGCGCATCCACGCCGGCGGGGACGATCTGCTGAAGCTCGCGGTCGAAGGCCTTCTTCACGGCGGTGTCATCGTTTTCGAGTTCCATCTGACGCCAGCGGAGCGCCTGCTGGCCGCTCATAATTTGCGTAATGTATCCGGTGATGGCGCCGTGTTCATCGATGGTGATGTTTCCGGTACGCGTAGTGGAGTTCGCGGTGTAGGGCTGGTCAGGAGTCTTGCCGAAGGCAGGACCTTGGTCGGTTTGGGCGAGGCCGTAGGTGTTGGAGTGACGCCAATTCACGGTACCGAAGGGACATAACTTCTCGCCCGGGTCGAGCACAGTCTCCTTGCTGCCGTCCTTGAACAGCACCAGCACGTCATTGAACTGGTCACGATCGAGATAGGAGGCATCGAAGAGAGCCTGGTCGCGATCAACGACCTTGATGGCGTAGGCTTTGAGGCCGGCGGCGCGAAGCATGGCGAGATAGAGCAGAGCAATCTCATTGCTGTTGCCACCCTTCTGCGTCCACACATCTTCGGCGCGCTTGGCGGGCTTGATTTTGAGCTGCTGCATCTCCGACTGGCTTCGGGCGCGGGAGTAGTCGGTGTTATTGAGGGCCTCAACGGCTGCATAGATCTTCTGGGCTTTGACCAGGTCGGTGTCGGACGGCGCGATGATGCCGGCGACCGCCTGGCGGAGATTGGAAGAAGGCTGGGCAAAGTGATCGACCTGCTTGGACCAGCGCTTGCCTTCATCCTGCCAGAAATCCGTGGCGTTGTAGGAGCCCTTGTAATAGAACTGGACTTTGTAGAGAAGGCTGTCGATGGGCGGCATCCACTCTTCGTCGGGGCGCGCCGGAATATCGGTGAGGTCGAGCGTGTACCGGCCGGTGGTATCGCCAGTGAGAGGGGGCGTGCCAGCCGGGAGCCGGGACATCCAGATCAGGGTGTTGAGTGTCTGGCCGGTGGCTTCGTCGTAGAGGTAGTGGCTGCTGGAGGCTTGGCTACCCTTGAGAAATGACGCAAAGGGAATGAACGAGTAATGCTCCTTGTGCACGAAGTAATCCCGCTGTATCTTCCATTCGGGTGAGGATACCCACTCGTCGGGATAGCGCAGTTGATAGCGATACTCGAGGATACTGCCCACCTCAACGCTGGGGAGGGTGAAGACCATCTTTCCGAACTTGGTGTTGCCATCTTTGAAGGAGAGGAGATTTTCAGGCTTCACGTCCAGCGGGATGATGGTGCCGTCGGAATGAATGGTGCGGGCCTTGATGTCGGTTACTTTGAACTCTCCGGCATAGGGAATCTCTACGTTGGCGAGTGACTTACCCTTTTCCGTAAGCACTTTGATACGCGCGTAATAGCTCTTGTAGTGGAGATTGTCGTCCGTGGTTTCCGCGATGTCGAGGTAGACTGCGGCCGCCCCGGGAGCTTTGGGGTCGGAGGTCATCTTCAGTTCTTCGGGGGTAGGCTGCTGGAATTGCGCATGTGCGAAGAGTGGGAGCATCGCGGCAACAAGCGCCGCGCCAACGAGCAGGTGTGGTTTTCGCATTGCGAGGACCCTTTGGAAGGAGGAACGCAAGCAGTGTAGCGCGAAACGGCCAACCTACGCGCGCAAAAAAGAGAGCGAAGAGAAGAGTGTGGAGAAGGAAGGCGAGAATTACTTCAGGGAATCCAGCATGTGAGTTACCAGCGCGAGGGGAAGTCCTACGACGTTGAAGTAACAGCCCTCGATGCGGGGTATCCAGCGCGCGGCGCGACCCTGAATGGCGTAGGCGCCGGCTTTGTCCATAGGCTCGTCCGTGACGACATAGGCTGCGATCTCTTCGTCGGAAAGGGTATTGAAACGAACGGCTGTAACTTCGGCAGCTACTTGAGTTCCGGCCTGAGTAGCCAGGGCTACGCCGGTGATGACCCGATGGGTGCGGCCGGAGAGCAGACGCAACATGCGGGCGGCATCAGCCTCGTTCTCGGGCTTGGCGAGAATGTGATTGTCGAGAGTGACGGTGGTATCGGCGCCGAGGACGCAGAGGGGATCGCTGTTCGCACAATTGTCGGATTGCTTCGCTTCCTGGGCGGAGAGCTCGCGAAAGATGACCTCCGCCTTTTCCCGAGCCAGGCGGGTGACGTAGGCGATGGGGTCTTCTTCGGGGCGGAGGTTCTCGTTGATATGCGCAGGCCGCACCGCGAAGGTGTAGCCTGCCTGCGTAAGCAGTTCGCGACGGCGGGGCGAGGCGGAGGCGAGCACGAGCATACTTCGATTATGAAGGAACGCGGCTGCCGGAGTACGCGCCCCGAGGCATGGCGGAATTAGACTGAAGGAGTTGGTGCTGCGCATGCGAGCAGTGCCAGGAAAGAGACTATGCACTTTCATTTGAATTTTTCGGCGGCAAACATTCTCTGGATTCTGAGCTTCGCCGGCGAGCTTGTGCTGCTGATCGTTCTGCTGGGGCGCGACCGGGCGCGCCGCTTTCGGTGGTTCACCTTCTACATTGTGCTGCTGGCTCTGTTGCTGCTGGTGAACAAGCTGCTGTTCGGCAGAATGGCGCCGCTGGCGTCTACAACGATTTATCTGATCTTGAGCGATCTGACGGTTCTGGTGGGGCTGGCGGTGGTCGCGGACCTGGCCAGAAAGGCCTTCGGCGGCGCGCCACGGAAACCGCTGCTTCTCGGGTCGGTTCTGGTGCTGGCCGCAGCGGTGGCGGTTGTGGCGCTCTGGGGCCCGTGGCCGGCCTGGAAGACGTTTGCCGACGGGTCGACGATGTCGATGCTGCGCGGCATGGAGATGTTCGCCGAAAAGGGAACAACCCTGCTTGCCATCTTGGCGATCGAGATGACGATTGCCGTGCTGCTGTTCGGGCGGCGTTTTGGGGCCGGCTGGCGCAGCCACGTGCAGCAGATTCTGATTGGACTCTCGCTGGCGGGCATGTCGCAGATCGTGGTGCGGGCGGTATGGGAGGCGATTGCCAAACATACGGTGGTGCACAGCATGGCCGAGTATGGACGGATCATGGCCATGCGGGCCCACGTCTATAACGCCAACAATGTGGTGTTTGTGTGCGTGCTGGTGTGGTGGATCGTGTGGCTGTGGCTGGACGAACCCGGAAAGCGGGAGCTGGCGGCTGAGGCAACGGCATCCGTGCAGGGGTAGGCTGCCTCAAGGCAGGAGGCTGCTGCGGCGAGTCGCTCTAGGCAGAATGCTGCCTAGCAGGCAGGATGCTGCTCCAGCAGAATGCTGTTATAGGTGACAACTGGAGAGGCCGCGCTTTTCAAGGTAGCGCTGGTGATAGTCCTCGGCGCGCCAGAAGGTTTCCGCCGGCACCACCTGCGTGACGATGCGCTTGGGCTTGTAACGGCCCTCGGCGGTGAGCTGGTCGATCTTGGCGCGGGCGGCGGCTTCCTGCTGCGGCGAGTGAAAAAAGATGACCGACCGGTACTGGGTGCCCCAGTCCGGGCCCTGGCGGTTCATCGTCGTGGGATCGTGGAGATTGAAGAAGGCATCCAGTAGCTGGTCGTAGGTGATCTTCTCTGGATCGAAGTCGAGCTCGACCACCTCGGCATGACCGGTGGCGTCGGTGCACACATCCTTGTAGCTGGGGTTGTCGAGCTTGCCGCCCTCGTAACCCACGGCCGTTGCCACAACGCCGGGAATTGCCGCAAAGGACGCTTCAACGCCCCAGAAACAACCTGCTCCGAAAGTTGCCTTCTCAGTGCCCATGCTGGATGAGATGCGCGGCGGGGCAATCGGTCACAGAAATGAGCGTCACGCCGGGGCGGCGGCGCGTTCAAGCGCGGCGATATCGAGTTTTTTCATGCTCATCATGGCCTGCATGGCTGCGGGGTTGTGCAGCAGTTCAGGCAGGCGGGCGGGTACGATTTGCCAGCTCAGGCCAAACTTGTCGGTGAGCCAGCCGCAGGCCACCTCCTGGCCGCCCTCGGCGGTGAGCCGGGACCAGAAGAAATCAATCTCCTGCTGATCGGCGCAGGTGACGACGAAAGAGATGGAATGGTTGAACGTGTGCGCGGGTCCGCCGTTGAGGGCGGTGAACCTGAGGCCGTCCAGTTCGAAGACGACGGTGAGCACGCCACCGGCAGGAACGGCAGGCGTATCGCTGGAAGCGCGCAGTTCTGTGAGCAGCCGGGAGTTGGGAAAGACGGAGACGTAGAACGCCGCTGCCTCCGCTGCGTTGTTGTCGAACCAAAGGAAGGGCGAGATACGGGAAGGCTGCGCGAGAGCGCTCATGGGACCTCCTGGGGATGCGGCTCAGTCCGCGCAGCCATTCTACATGAAATTAGATTGCATTTTGCAAGTTAACTTTATAGGATGCTTGTGTGGCGCGGAAAACCAATGCGGAGCGGCGATCGGGGTGCCCGGTCAGCATTGCGCTGGAGATTTTTGGAGACCGCTGGTCGCTGCTGCTGGTGCGCGACATGATGGTGCGCGGATACCGGACCTTTCGCGAGTTTCAGCGCTCGGGTGAAGGGATTGCAACGAACATCCTGGCCGATCGGCTGCAGAAGCTGGAAGCGGCGGGGATCGCCGAGCGGGAACCGGCTGCGGAGGATGGGCGCAGCACGCATTACCGGCTTACGGAAAAGGGCATCGCGCTGGCGCCGGTGCTGCTGGAGATTCTGATCTGGAGCGCGCGGCACGAGCAGACCGGCGCACCTTGCGCGGTGATCGACCAGATGGAGCAGAATCGGGCGGCGGTTCTGGCGGAGACCTACCGGCGCTGGGTGGAGCGGGATCCAAGGCCGATTCTGCCCCCGTTCGAGGCGCCCGCGGACAAGAGAGCTGGCAAGGAGAAGCACCCGGCAAGGAAAAATTCCCCGAAAGGACGAGCAAAGCCATGAAGGTGGCAACGTATCTGAACTTCCCCGGCACGTGTGAAGAGGCACTGAGCTTTTATGAGAAGCACCTGGCTGCGAAGGTGCTGGTGAAGTCGCGCTTCGCGGACATGAGCGCCACAGGCGCGCCGCAGAACCTGCCCCCTGGTTTGAAGGCCGAAGGGATTCTGCACGCGCGATTCATGCTGGGCGACACGGTTGTGATGGCGAGCGACGGCCCGCCGGAACGCGTGCAGCCGATGCGCAGCGCCTACATTTGCCTAAGCGTGGACTCGAACGAAGAGGCGGAGCGCATCTATGGGGCGCTGAGCGAGGGCGGGGAGGTCTTCATGCCCATGGGCGAGACATTCTTCGCGCAGCGCTTCGGGCAGTTCCGCGACAAGTTCGGCGTCAACTGGATGGTGATCCGCGAAAAGCCGATGGGAGCGAGATAGAGCGGCTGCGGCAGCGGAAGTGGCACGCACAAGGCTGCGAAACATTGCGTATACTGGGTGCTCCCGGAAGGGAGGACGAGCGCAATGGAGACGGTGCGTGCTACTTCAGTGGATGAACTGGTGGGGCTGCTGCGGGACTCCTGGAATCGCCACGACATGGCGACCTATGTGGCGCTGTTCGGGCCCGATGCGGTGTACGTGAACGCGATCGGGACGGTATGGCGCGGCCACGAGGAGATCGAGCGCGGACATCAGCGTCTGCACGGTACGGTATTCCGCGAGAGCAAGATCACGAAGATGACGCACCGGGAAACCGCGGTGGCGGCGGGCGTGGCGGTGTGCGTGTGCGACTGGGAGATGGTGGGCGCCAAACCGCCGGAGGGCTGGAGGATGCCGGACCCGCGGCGCGGCATCATGACGCTGGTTCTGGTGTGGGGCGAGAACGGCTGGCAGATTGCCGCCGGCCAGAATACAGAGAAGCTGGCTCTTCAGGTTTCGTAGGCCGCAACAGGATCAGCTTTCGAGGAACTCCCAAAAGGAATCGGCCAGATCGGCGCCGAGCTCGTTGGCCATGCGCCGCGTGGCGCGCTCCACCTCTTCGACCAGTCCGTGCAGATACTCGCGCGAGCGGGAGATGGCGACGACTCCGAGAGTGGCCGATTGCCAGGTGACCGCCTCGTCCATCTCGGCGACGGATATATTGAAGCCCTGCTTGAGCTGGTCTTTGAGGGAGCGCACTACCTGCCGCCGGTCCTTGAGAGACTGGGCGTGCTCGATGCGAAGCTCGAGGGTGAGTTGCGCGACAGGCATACTCGTTTTGGATGAACACCGACAGTGTACGGCCGGCTGCCGCGTCTGGGAAGGTTTTTTGCTGAGAAATCAGGGCGCCATCGGCTGCTGCTCGCGCTCAGAAAACTGTGCGAGCTGCTCAGCGGTGGGGGATGGTGTGAGCCAACTCACCACAATAAGAGCGACGATCGCCGCGAAGAGGGCGGGAAAGATGGCATCGCGCTGGGCGAGGATGGGCGGCAGGCGCAAGGCGGCCTTGAGGGCGACGTTGTCCCAGGCCAGCGTGACGGCGGTGCCGGTGGCGATGGCGGCTACGGCGCCCCAGGCAGTGGCACGCTTGGAATAGAAGGCGGCGAGAACCACCGGGGTAAGCGCGGCGGAGTAAATGGTGTAGGCATAGAGCATCTTGGCGAGGATGCTTTGGGCGTAGACAGCCTGATAAAGCGCCCAGCAGCCGAGCAGCACCACGGCGAGCCGCGAGACGATGAGCACGCGTTTGTTGGAGGCGCCGGGAGCCAGATAACGCACGAAGATGTCGTTGACCAGGTTGGTGGCCGGCGAGAAGAGATAGTTGGAAGCCGTCGAAATGACCTTGGCAAAGACGGCACCCAGCAGCAGCGCGCCCATCAGGGCAGGCAGGCCGTGGCGCGCAGTGTACGGGATGATCTCGCGCGGTGCGCGGGCCACTTCGCCGGCAGGGTAAAGCGCACGCCCAAAGACGGCGATGGCGATGATCAGCGTCTCCAGCACGAGGGTGCCGAGCGTCCAGCCGACGACGGAGATGCGCGCGTCACGCTCGGAGCGGGCTGAGAAGAACTTCTGGTACATGACCTGGTTGCCGAGCATGAGCAGCAGAGTGGGAACGAAGAACTCCATGGCGCGGACAAGGCCCATGCTCACGGACTCTTGGTGGCCGGCCGGGCTGAGGCGGTAGTTGCCCAGCACCTCAAAGTATTGGTGAGGCAACGCGGCGTGGAGGCCTGACCAGCCGCCAGTCGCGGCCAGCAACATGGGGGCCGCAACAATACATATGACGGTGACGGTGGTGCCGATCACCACATCCATGTAGGCCACCGAGGACATGCCGGCCATGGCGGTGGTGACGATGACGAATGCGGCAATGATGAAGGTTCCGAGATTGGAGGTGACGGTGGCGGGGAAGATGAGGTGGAGCACGTCGCCGCCGCCGCGGAACTGATAGCTGGTGATGGCGGTGAAGGCAAAGAGAATGGCAATGGTGCCGAGCACGCGGGCGGCCTGATTGTAGCGAGCCTCAAGCAGGTCGGGCAGAGTGAACTGGGCGAACTTGCGGGCGCGCGGCGCGATGAAGTAGATGAGCAGGAGTCCGACCCACCCGCCGGCTGGCTGCCATAGGGCGGCAAAGCCGTTGCGGTAGGCATTTTCGGCTCCGGCAAACAGGGACCCTGCGCCGATCCAGGAGGTGAGCAGGGTAAGGACCAGGACCCAGGCCGAGAGCGAGCGACCGGCGACCAGGTAATCGGCCTTGGTCTTGACGCGCAGCGTGCGGTTGACCGCAACCCCCAACAACACGATCACGATGACGGCCAGAACGGCGACGTAAAGCTGGGACATGAGCGGACTTCCTCGCTGACAGACCGGGAAAGGCGGCGACAGCGGTCAGCCGATCTTCCGGACCAATGGCAGTGTACCGGATACAGACTGCTGGTGTGCTGACGCCTCTGTCTGCTACCCCGGCGCTTATTTGACCGTGGGGGGTCAGGTTGCTAGACTGGAAATGCGGGGTGGAGCAGCCCGGTAGCTCGTTGGGCTCATAACCCAAAGGTCGCAGGTTCAAATCCTGCCCCCGCAACCATTTAGCCGACCGGCCAACCCAAGATAACCCACTTTAAGACCGGGTTTTGGAGCTTCAGAAGCCCCTTGGGTGCCGGTTCCGGCGGCAAATTCCCCACATTACGAGTTCCCCAAAGCCCTGCGGACCACGATCGAGTTGTGCTTGCGCTTGGATTCCATCAGCGCGTCGCCATACTTGGCCGTGGTGGAGATATCGGCGTGCCGCATCAGCTTCTGCTGCACGCCCATCGGCGCGCCGGTGGCGTCCAGCCACGCCCGGTAGGTGTGACGGAACGTGTGCCACCCAACGTTGTCCAGTTTGTTCCTCTTGGCGAGAGCCCGACGCTCTTCGTGCACAACCGGCGTCTCACCGTCCGTATCCATACAGCGCTTGCCGATTGCAGCTCCGCACTGGGGACACTCAACGAGACACCAGCCGGCAGGACGAAGGTAATCCTGCTGCGCCGGCGAGGCATGGAAGTGGCGGCCGGTGGCCGGGCTGGTGAACACCAGTTCCGTGCCCTTCGAACGCCGCTTCCACTCAAGAAGCACGGTCGCGAAATCCGGATCGAGAGGGAGTTCGTCCTCCGAATACTCCGTCTTCACGCGCTGCAGGCGGCCGTGCACGACGGCGCGGTCCACCAGCATGCTCAGAGTATCGAAGTGAATGTTCTCCCACGGTAGCGCCAGGATCTCCTCGACCCGAAGCCCGGTGCACTGCGCCACCTGCGCCATGGTGCGGTAAGGCTCAGGCAGAAGATCCAGGATCAGGTAGAACTGCGCGACCGTCAGCACAACCGCCTTCTTGATGTGCTTGGTGATGCCCTTGACCTCGACCAGTTCCATCGGGTTGCGGCCAATGGGGATCACCTCCCAAAACATCGCTCTCTCGAACAAGCGGTGCATGAGCGCCTTGATGTTGCCCTTGGTTTTGGGGGCCATCACCAGGCTCTTGAGCCATTCTTCGACCAGATGGGGTTTTACTTTCCCGATCTGTGTCTTGCCCCATCTTTTGCGGATGTGCTTGATCACGCTGAGATAGGAACCGGCCGTGGTGAAGCTGAGGTCCTCCCGGCTCATGTTGCTTTCGCCGGGGCGAAGTTTCTTGATCTCGAGCAGCCGCTCGCTTTTGACGAAGCGGTCCAAAAGATCGCCGAAGGTCTTCGGTCCCAGAGCAGTGAGGGGATGCCCCGAGTTGAGTTCGCGCACAAAGGAGTCCAGACGATCCAGGGCCACCGATCTGGTTGGATATTCCTCTGTGCTCAGGTACATGGAATCCTTGTGGCCTGTCGCGGGATTGGTGTAGCGGTATTCCCACGCGGTTTTGTGGTTGGCCCGCGGTACTAGCCGCAGGCTGCCTTTTTGAAAGCGCTGTCGCGCTTGTTTCATGGCTCCTGATCCTTTCGGTTGGGAGTCAGCGCGGCATGGTTGGTTAGGTTGGCTTTTAGTTGACGATCTATATATTCATCGAGAAGCGAGAGACGGAAGAGCCAGGACTTGCCTTTCGATGCGGAAGGTGAAATTACGTCCGGACCCCAGTTGTTGCGCAGGTTCCGTCGAAATTGACTGAATCTGGAGACTAATTGGAGACTAAGAATCCTGCGTCAGACCTGCTTCCGGCATTCTGTTGAAGGGGTCGGAGACGCTGCCATCTTGCGGTCCGTTCGACCTTGGCGGCCTTGGGATGCTGAACCTGCGTCAGTCTCCCATTCCATGATCTGTTCGTAAAACCAAATCGTAAGCAGCGACCAGTGTGCCGCTCGTGCGCCGTCGTAGTTCGTCGACGGCCTGCGCGACGAAGACCGCCAACCAGAAGCCCTCGTGTCTGTATACCCCGCGAGCGAACAGCGCCGGCGGTGCGAGAGACAAATTCCGCCGGAATTTGGAGCCGTGAGGCTGTGCCTCGAGCTAAATAGCCGCTTCCGTTCCAGAGCCTATAAACCTCGGATGCTCCGAGCGATGGTCAGAGTTCGTGACGTAATTCGCGGCCGGCTTAATGAGTGTTTGGGCGGGATTGTCGGGCTGCGCCACATTTTTCCTGTATGGCGCGGTGCTGGTGGCTGCTCGACGCGTAAGGCATGATGTTTGCTCTCCTGTTGCTGCCCGAGAGCGGCGGAATCTGAAGGAGGGCGTCTTGAACTCAACCCAAAATTCTTTGTTTGAGTGCCCCCGCTTCATGGCACTTGCGGCACGGCGGCGGCGAGGAGGGTTCTATCACAGGCCGCCGCAGGCGCCGCCTGGCGGCCGAAGCGAAGCGGAAGGACCCTGACAGGTTCCGACCGGCTCTGCCTAAAAGCCGCCTGAAGCGGGGGCACTTGAACGAAGAAGAAATTTAGGAACCCTTCCGCATGGCCTTAGAGGAGGGCGTTGCGGGAGGGAAGGTCCCGCTGAGGTGGGTGGCGGAGGACGCAAGACCATCGCCAGGGAGGAGACTTCCTCCCACACATCACTCATACGTACCGGTTATAGTGTTGATGTTCCGATCTTTGATGCTAGGGTCGCCCACCGGCGTCGGCCCGTCCTGTGTGGATTCGAGGAGGCTGTCTATGTACATCGTTGCTTATCGCAGACAGAGGCGTTATGCCTAACTCAAAGAAGCCAGCATCTTCGAAGGGCTCACGGAAGACTGAACTCGTTTCGAGCCCTGCTTCGACGGGCGGAGCCGGTAATGTCTTCGAACACGCCGTAGGTGCCTACCTTCTGAGCCAACTTTTGGTTGGCGCGACACCTCCAGTGCTCATCGACTGCACCGTAGTCGAAGTCAGCTTTCAGAACGAATATCGCGGCTGGAAAACCGATGACTTCCTCCTAGTTGGAAAGACAACCTCCGGCGTCAGACGAAAACTCGCTGGGCAAGTGAAACGTCATTTCACCGTCAGTTCCATTGACGCTGACTTCAAGAAGTCCATTCTCGATTTTTGGAGCGATCTCCAGAATTCTGCGATCTTCGCCAGCGAGCATGACCGGCTGGCCTTCGTGGTGCAGTACGGTACGAATACGCTCTTACGGCATTTTGGGAGTTTGCTCGATTGCGCACGCGCCTCTCGCGACGCAGAGGATTTTGAAAAGCGTCTTTCGACGCCTGGGCTCCTGAACTCGAAAGCTATCGATTACTGCGATGAAGTAGTGACCATACTCAAGGAGGCTGGTAACGCGAACTTGACTCGCGCTGATGCCTTTCCGCTCCTGAAAGTCCTCCACATTTTGACTCTGGATTTGGCAACTGCTACTCGCCAAACAGAAGCTTCGATCAAAAGTATATTGAGCTTTACTGCAACCACGGATCCGAAAGCGGATACGGCGGCTCACACTTGGAACGGGTTGATTGTCCTTGCAGCAGAAGGTGCAACAGAAGCTAAGGAATTCCGCAAGGATGACCTTCCAATCGAAATGGTTCAACAGCATTCGACCTGTAATGCTGAGGAGCCGATCATCGTAGCTTTACGAGACCATAGCTCGGTTATCACACGAGGTATCCGTCCGACGATCGGTTGCGATCTTCATCTGGAGCGCGCAAGCCTAGTTCAAGCCGTACTGACAGCCCTCGAGAGCTCACGGATCGTTCTTCTGTCCGGAGCCGCTGGCAATGGGAAATCTGCTATTGCGAAGCAGATTATGAGTCTGCTTGGTCGCGATCATTTCACTTTCGCCTTTCGAGCAGAAGAGTTTGCGCAGCCACACTTTGATACGACTTTGACGATGGCCAACATTGGCGGCAGGGCGGAAACGCTTGCTACGATTTTGGCTAGTCAGCAACGGAAGATTATTTTCGTCGAAAGCTTAGAACGTCTGTTGGAGAAGTCCACGCGAGATGCTTTTGCCGACCTTCTGACAATCATTCGAGATGATCCGACGTACCGGCTTGTGCTGACATGTCGCGATTATTCGGCGGATCTTGTGCGGTCAGCGTTCCTCGATCAGTTCCGTAATGACTATGAATCCGTAACAGTTCCTCCTCTTAGCGAGGATGAACTCGATCAGGTCATGAACGAGGACGTCAGGCTCACAATTCCGTTGTCTAGCGCCCATCTCCGTCCGATCCTGTCAAACCCGTATGTGCTCGATAAGGCCCGTGCAATCGACTGGTCAACAGAAGCGACGCTACCTGTTAATGAACGCGAGTTCAGAGAACTCTTTTGGCGAGATATCGTTCGGGTGGATCACCGGCTTGGGACTGGCATGCCTGCGAAGCGAGACGCGGCATTCATCGAGATTGCATTGCGGCGAGCGCGAGCCCTCAGCGTCTTTGCCTCATCTGCAAATTTAGACCCTGATGCTCTTGCTGGCCTCATTTCTGATTCTCTTGTAGTTCGAGCTGATAACAACTGGGATCTGGTCGCTCCGACGCACGACGTACTCGAAGATTGGGCAATTCTGAGATGGCTAGATCGGCTCTACCTTGAAGTGAATAAAGAGCTCGCGCTCTTTCAAATGGCTTTGGGTACTCATCCTGCATTGCGAAGGTCCTATCGCAAATGGATGGGAGAACTTCTAGAGCGAGAGCCGTCCAGTGGTCAGGCGATCTTTCAAGAGGCGTTAAGTGGGCAGAATCTGACCGCAAGTTTTAGAGACGATACACTCGTTGCACTCTTGCAGGCGTCGGCTGCCGGGTCACTGCTTCTCGAACGCGAACCGGAACTACTGTCGAATAATCGACAAAACCTAAAGCGCGTGATCCATCTTGTGCGCCTAGCCTGTGTCGCGACACCGGCATGGGCTCAAGGGAATGTGGGTGGGTTTGCCGTGCCGCGAGGACCGGTATGGCCTGCTCTACTTTCCGTCGTTCGACGAGCCTGGGCAACTTACGATTCTGAAACCTCGTTGCTTGTTCTTGGACTTGTAGAAGATTGGGCTAAAGGAATTTCGGCCAATGAGCCGTATCCGCCGGGCTTCGAAGATGCTGCTGCCATTGCATACACACTGCTCGAATCTTTCGATGACTATTCCCACGATAAAGAACTAAAGCGAACGATAAGGATCGTCTCCAAAATACCGAACTCTAACCCGACACGATATCAAGAGTTCCTGTCCACTCCACGGCAGAAGGGGCGCGACCGATCACGCATTGCCGAAGAACTTCAAGAGATTTTGTTTTGTGGAGCGTTTTACGAGAGCTTGCCAACGGCAAGAGATCTCAGTTCAGCTCTTATTTCAGGAATCCGCACCAACATCGTATGCACGGACGAAGACCTGGAAGAAGAACTGGAGTGGCCTAGCTCTTTGGATATCGAGCTGTATTTCGGATTGAGACGCAGAGTTGCACACCACTATTTCCCCGCTAGTGCATATCGAACTCCGATGATGCCACTGTTGCGTGAACACCCACGCCCTGCAATTGAATTTCTTCTTGAACTTTTCAATCATGTCGCGGACTGGTATGTGCATCCGCGAATCGCAGATCGTCTTGAGCCGACCTTTGAAGTAACGGTCAAGTTGCCGGACGGAAGCACGAAGACGCATTGGTCGAACAGTCGCTTGTGGCAGCTCTATCGGGGCACTTCCGTCGGTCCATACGTTTTACAGTCTTACCTGATGGCGCTTGAGCGTTGGCTGCGTCAACTTGCGAAGAGTCAAGCCACCTTGCTCGATACTATTCTGATCGAACTGTTGTCGAGGACTGACAATGCTTCAATCGCAGGGGTCGTAGCCGCGGTTGCAACAGCATTCCCCTTTCAAGCTAGCGAGACGTTGCTTGCGCTGCTCAGCGCACGAGAGTACGTGCTTTTAGATAAGCAACGAATGGTCGCAGACCTCTCGCCTGCGTCCCAGCTCCTTCAAGGCATGATGGGGCGTCGCGACGCGGATCATCAGATCTTTGATGATGAACGTTCCGAGGCTGACAAGTGGCCTAGCCGGAAAGACGACATCGAGGGCGCAGTTCGAAATCTCCAGATAACCAAATTTGCAAGCCGCGTACAGGCTCGCCTGGATGAATTGCGCGATGCACTCGGACCAGTGGAGACACAGGGTGACGATGATCGCTTCTGGCGCCTTGCACTCCATCGAATGGATTTGCGTGGATATCAGGTCGCGGAAGAAACGGCCCTTCCAGAAGAAGCCCGAAAGGAAGGCATAGTCCTCTTGCAAGCAAGAGACCCTGAACCCGATATACAAGAGCTGCTGGCCCGAACAGCACCTCGAATGCAAGAGCAGCAACAACGCATGGGGCTTGTGACGTGGGCGTTTAAGGCATTCAAGCGCGAGCTGACAGACGCTGAGGCTGCCTCTTGGCGCGTCAGACTGGAGCAGGCAAGGGCGCAACTCAACACAACCGATCAGGATGAGATGGCAGAATTCTGGAACGGAGGACCAGAGATCATGGCTGCGCTCTGTGCCCGCGATCATTGGGAGGATTTGTCGCCGGACGAGAAGGATTGGTGCGTAAACCAGATTGCTCATTGCATTGGCGAGCATGCCAACGATTGGA
>DAIDLI010000024.1 GCA_027449545.1 Acidobacteriaceae bacterium | reverse complement strand
GATGCAGATGCGGAGGGCGCGGCGCGCGGCGAGTACAAGGACAACGACCACTGGCTGATCCCCACCGCTGAAGTTCCAGTCACCAACCTCTATCGCGACGAGATTCTGGACGAGGCGCGCTTGCCCCTCTCGCTGACGGCGTATACGCCCTGCTTCCGGGCCGAAGCCGGCGCGGCCGGCAAAGACACCCGCGGCATCATCCGCCAGCATCAATTCCAGAAGGTGGAACTGGTGAAGTTCACGCGCCCCGACGAATCCGATGCGCAGCACGAGCAGTTGACCCGCGATGCCGAGGAGATTCTGGAAGCCCTGAAGCTTCCCTACCGGCGCATGCTCCTGTGCACCGGAGACACCGGCTTCTCATCGGCCAAAACCTACGATCTGGAGGTCTGGCTGCCGGGGCAGAACCTCTATCGCGAGATCTCCTCGTGCTCGAACTTCGAAGCCTTCCAGGCGCGGCGCGCCAACATCCGGTTCCGGCCGGGCGGTCCCAAGGCCAAGCCGGAGTGCGTGCACACTCTCAACGGCAGCGGTCTGGCCGTGGGGCGCACATGGCTGGCCATCCTCGAGAACTACCAGCAGGCCGACGGCTCGGTGCTGGTTCCCGAGGCCCTGCGCCCCTACATGGGCGGAGTGGATAGAATAGTAAGGGAGCAGTAATGGCCTCATTTACCTCTTCCAGTGGCGCAGTGTCTGAACCCCGGCGCGGGGTCAAGAGCATTCTGCGCAGCTACTTCTACTGGGAGTACCCGCGCGGCTGCGTGCACTATGACGTGATGGTCACGCTGATTCTGCTGTTCATCTTCGTCACGCCGCACCTGTGGGATTACGGCGCCAAGCCCACGCCCGTCAACGGCATCGCGCATCCTATCCAGGTGAGCGGCTACGGCACGCTCGGGCTGATCATTACAGTGCGCGCCAGCGATGTGAAGATTCCGGCCGGGGCTTCCGATTACGCCGTCAAAGAGGCGCTGCGCAAGGCCATCGAGCCGGTGACTGGCGACGCGGTCTTTGTGGAGCGCTGGAAGACCATCACGGACGCACAGGGGAATCTGGCCTGGCAGGTCTGGGCCCACCGCTGATCGCCGGCCCGCGGAGACGGGTTCCACATCGAATTCTCCCGATTGCGCGTCCAATCCATCAGAAAAGGAAGGTCCATGCGCCATTCTCTGGGAAGGCTCCTGTTTGCGGCTTTACTGGTGGCGATGTTTGTGCCCGCCCGGACCGCATTTGCGGCCGGCGACCTGAAAGCCACGCTGGCGAAGTTGGATGCGGCGGCGGCCCGTTTCCACACCAGCTCGGCTGATTTTGAGTTCGACAGCATCCAGACCGAACCCGTGCCCGATAAGGACGTGCAAAAAGGCGCCGTCTACTACAAGCGCTCCCGCTCGGACTTCCAGATGGGCGTGCACATCGACAATGTGAACGGGCAGAAGATCGTGAAGACGATCGTCTGCTGCCAGGGCGGAGCGGTCAAGCTCTACGAGCAGACACTCAACCAGGTGACGGTGCTGCACAAGCTCGGGCAATATGAGAGCTGGTTCATGCTCGGCTTCGGCGCCAGCGGCAAGCAACTGGCCGAAAAGTGGAACATTACCGATGACGGCCCGGAGACGGTGAACGGCGTCAAGACCGAGAAGCTGGAGATGATCCCGAAGGATCCGGCCGTCCGCCGCAATCTGCCCAAAGTGATCCTGTGGATGGATCTGGAGCGCGGCGTCAGCATCAAGCAGCACTTCGACGAGGGACCGGGCCAGTACCGCGTGGCCACTTACTCCAACATCAAGATGAACAAGTCGCTGCCCTCGGACGCGTTCACCATCAAGACCAATAAAAAGACGACCTACGTGAATCGGTAGTCGGGCGGGTCGATGCCATGGGCAGACAAGCTGGCGGCTGCCCGCGGCCGGCTCTCGCGTGGACGCCCTGATTCGCATGCTCCCGGCCGTGGCGCGGAGTTCCGGAATCCTGCTGCCACGGCAATCCCGCCCAGCGCCAGCAGCATGGGGAAGCACTCAATGGTGTAGCGCGTCTCCGGGGCCTGAATGGTGAGCAGCAAGGCGCTGCGCAGCAAAATGTAAGCCAGCAGGGCCTGCCAGTACCGCGGCCGCAGCCATAATCCGACTGCTGCCAGCAGCAGATAGGCCAGGTTTAGCCCTGCGTACGCCCAACTGAAGACCGTTTCTGTGTGGTGGCGCCGGTAATTCCACCAGTCCAGGTCGATGGGCAGAATCTGCACCCGCGGTCGCAGCCACATGTCCGCCAACCGGCCCAGCGGCAGCCAGAGGTGAGAACGCAGCGGGTTCGCCGCAATCCGCTCGCGTGCCAGCGCTGCAAAGCCGGCATCGAGCTGCGGCGTAAGCTGCATGCCTTGGCTGTTGTACGCGCGGGCCAGGGCGGCGGTCGCGGCGTATTGCTGCGGGGAATCAAAGGCCCGGCTGGGGAGTGCGTTCATATCGAACTTGTCCCCCGGGACATTCCAGTAAACCTGGTAGGTCGAGACGAAATCCAGGCACCACGTTTTCACCCAGCTCTCCCAGCCGGGGTTGGTGGGCTCGCCCGGGTCGGCAGCAGACCTCGGGGCCAGGGGCTGAAAGACGTGAAAGACGCGCCAGTTGCGCCAAGTCCAGGCGGCGAACGGCGCAGCGGCTAGCAGGACGCAGACGAGGGCGATCCGCAGCGGTGATCCGGCTGTGGCCCTCCGGCTCATTCCGCGCAGGCCCAGCAGCATCACCGGGACGAAGACTGCGGCAGCCAGAGCGCCGTCGGGCCGCAGCAGCGCCGCCCAGGTGACTCCCAGGGTGAACCATAAGGCGCTGGCCCATCCTGGCTGCTCCCGAAAGCGCGCCATGGCCCACATGGTCAGCGCCAGCGAAAACAGCGTAGGCGCCTCGGCCAGGGGCAAGGCGGCATAGGCGGCGGTAAAAGGGCACAGCGCCGCTAACCCCAGCGTAATCAGCGCTGCACGCCGTGCAAAGGGCTCGTTCCCCGGCCGTATGGCCCGCGCCGCGCGCAGAGCGAACCCGGCCAGCAGCAGACACCCCGCCAGGTCCAGCCCGATCTGCACGCAAGCCGCCGCATAGTAGTTCTTCATGCCGAACAGGCGAAAGAGGACGGCCAGAAACAGCGGATAACCAGGAAGCCGGATCAGCGTCTCATGAATATCGCCGTTGGCCAGGGTGAGCGCGTAGCGACCGTGCAGGAGGAGGTTCTTCGCGATTGCCCCGTACACCAGGGAATCGCCGTTCACGTCAAAGACCTGATTCAGCAGGTAGATGCGGAGACCCAGGCCCGCTCCCAGCGCGGCCAGCACCGCAAACCAGACGCCGAGGGTCGGGGATGTCCCGACGGCGCGGCGACGCGGCTGCTCTAATTGACTCTCCGGCATGGCTCCCATACGATTGCCATGTATAGCGTAGACCGTTTTCGCGGTAGAAGGCATTTCCCAGGATTGCTTGAACCGCATCCGAGTACTGCAGGTTGCGGCCCCCGGGGCTCGCGGTGAGCAGGAGGAACCACGGTCCTGGATCACGTCAGCCGGGGAGACAAAGCCCAATGCCCGATCGCCAGATTTTTTTCGACCCTCACCGCAAGCGTTGGAAGCGGCTGCGCCGCGTCCTCGACGCCCTTGCGGTTCTCTCGACGATCGTGCTCGCGGTCTTTATCTTCAACATCTTCCGCAGCCAGCGCCTGCCGGAACTGCTGCTGCCCGTCCCGCGCCACAACTACCGGGCACTGCCAGATCGCTCGCTGCTTCTGCGTTCCCGATCCCCAAAAGGGGCGCGCCGCAAGACCCATCGCCGCCCCTCCGACATTCCCTTGAATACCGGCGAAGGCTTGCGCGCCGCCTACTACGTCCAGGACGATGCCGCCAGCTACACCTCGCTGAAGGAACACGTCCACCAGATCGACCTGCTCTTTCCCCAATGGCTGCACGTGGACTCGCCCAACGGCACCCTGATGGCCATGAGCAACGACAATCTGCGCGAGTACCCGGTCATTGAGAACGGAATCGTGCACGATCCCGACGGCCTGAACAAGGTCAAAGGCCTCCTCCAGGCTGCGCACGTCGATACCGAGATCTTCCCCCATCTGAACAACTACAACCCCCATACCCAAACCTGGGATGAGGGCATGGGCGCGGTGCTCCAGGATCCGGACAAGAGCGCGGCTCTGCGCGACCAGATCATGCAGTTTCTGGAGGCCTATCCCATCTACCGTGGGCTCTCCTTTGATATTGAGAGCATTCCCGATGACGCGGATTCGGCCTACATCGCGTTCATCCAGGCGCTCTACGCCCAGATGCACCCGCGCAACCTGCGCCTGTACGTGAATGTGGGCGTGGCCACCAGCGACCAGGATCTGAAGCAGATCGCCGCCAACTCCGACGGCATCATCCTGATGAACTACGACCAGCACGAAACCAACAGCATGCCCGGCCCGGTGGCCGCGCAAAGCTGGTTCGTGGCCAACCTTCAGCACATGCTCAAGATCGTGCCCAAGCAGAAGATCATCTGCGCCATCGGCAACTACGGGTACGACTGGACGCTCACCATTCCCAATCCCAAGGACCGCCGCCACCGCAAGCCGGAGGTGGTCGACACCGAAGACCTCTCGGTCTCTGACGCCTGGCAGCGCGCCTCCGATGCCGATGCCGATCTCGACCTGGACGAGAATTCGCTCAACCCTCACTACGAGTACATCGACGAAGACGACAATCAGCGCCATGTAGTCTGGTTTCTCGATGCGGTGACGGCGCTGAATGAGATGCGCGCCGCGCGCGAACTCGGGCTGCAGACCTTCGCGTTGTGGCGGCTGGGCGAGGAAGACAGCTCCATCTGGAACATCTGGGACCGGCCCACGGCGCCGCAATCGCTCAATCAGCTCGGCGTGGTGCAGCCCGGCCACGACGTCGATACGGAAGGGCAGGGCGACATTCTGCGCGTCACGGGAATGCCTCAGCCCGGCAAGCGCACCGTCGAGGTGGATACCGACGAGCCCGATCCGCGCAAGAAACTGATCGTGGACGAGCACATGGACGTGTATCCGCGCACGTACACGATCGAGCAGTACGGCTACCACCCCAACGAGGTGGCGATTTCGTTCGACGACGGTCCCGATCCCCGCTGGACGCCGCAGATCCTGGACATCCTCAAGCGGAAGCATGTGAAGGGTACCTTCATGCTCATCGGCGATGAGGCCGCGCAGAACGTGGGGCTGATGCGCCGCATCGTGCGCGAAGGCAACGAGATCGGGAACCATACCTATACCCATCCCGACATCTCGGAGATCGCGCCGCGCCAACTGGAACTGGAAGTGAATATCACCGAGCGGCTCTTTGAGAGCAAGCTCGGCATTCAGCCGCTCTACTTCCGCCCGCCCTACGACATCGACGAAGAGCCCGACACCGACGACGAAGCCGCGCCGGTGGTGGTCATCCAGAAGGCCGGGCTCACCATCATCGGCAACAAGATCGACACCGACGACTGGAACGAGCATCCCCGCAAGACCCCGCAGGAGATCACCCAGGCGGTGCTCGATCAGCTCCAGACCATGAAGGTGAAGCCGCAGTTCCGCGGTTCCATCATCCTCATGCACGATGGCGGCGGCGACCGCTCCGCCACCGTGGCCGCGCTGCCCCTCCTGATCGATACGCTGCGGGCCAAGGGCTACAAGTTCGTGCCGGTCTCCGCGCTGATGGGCAAAACCACCGCGCAGGTGATGCCGCCGCTGACCTTCTGGCAGCGGGTGCGCACCATCCCCGATTCCATCGCCTTCTCCGCCCTGGACATCATCGGAAACTTCATCGTGATGGTGTTCTTCATCGGCGATGTGCTGATGAGCGCGCGGCTGGTGATCATCGGCATCTTCGCCATTGTGGACCGGCTGCGCAAGCCGCATCGCGAGCTCGCGCCGGGATTCAGTCCGGCGGTGGCCGTGTTGATTCCCGCCTACAACGAAGAGAAGGTGATCGTGCGCACCATTCGCTCGGTGCTCAACTCCGATTACCCCAACCTGCGCGTGATTGTGGTCGACGACGGCTCCAGCGATGCTACCGCAGCGGTGGCCACCGCCGCCTATGCCGAGGAGATCGCCCAGGGCCGCGTGCAGGTGCTGACCAAGCCAAATGGCGGCAAGGCAGCCGCGCTCAACTTTGCGCTGGAGCAGATCCACGAGGAGATCTACGTTGGCATCGACGCCGATACCGTCATCGCCTCCGACGCCATCTCTAAGCTGGTCTGCCACTTCGACGATCCGCGCATCGGCGCCATCGCCGGCAATGCCAAGGTCGGCAACCGCATCAACCTGTGGACCCGCTGGCAGGCTCTCGAGTACATCACCAGCCAGAACTTCGAGCGCCGCGCCATGGACCTGTTCCACGTCGTCACGGTGGTTCCCGGAGCCATCGGCGCGTGGCGCACCGCGGCGGTGAAGGCCGCGGGCGGTTATCCGCTCACCACCGTGGCCGAAGACGCCGACCTCACCATGAATCTGCTGGAGCAGAACCTCAAGGTGGATTACGAGGATCGCGCTCTGGCCTTTACCGAAGCCCCCGTCAACGCCAGCGGCCTGATGCGGCAGCGCTTCCGCTGGTCGTTCGGCATCCTTCAGTCGGTGTGGAAGCATCGCGCAGCGTTCACCCGCAATAAGGCCATGGGCCTGTTTGCGCTGCCCAACATCTTCGTCTTCCAGATGATCCTGCCGCTGGTCTCGCCTTTTATCGACGTCATGTTCCTGGCCGGCGTGGTGAACTACTTCTTCAATCGCTACTACCACCCCGAGTCGGCCTCTCCGGCCAGCCTGGAAAAGCTGGTGGCCTACTTCCTGGGCTTCCTGATCATCGACTTCGTTACCTCGACCATTGCCTTCAGCCTGGAGCGGCGGCACCCCGCCAGCCGCGGCGACGCCTGGCTGCTCTTCCACATCTGGCTGCAGCGCTTCGCTTACCGGCAGGTGTTTTCGATTGTGCTGTTCAAGACGCTGAAGCGCGCCATCGACGGCAAGCCCTTCAACTGGGATAAGCTGGAGCGCACCGCGAAGATGAGCAAGGCCACCGACGAGCTGGTGGAGACGCGGTAGAAACGCCCGTTCAAGAGGCCATCGGCACAGTCGTGTAGGCCGCGAGACCCACACGACTGCAATCCGGAAGTTCCTGCCAGCTGGATACCATTACTGTGCCGATTCGACGGCCAGGTTCCCGGGCTGGCTCACCGCATAGGGCGATCCCGGCGCCGCCACGGCTCCGCTCGACGAGACAGTGAATACATAAAGCTTTCCGGCTGCTTTGCTGATCGCGTACAGGTGATTCTGCTTGTCCCAGAAGCACTGGTCGATCGCGTCCTTGGTCAGCAGCCCGGTGAGTGCGGTCGCCCCGCCCGCGCTGAAGTGCATCACCTCAAGTCCTCCGCTGCCGCTCACGGCCAGCAGCGTGCCATCGGCAGAGATCTTGAGATCGCTCACCGTGCCCACGGGTGCCTGTGGCATCGCCGTGGCGCTCCCGATCGCAGTCAGATTGCCGTTGCTTGCGATGGTGTAGGTCGCGATCTGCGCGGCTCCGGACGCGCTGAAACTCCCCTGCGAGACCGGCTGCATGGCGATGGCTACGTCGCTGGTTCCGTCCGTCGCGGTGGCGGAGGGGCAGTAGAAGGTGCCGCTGGGAGCCGCCGGAGGCGCGGCCGTGATCTGAATCTGATTCAGGAGCCCGCCGCTGCCGCGCGAGAACCCGTAGATGCCCCAGTACATGTCGCTCACGCACGAGGCGCTGTACGCATAGGAATCGTTGCTGGAAAAGCTGGCCGGGTTCGACAGCCAGTTGTTGCCCGCGCTGCCGCCCAGGTCGGTCAGGGCGCCGGTGGACGAGTTGACCGCCAGCGATTCGTAGTTGTTGTTGGCGCAGCCGCTGCCGCGGTAGTTCAGTGCGTAAAGATTGGCCCCGCTGCGGTCCACAAACAACTGCCCCAGCGTATTGCAGTCGCCGCTCGTGGACACGTGCGTGGTCGTCTCATGGGCCAGCGCGCCATCGCTGCCGATGGAGTACGACTCCACGTCGTATCCATCGCTGTTGACCGCGAAGAGCTGGCTTCCATCCGCGGCCAGCGAGGTCACATCCTCCTGGAAGGGAGAGCCAGCCACCGGCGTCAGCGCGCCGTTGGCCGCGGCCGTATAGGCCGCGATCTGGTGCACGCTCCCGTTCTGCGGCGTGCTGGAGACGTAGACGTAAGCAGCATTGGAAGCAGAGGAAGTGCTGGTCGTCGAGCCCGACCCGCTGCTCCCGCTCGTGCCGGAGTTGCCGGCGCTGGAAGAAGAGCCGCCCGTGCTTCCGCCAGCCGGACCGGTGCTTGCCGCGCCCACTGCCCCAGGGCCGGCGGGGACGCGCGGGGAAGATGCGCATGCGGAGACGAGGAGGACAGCGAGGGCCGGCGTGAGGCGAAGAGCGATTTTGATATCCCAGGTCACAAAGCAACTCCAGAAATTCGAGACAATAAGGTCCTGTGCCGGTCCGGACACCCGGATCGGGTCATTGTGGGGCCCGCTTTCCGCACAGAGGCCTGTTGACAAACTTGGATGCTCACAGTAGGAAAAAAGGTGGTGTGATCTGCTGTCTCTCCCCACTGCAAACCCCGTATAAACACAAGTCAGCCCCGGCCTGACAGCTCCGGTCCGGTAGACACGGACAGCGACGTGTAAGGGAGCTCGTGGCCTCCTTCTCCGCGGGCCGATCAACTCGCTCCGCACCGTCCGCTTTTCAGCCTGTGCCGGAATTTATCCAAATGAGTAAGGGAAGCTCTTTCAGCGGTTGACACCCCGGCTTTTACGACGATAGGCTGAACCCAGCTAAGTCTGGCAGGCAGAAGCTCTTATCCGCTGAATCGCGGTTTCGCCGCGCGCACGCTTCCTCTTCCCTTTGCTGGTGCGATTGATTGTGCCGCCTGTTCAGCCTGCACGATGGAGGTCAGGCATGCCGAAATTCCAATTTTCCTGGGCTGCGCGTGATGCAGCCGCTTTGCTTGTGGCTGCGTGCGTCGTGGCCTTCGCCGCCGTTGCCGCGCGCGGGGCCGACAATCCCGCGGCTCAGAGCCCCGCGGCCAAGCGCGGTGATGCCCTGTTTCATCAGCGCTGCGCAGTGTGCCACAACAAGCAGCCGCAAGATACCACGCCTTTTGGCCCGCCCAATCTTTACCAGGTGTTCCGAAAGAAGATGATCACTGTCGATCAGGCCACCGAGATCGTGCACAAAGGCAAGGGGCCCATGCCCGCCTTCGGCACCTCCATCACCAACACGCAGATCCGAGATGTAGTGGCCTATCTCTCCGCGCGCTAATCTCTTCTTTCGAGTGCACAAAGCGCCCGCAGCCAAGGGGCGCATTGTGCATCGGCAACTTCTGAAGCGAATCACTGCAACTGACGCAGGTAGGCCACCAGGTCCTGCAATTGGGTTCCCGAGAATTGGGTCAGGTTGGGCATCAGGCAGTCGGGCTTGAGCGACTGCGCATGCGTGATCCACGCCATCAGGTAGGCGTTGTTGTTCGGATACACGTCGGAGGCGATCATCTTGCGGCTGCCGATGTGGGTCAGGTCGGGCGCCACATGCCCGAGCGCGCGAGTGCCGCGCACCGTGTGGCACATGGCGCAGGGCGAGCCCAGGAAGACCTGTTTGCCCTCGATTGCCTCCGGCGTGGTGGGCTCGTGGCCGGGCTGGAGCTGCGCCTGCTTCCAGGCCTGGTATGCGGCCGGAGGCTGAGCGATGGCCAGCAGCAGCATGCGGGCATGCTCGTCGCCGCAGAACTCGGCGCACTGCCCGTGGTATTCGCCGGGTTGAGAGGCAACGAGGCGGATGTAGTTGGGCTGCGAAGGCACCAGGTCCACCTTGCCGTGCAACGCCGGAATCCAGAAGGAGTGCATCACGTCGGCGGTTTTTACCTCGATGTTGACCGGTTGTCCGACCGGAAGGTGCAGCTCGTTGGCGGTGGTAAACGACTGGGAGGGATCGTCGCTCAGGTACTGAATCTCCCACCACCACTGGTGGCCGATGATGCGGATCTGCGGCTTCATGGCCATCATCGCCTTAGCCGAGGGCATGCCGCCTGATACGCCGTGGATCGGATACCTGCCCAGCAGCATGAGACCCCAAATAAAGATCACCGTGAGCACCACCACCGGAATCGCGAAGCCGCCAATGGCGATCCAACCCTCGCCGCCGCTGCTGTCGATCGGCTCGTGGGTTTCCAGCGAGCCGCGCCGCCGGTAAAACGCATAGCCGATCAGGATCCACATGATCGCTGTGATCACCAGGAACAGAATGGTCATGAACCAGGCCAGCGTGGCGATGTGCGCGGCCGCGGGGCCATGAGCGTTATAGGTGGACTGCGCTAGCTTGCAGCCGGCGAGCGGCAAGGCACAGGCGGCGAGCATTAGGCTCATGGCGCCGGCGCGCGCACCCCGGATTGTTCTCCGCGATCTGTGCAGCCCGCGCATTTACTTTGCCTCCGAAACGCTGGTTTGCGTTCCCTCGCCGAGCACCGTATCGTGCTGCGGATTGGGCACCATCTCGTTGGTCGGCTCTACCGGGGGATCGGGCTCGTAGGGCGTCCGCATGCTCTTGATGTACGCCACCAGTTCCCAGATCTGCTGGGCGGGAATCTTGGTGCCCCAGGCGGGCATGCCCTTGGAACGCCCTTGGGCGATGGAGCTGAAGATCTGATCGTCGCGGCTGCCGTAGAGCCACACCCGGTCGCGCAGGCTGGGGCCCATGCCGCCGCCGCCGTGGCCGCCATGACAACCGGAACAGTTGTACCAGTTGAAGAGCCGGCGTCCATCTTGTAGCGCCACGGGATCGTGCAGCAGCGGATCGACGCTGTAAGTGACGTTGGCCGCCGGGCCGGGCACAGGTCCCACCGGATTCTTGGTTACCGGAGCGCGCCCCGCAGCCACCGACGTCGCGTTCTGTCCGCTGCGGCATCCTGTCGCCAACACCAGCGCGCCGGCCAGCAGCAGAAGATTCACACTGCGCATGGATCTACTCCTCCGTCGATTTCGCTTCCTGCTCGCCAGCGTTCTTCTCTGGAACACCGTAGGCGCGCAGGATCTGCTGAATCTCTGCCTGGCGGCGAGCCAGCTCCGCGTCCAGTTTGTCTCGCAACGCCGTATCGTTGGGGCGCACCCCGATGCCCATTTCGAATGCAAAGGGCAGATCCGGGTGCAGGCTGTCTCCGCTGATGGGCGTCAGCCGCAGCGGCACATTCGATTGCTTGGCGAAATAGCCCGCCATCGGACCCCAGGCCACCGCCACGTCCACCTGCCGGTCGGCTACCGCGCGGATCAGGTCGGAGGGCGGGTTCTTTTCGTCCAGATTGCCAAAGATGCTGTACCCCACCAGGTTGTGCACGATCCCGCGGCTGATGAAGGCATGCACCGGCGGCAGGCTGTCGTCCTGATCGCCCAGAACATGCACGCCGATCTTCAGCCTGCGCAGCCGCGGGTCGTCGAACGAGCTGATCTTCAGGTTGCGATCCTTGCGCGTAACAAACACATACTCCGACCGGTAATAGGGCCGCGTTGTGGCCGTGCCCGCCATGCCTGCCGGCACGCTCATCACCACATCGCACACGCCGCGGTCCAGCGTCTTTTGGAAGAACGCCTCGCGCTGCGGAAACCAGGTGTAGGTCACGGGCTCGCCCATGTCCTTGCCGATCAGGCTGGCGATGCGGTTCTCGAATCCCTGCTGCTGCCGGTTCGAGAAGGGCAGGTTGTTGGGATCGGCGCACACCCGCAGCGGCGCAGCCGCCACCCCGGCGGCGCCTACGCAGCTCGCGACCCATGCCACCAGCCATTTACTCGCTGAAGACATACAGCGTGCCTCCCGGCTCCACAACGCCCTTGAGCTTGCGCATGGCTCCCGCCGTGCCCAGATCCGCATACGGGTCATCCACGGAGTGACCTGCGAGCGCCACCGCTCCCATCCAGCCGCCCACACCCGAATACACGGCCACGTACTGTTTGCCATCCGGCCCTGTGAAGGTAATCGGATCGCTGATGATGCTGGATCCGGTCTTGAACTGCCACAGGATCTTGCCGGTTCGATCGTCTACGGCGCGGAACCAGCCCTCCATCGTTCCGTAAAAGACCACATCGCCCCCGGTTGAGAGCACGCCGCTGTGCACCGGGAAATCCTTGTCCTGGATGCTCCACACCTTCTGCCCTTTGGCCACGTCCCAGGCAATCAACTCGCCCTGGTAGCCGCCCGGCCCCGGGTACATGCGCACGCTGGCGCCCAGGTAGGGCGTGCCGGCGATATAGTTCACCGCCGTGCCCATGTAATCCATGCAGGTGTTATGCGCAGGAATGTACAGGTAGCCCGTCTTCGGCGAGAAGGAAGAGGGGACGAACTCCTTGCCGCCCGTCGATGACGGGCAGATGTCCTTGGTGTACTGGCCGAAGTGCGTGGCCATGCCCGGCGCCACATTGTCGTCTCCCGTCTTCAGGTCGTAGCCCTTCGACCAGGTGACCGGCTCGAATGGCTTGACCGATAGCAACTGCCCCGTTTCGCGGTCCATGACAAACACAAAGCCCGTGCGCCCCGGATGGATGAGCAGCTTGCGCTCCTTCCCCTGCCACGGCATATCGACGAGGATGTTCTCCATGATCTCGTCATGGTCGTAGTAGTCGTGCGGCTCGATCTGATAGGCCCACTTGGCCATGCCGCTCTGGGGATCGCGTGCGAACAGAGTGATCGACCACTTGTTGTCCCCAGGCCGCATGTCGGGATTCCACACGCCCGGATTGCCGGTGCCGTAGTAGATCTCGTTGAGCTCGGGATCGTAGGAGATCCAGCCCCACACCGTGCCGCCGCCGATCTTCCACTGGCCCGGGTTCCAGGTCTTTACCCCCAGGTCCTTGCCCTGGTCCTTGGCATAGAAGGGATGGAAGTCCGGCCCGATGCGCACATCGCTGTCCGGCCCGGTGCTATATGCGCGCCACAGAATCTTGCCGGTCTTCAGATCCAGCGCCGTTACCTTGCCGCGCACGCCCAGTTCGCCGCCGCTGTCGCCAACGAAGACAACATTGTTGACGATGATAGGGGCCATCGTGGTGGTCTCGCCGTACTTGATGTCCCCGGTCTGCGTCTCCCAGTCGAGCTGGCCGCTGTTGGCGTCTACTGCGACCACGTGGTTGTCGAGAGTGGCGTAGATGATCTTGCCATCGGCATAGCTGGCGCCGCGATTGACCACATCGCAGCAGGCCACGCCTTGCGATTCGATATTGGGATTGGGATTGAAGGTCCACTTGATGGGGAAGCCGGGCTTGGTGAGATCGAGGGCGATCAGCTTGTCGGGAAAGGGCGTCACCATGTAGAGCGTGCTGCCCACCACCAGCGGCCCGCCCTCGTGCCCGTGCGGAATGCCATCGCTGAATACCCCCACAACGTGCAGGTTGTGCACGTTGCTGGTATTGATCTGGTCCAGCGGGCTGTAGCGCAGATTGCCGTAGTCGCCGGCCGGCATGGTCCATTGCCCGTCGGCCACCGGCGCGACCGCATGAACCCCGGGAATGGCTCCGGGGATATTGGTCGTCATTCCGTTCGGCGTCTTGTTCTGCGGCTTGTTCTGCGCCAGCGAAGGCCCTGCCACCACCAGGGCGCCAACAGCCACAGCCCCAAGCAGTCTCGCTACTGATTCCATGGTTCCCCTTTCATTCCGCGAAGCGTATAAAGATAAGCCGTCACATCCCAGGCCTGGCTCTCCGATAGCCCCACATTCGGCATTGCGGTGTGGGGCTCCACACTCTGCGGGTTGCGCAGCCAGCGCACCAGGTTCTCAGGGGTGTTGGGCAACTCGCCCGCGATCATGGTGCGTTGGGCAAAGTACATCAGCGGCGGTCCTACCAGGCCGTGGGCATCGGGAATTCCGGGAATGATGTGGCAGGCGCCGCACCCGTATCCCTGGATGATCTGCTTGCCCTGCTCGGGATTGCCGGCCACGTTGACCGCATAGGAATTCTTCTCTTTGCCCGCATTACAGGCCGCCAGCCCACAACACGCAGCCAGACAGCCCAGCGCTGCAATGCGGCTGAGATTCATTTGGCCCTCCAGCACAGTTCGATAAATAGTGGCGTCAGAGCGAACCAGAACATCCCAAAGCCCAGCGTGACGCTGACGATCATGCCCACCAGCGCCATAAATTCGCCACGCGGCACGGCCTCGCGATTGAGCACCTTGCGCTGCTGCGAAAGCCAGCGCCAGTTGCGGTAGGACAGCACTCCGGCGCCGATGGTGATGGCCAGCAGCAGCAGCGAGATGGCAAAGATCAGCGCAGCCACACCGGGATGCACGGGCGGAACACCGTAATCCTCCTGGTGCATGCAGGCGCGCCAGACGATCACAATGTCGGTGCAGCCCAGAATGATCCAGGCGGCGACAGACCCGGCGGTGCCGAACCACAGCTTCTTCGGCTGCATCCCGATCAGGCGGGGGCCGGGATCACTGGGCGAAATTCGATCAGAGGACATGATGATGTAGCCTCTGGATGTTGGGAATCACGTACAGCAGAGCCACGATGAAGATCCACACCGCATCCACAAAGTGCCAGTACATGGCGAGCGTGGTGTATGGCCGGTGCGGGGTGCGCAGCGTCTCCCCGTAGCGGGGCATAATGCCGAGATAAAACAGCAGCAGCACGCCCACGCACACGTGCGCGCCGTGCAGCATGGTGATGGCGTAGAAGGCCGATGTGTAGGAGTCGTTGTAGGGCGCGGTGGTCATCCATTCGGAGTAGTATTCATACCCCTGGAGACAAAGGAAGACCAGACCGAAGAGAATCGTGATCCATACGGCGATACGCCCGGCGGTGTAGTTCGCCTTTTTGACCTGCTTTTCTCCAAAGAAGAGAATGGCGCTGCTGCTCAGCAGGATGGCCAGCAGAATGAATGGGAAGGACAGCTCCGGCGCGCTCTCATGTGCCCAGCGATCCTTGTTGTTGCCCAGGTAGTAGTAGGCGGCGAACATGCAGGCAAACAGCATGGCCTCCGTGGCGATCAGACACCACATGGCGTGAATGCCCCGGTTCTGTTCGATCGGCAACGATGCGAGTTTTGCGCGCGGCGGCGCAACCTGAACGACGGAGCTCACGCGGCTTCCTCCTCGGTTTTCGGTACGATCTCTTCTTTCGTGCGCGGCCACATCCACCAGATGCCGAAGAGCAGGGTGGCCACCAGCATGCCTGCTGCAACCCAGATCAGTTGCACCACCATCGCCTGGAAGAAGCCGTAGACCGCCAGGGCCGCCCACAGCGGCATCAGGGAATCCTCGGGGATGGTGGCGATGGCCAGCGGCTCGGCATCCAGCCAACTGGTGATCGGCGTCCAGCGTCCGCCATCGAGCACTCGTTCGTTCTCCGGATCCTCCTCTTCGTCAAAGTCGTCCCACAAGGGATTGCGCGAGACCACCACCGGGATGTGCACGGAGCCATAAGGCGGCGGTGGTGAATCGCTCTCCCACTCCAGACCGTCGGAGTTCCAGGGGTTGCGGCCCGCCTCTTCACCGCAACGCAGGCTGATCAGCAGGTTGAGGATGGAGAGCAGAACGCCGAAGCCCAGCACGAAAGCGCCGACCGTCACCAGCATGTTCATGCCTGCGAATCCCAGGCCCGCCTGATAGGTGAAGATGCGCCGTGGCATGCCCAGCAGCCCCAGGATGTGCATCGGGAAGAAGCCCACGTTGAAGCCGATGAACATGATCCAGAAGCTCCACTTGCCCAGCCGCTCGCTCATCATCTTGCCGGTCATCTTGGGGCCCCAGTAGTAGAAGCCGGCCATCACCGGGAACAGATTCGAGCCGATCAGTACGTAATGAATATGCGCAACCACGAAATAGGTGTTATGCGCCTGCCAGTCGACGGGGATGATGCCGGTGAACACGCCGCTCAGGCCGCCAATCACCAGCAGCACGATGGTGCCTACCGCGTAGTACATCGCCGTGGTGGCTACCGGCCGTCCCTTCCAGATCGTGGCCACCCACGCAAACACCTGGATGGTCGTGAAGATCGAAACCGTCATGCTGCCGGCCGAGAACAGGCTCATGGCGATGTTGGACATGCCCACCGTGAACATGTGGTGCAGCCACACGCTGAAGCCCACCAGGCCGGTCAGCATGGTTGCCGCCGCCACATAGGTGTAGCCCACAATCGGACGCCGCGAAAACACCGGAATGATCATCGAGACGATCGCGGTCGCGGGCAGAAAGATCACGTACACCCAGGGATGGCCGAAGAACCAGAACAACTGCTGCCACAGAAAGGTGCTGCCGCCGTCGGCCACCGCGTAGAAGTGCGTTCCATAACGCCGGTCCAGCTCCAGAAAAATCAGCGCTGCCGAGAGCGAAGGAAGCGAGAACAGGACGACCACCGAGACGGTGAGCGAACTGTAGAGGAAGAGCGGCATGCGGCTGATGGCCATGCCCGGCGCGCGCATCCTCAGAATCGTGATGATGAAATTGATCGCGTTGGCTGTCGTCGAAATGGTGAGCAGGATCAGCGAAACAACGTAGTAATCCATGCCCATCCCCGGCGAATACTTGGTCAGCGTGTACGGCGCGTACGCAAACCAGCCGGCGTGGGGCGCCTGTCCCATGAGCGGGGCGATGTACAGCAGAATCGCGGAAAGCAGATAGGTCCAGTAGGTGAAGGCATTCAGCCGCGGGAATGCCAGATCGCGCGCGCCAATCATCAGCGGGATGATGAAGATGCCGAAGCCGGACAGGATGGGCGAAGCGTACCACCAGACCATGGTGATGCCGTGCATGCTGAAGAACTGGTTGTAAGCCTCGGGCGAAAGCACGCGCAGGCTGGGCTCCGCTAACTGGATGCGCATGACCAGCGCTTCCACGCCCCCGATCAGCATCAATGTGAAGGCGGTAACCAGGTAGCGGATGCCGAGTTTCTTGTGGTCGACCGTCGCCAGAAACCCGTAGAGGCCTTTCTTGCCCTCCCAAAGCTCGGTCAACCTCTGTTCAAGCGCCGCTTCAGACATCTTGGACTCCGACTGCGATGCGTTGTGTTGGCGATGCCGCGGCCGGTTCAACGCGCGGCGAACGAGACAAGAACCCCGACTGACTTGTAAGCAGATGCGCAGCAGTTCTGCGGGAGTTGCACCTCCAGGGGTTTCTCCCGGGTGCCGGAGAAGGTTGCAATACGAAGAAAACGCGCGGGATATGCCGCGGCGCTTCAGCCTTTCTCCCACGCTTCCTCGGCCTGCTTTTGCTTTTCTTTCATGCGCAGGCGCCACAGCCGCACCGGCTCGCCGCAGATCAGCATGATCAGCACGCCGCCCATCAGGTAGAAGCCGTCCTGCCAGCTCTGCATCGAGCCCAGCGCCACCAGCAGCGTGGTGGAAAGCGCCGCCGGCTGGGTGGCCTTGATCAGTAAGGTGACCACCACTGTGATCGCGGCCGCCAAAGCCACCGCCCAGATGCGCGGCCCTTGGATCGCGCCGGAACTGAAGGGGGGCGTATGCCAGGCGTCGGTGGCCCACAGCGCCAGGAAGCCGCCCAGTACCCCCACTAGATGACCGACCACGATGTTGTAGGGCTGCGCCGATTTCCGCTCCGGCGTCTCCACTAGTTCGTAGGCGGTAGGACCAAGGCTGGCGAAGATGAGCGGCTTGTGAACCGCCCAGCCTATCCCCGCCGCAATGACCAGCAACGCCGCTTCAAAAAGAGGCGCAAGCAAAAGATCCCGTCGCGACATAGCTGTCGATCCCCTTTCGCGCATCGGTGCATGCCGCGCCTCGGCATGTCATCGGGTTGGATGCCAACAGGGCCGGCGTCTGCGAGTGTTCGTCCGCGGCAATCTTTCGTTGACGCCCCTCCGGAGCGCCTCGTACCATGGACTGAGTGGTGAAGGAGTTCACCCTTAACCGCTGTCCCCTTCGGCGCTCGGCAAGCGATCCTGCCTGCCACTGCGCATAGCAAGCCGGACAGATGATGACTCCTGACAGGTGATCCTGTTGCGGAGTTGTCTTCCGGCTCGATCCCTGACAAAAGATGGCTGGTCCGGCTCAAAGCCAGAGCTGCCGCGCGTTCCCGGCTCCATGTTCCTTGCCGCCAGGACCGCCAGGTGTGGATCGAGGAGGGAGGATCCTTGCAGAAGTATCTATACATCGCCTTGGGTGGAGCTTTAGGAGCGATCGCCCGCTACTGGGTCGGCGCGTTCGTCGCCAGCAAGATGGGCACTCGCTTCCCCTACGGAACCTTGGTCATCAACGTGACCGCCTGCGTGATTCTGGGCTTCACCATGACCTGGCTGGGACAGCGCGCGGAGATCAATCCCGCTTGGCGCTTCCTTATCCCCATCGGCTTCATCGGCGCCTACAGCACCTTCTCCACCTACGAGTGGGAGACGCTTTCTACATTGCGCTCCGGTGCATTCGCACTCGCGGCGCTTTATGCTATCGGCAGTTTTGTTTTGGGTCTGGCCGCGGTCTGGGGCGGATCTGTGCTGGCAGAACTCCTCTGATCGAGAAGGGTGAAACGCCGCCATGTCTTTTGTAAACGGGAGTCCGTCATGTTAAGCGCCGGCAAGGCCATGAAAGTTTCCATCTACGTCAGCGAGGGCTCTACGCGCCACGGCATGGCCACCTATTCGGCCATCCTCGACTTTCTCTTTTACCGCGGTATCTCCGGTGCCACCGTGTTCAAGGGCATCGCCGGCTTCGGCGCCGACCACCACATGCACTCGGCCTCCAGCGTCGAAATCTCCGATCGCCTGCCTCTGGTCATTCAGTTCGTGGAAACGGCCGAAAAGGTGCAGGAGATTCTAGGCAAGCTCGAAGACCTGGCCGGTTCCGGCATGATCGAGATGCACGAGACCGTGGTGGCCAAGCCCGCGCGCTCCTCCAAGCCCAAAGCCGCCGCGCCGCCGCCGGAACACCTCAAGCTCTCCGGCGCTGCCCGGCTGATGCGCATCTATGTGGGCGAGGCCGACCGCTGGCGCGACAAGCCCCTCCACCAGGCGCTGCTGGAGGCCATGCGCGCCAACGACATCGCCGGCGTCACCGTCTATCGCGGCATTCACGGCTATGGCGCGCATCGGGGCGCGCTTGGCGACAAGCCCTTGCAGCAGTCCCACGACCAGTCCATCATGCTTTCTGTGATCGACAGCCAGGAAAAGATCGACGGCTTCATGCCCTTGCTCGAGCAGATGGTGACCGAAGGCCTGGTTGTGCTCTCGGATGTGGATGTGGTGAAGTACGCCTATCGCCCGGCAGAGGTCGAGCGCTAGATTCGAGGCGAGCGATCAGCGGAGATCCTATGAAGGAACAGTTCGAAGGCCGGATGTTGCGAATCTATTTCGGCGAAGATGACCGCTGGCAGGGTAAGCCCCTGCACGAAGCCATTCTGGCCAAGTGCCATGAACTCGGGATGGCGGGCGTCATCGTCTACCGTGGCATCGAGGGCTATGGAACCAGCACCCGGGTCCGCCATTCCAGCCACTGGCGCTTTTCCAAGGACACCCCCATCATGCTCAGCGTGGTCGACCGCCCGGAGCAGATCGAGAAGTTGGTTCCCCATCTCGAAGGCATGGTGCAGGAGGGACTCATGGCAGCCTCTCCCGTCGAGGTCATACGCTTTTCAAAGTAGACGCGGAAGTGCCTGCAAAACTTCGAGCGGGCAGTTCCGCCCTGAATCCCTCCCCGGGGTTTAAAATCGTAAAGGTTGCCGAGGGACCATCCCTGCAATCAAGCTATCGCCTGCGTGCGGCGTCGCCCTTCCGGCGGTGCTGGGCCGGGCCATTCTGAACGGGATCCACTGAACATGAGAGCAAAGACCGCGGTAGTGCTGGGCGCCCAGTGGGGCGACGAGGGCAAGGGCAAGATTGTGGACGTGCTGAGCGAGCGGTTCTCCGCCGTGGCGCGTTACGCCGGCGGGCATAACGCCGGCCACACTGTAATCATCGGCGGCAAGAAGTTCGTCCTCCAGCTCATTCCCTGCGGCGTGCTGCGTCCCGGCTGCAAGGGCGTCATCGGCAACGGCGTGGTCCTCGACCCCCTCGCCTTTCTCAGCGAGGTGAACCACCTCCGCGAGTTGGGCGTCGATGTAGACCACCAGCTCTTTGTCTCCAATCGCGCCCAGGTGATCCTGCCCTATCACCGCATGATCGAGCTGGCCGCGGAGAGCGCTCCCGGCCGCCAGAAGATCGGCACCACCAGCCGCGGCATCGGCCCCGCCTATCAGGACAAGATGGCGCGCAGCGGCCTCCGCATCGTGGACCTGCTCAACCCAGCGCTGCTCAGGACCCACATCGAGACCGCCTGCGCGGAAAAGAACGCCATCGCCCACGCGCTCTTTGGCACCGATCCGCTCGATCCGGCGCAGATGTACGACGAGTACAGCGCCGCCGCCGAGAAGATCAGGCCCTTTGCCGCCGACGCCGGCCGCATGCTCAACCAGATTCTCGCCCAGGGCGGCAGCATCATGTTCGAAGGCGCGCAGGGCACAATGCTCGACATCGATCACGGCACCTATCCCTTCGTGACCTCCTCCTCGGCCACCGCCGGCGGCGCCGCCACCGGCACCGGAGTGGGACCCACGAATATCGGCACCGTCATCGCCGTCACCAAGGCTTACGTCACCCGCGTGGGTGAGGGGCCGTTCCCCAGCGAGATTCACGACAGCTCCGCTGATCAGCTTCGCGCCCGCGGGCAGGAGTACGGCGCCGTCACCGGCCGCCCCCGCCGTTGTGGCTGGCTCGACATTCCCCAGCTCCGCTACTCCAACCAGATCAACGGAGCGGAGTGGCTGGTCATCACCAAGCTCGACGTGCTGGACGAGCTCGATGAGATTCCGGTCTGCATCGGCTACGAGATCAACGGCAAGCTGACCGACGAAATGCCCGCCGACGTCAGCGGCCTCGAGTCCATCAAGCCCCGCTACACCAGGCTGAAGGGCTGGCGTCAGTCCACCGAGGGCATCACCGCCTTCGACAAGCTGCCCCAGGCGGCCCAGGAGTATTTGCGCTTCCAGGAGCGCGAAAGCGGCGCCCGCATTGGCATGGTCTCCACCGGCCCCGACCGCGACCAGACCATGCTGTTGCCCGACTTCGCACAGGCCTTGGCAGAGATGAGCTCAGCCAGGTAGGGAAGCGGCGCGCCCGCGCGGAAAGGACTTGATTCCATGGTCAGCTTTGTTGTCCGGCTCAAATTCGCACCGGAAGACCGCACCGACGCGGCTGCCACCCTGGCCCTGTTGGCCACGGAAAGCCGCCGCGAACCGGGCTGCATCACCTACATCCCGCACCAGTTCCAGGACGACCCGAACACCTTCCTGATCTATGAGCAGTACCGGGATCCGCAGGCGCTGGAGGCCCATCGCGCCTCCGAGCACTTCATCCGGTATGCCCAGAACGGCCTTTACACCAAGGTGAAAGAGCGGGTCCTCGAGAACCTGGTCGCTCTCGTTTAGCGGCCTTCGCGAGTCCAATCACCGATGGTCTCGCGAGGGTCCCGCCGCGGATTTTGTTCGGTTGACCGACGATGGGCGGCGGGAATACCATCCGGTACACTTATGCACCAGGCTGCTCTTGCCACACTTCCTCATCCCCGCCGTCGCTTTGTTTTTTTCGGCCTGATCGCGGCCTTTCTGCTGCTTGCAGGATGGTCTTGCGCAGCTCAGACGCATCACGGACTGTCCAAAGCCAAAAAGCACGCTACCCGGCTGGTGATTGATCGCCTGGAGCGCCAGTGGCGAGACGCCATCCTGAGCGGCGACACGGCCAGGATGAACGCCCTGCTGGCAGATGACTACATGGCCATCACCCCCTTCGGCACCCTGCAAAACAAAGACCAGACGCTGGCCGGCCTCCGCTCCGGCCGCTGGCGCTTCACCACCTTGACCATGTCCAACCGCAAGGTCCGCTTCTACGGCAGAACGGCGCTGGTGACCTCACAGGCCGAAGTCCAGGCCTCCACGCCCGAGGGAGAGCTTTCGGGCGATTATCTCTACACGCGCGTCTACGCGCGGGATGCGCGCGGAAACTGGAAGATCGTCAACTTCGAGGCCAACCGCATCGACGGCACCCGGCTTCCCAAGGAAGCCAAAGACGGCCGGTAAAGCAGCCGGCCGCGTACTCGTCGGTTACACTTTCCCCCTTTGGTACAAAGGTACTTTCGTTTCTGCTGTTTGCACAGTTAGAACTGGTAAAGTATCGAGAGGGTGTTCCTGTCTGACGGCGGACCGGTGCGCCATCTCATGGTTTGCTGCACTTCGGTGCTTGCCTGAACTTCCCCCGAGCATTCAGCCGAAGCCGGCCAATCCGGACCCGCAGGACGATGGCTGCGGAAACCAGCCGCTTGCGCGAGTCCGCTGCGGTGCAGGGAGGGGAAGCGATCCGATGAAGTCTTCGCATTTGCGAACTTTGAAGTCTTTTGCCCTGGCATTTCTCTTGCCTGGACTGGCGGGCCTGATCGTGGCTGCCATGGTTTCTACCCACTACGCCGACACCCTGCCGCGCTGGCCGGCGCCTGAACAGAACCGCATCATCCCGCGCGGCATCAACGGCATCACCGTCTATCAGACGCCTCGTGAGGACCGCACCCTCAACCTTCTGGAGTATGGCTCCGTCGGAGTCTTCTCCATCGGACTGGTGCTGGGGCTCACCTATCTTGAAAAATGGGGAAGCCGCCAGGCCCAGCTCGCCGAAGAAGAGCGGCAACTGCCCCATCACGTGGGCTGATCGCTCGCGGCTTTGGCATGGCCGCCTGATCGCAGCCGCTCATCTACAATAATCCGGTGCCTGAGCTTCCTGAGGTGGAGACTGTCGCCCGCGGTGTCGATGCGCGCGTGCGCGGCGACCGCATTGTTGCGGCTTGGTTTGGTTCGCACCGCCAGCCCTTCAAGACTCCTGCTGCCCAACAGGCGCACGGGCTTGAGGGCCGCGTCTTTCTCTCGGTGCACCGTACCGGCAAACACATCGTCTGCGAGCTCGGCCCGTCCGCTTCGGTCGGGCGTCCGCTCTCTGCGGAAGATCTTGCGCAAGTCCCGATCGAGGCGCAATGGATCGTGCACCTGGGGATGACCGGGCGGCTGCTGGTTGGTGCCTCCGATGCTCCCGTCGAGCCCCATACCCATGCCCGCCTCACTCTGGCCAGCGGTCGGGAGCTGCGTTTTGTCGATCCGCGCCGCTTCGGCCGCCTTGAGTTCCGCGACCTGGGCCGCAGTGCCTCCTTCGCCGCGCCGGGGGCCGAACCACTGACCATAGGCCGCGACGAGTTCGCTGCCCTCTTCCGGGGCCGCAAGCTCGCCATCAAGGCCGCTCTGCTCAACCAGAATCTGCTCGCCGGAGTGGGCAACATCTATGCCGACGAGAGCCTCTTCCGGGCCGGGATTCGTCCGCGCCGCGCTGCCGGCCGCCTCACCCGTGACCAACTGGAGCGGCTGCGCCAGGCGCTGCGGCAGGTATTGCGCCATGCCATCCGTCTCGGCGGTTCTTCGGTCTCCGACTATGTGGACGCCGAGGGCCAGCGGGGATTTTTTCAGCTCGAACACCGCGTTTATCTGCGCACCGGCGAGCCCTGCCGGGTCTGCGCAACCCCCATCCGGCGCATCCTGCTGGCGGGCCGTGGCACCCATTTTTGTCCGCGCTGCCAGCGCTGAAAAAGCGCCTGCTACGGTTTTCCGTATTTCGCCAATCCGCCTCTCCGTGATTGCAGAAATGCGGCTGCCGCTGCCACTCGCAAACCACTGAAAACAGTGGAAGGCAAGAACGGCCCCCCGATTGCTATATTCACAGCGCCAGTGATGTTCGGCTGCCGGCGGGAGGCCCCGGGCAGCCAGTGAAAAAGGCAGAACCCAGATCAGAGCAACCGCCAACGAGCGGCCCCATAGCGGGAACAGAGCCTGACCGGGAATCTGCAGAGGCGCAGCGGCAACGACCGGCGCCCTACAAACACGGGGAGGCCAGTGACCCGTAATCTGCAAGAGCCACTCTCAGGGGTGGCTTTTCTATTGGTCTCAGGACCCCAGCGTAAATCCCAACCAGTGTGCGGCTTAAGATTCGTTCCGGCGATCTTCCGCTCGTTTCCGAGTTGCTTGCCCGTTTCCGGGCTTTTTTCTCCGGCAAGAGGTCACTTGCCAGCCGCGCGGCTTCGCTGTAGTATCGAAGTTGCCTATCAAGCGGCTGACGCGCTCCCACCCGGGTAGGGTCGAGCAAGCTCGCCGCCGAGCAAGCAGACTTCGCCAGCCGATTCTTTCCTAGCCAGATTCGTGCGGCGAGAGCTCACAAAGAAAGGGCATCACCTGAGAAAAGCGCCTGTCGCGCCGTGGCGGTCCTGATTGCAAAGTGAACGATAAGCTCCTGTACAGGCTGCGACAGCATTTTTCAGAGAGTTCGAATAGAGGAAGTTCGGAGACTCAGAACCGGCTGTAGCCGGGGCAGAGTTCTGCCAGAGAGTGCGGAAGGTGCTGTGCTCCGTTGGAGCGCGGCGGGTCTGGCAGCCACTCGCCTTGATCTCCGGGTATGCGGTAAATGCAAATCCAGTCCTCCCGGTTTCCCGTAACGCGCATCCGCCAGTTCGAGCCTTCTCTGGCTTGCAGCATGGCAGAGTGCGGGGGGAACGCGAGGCGTGAGAATGCCTCTTCCGGCCTTGCATCTTCCGCTCTCTGGGCCAGTCCGGGAACGCGCCTCAAGCCTCAGCCCTGATTCCGGCTGAAGCGCAGAATCCGGTGGATCCGCATCGCCCACGCGATTTGGAATTCTGCCGCAGAAGTCGATCGTAAAGGAAAGCGCCACAGGCGCGATCCGGGTTGCAGGATTCGCATCGCCGGGTCGGCCGCAGGCGCCAGGAAACACGCGCATGATGACAGAAGCAACGCCCCCCGTCCCGCAGGAGATGGGATCGGCTCCGGAGAACGCTCCGGCGCAGTCGCAAGGGCATCGCCGCCGCCGGCGTCGCCGCAAAAACAAGTCACAACAAGCCGGAGCCCAGGGGCAGCAACAGCCCCAGAACCAGGGCCAGCCGCAGATGCAGGCACCGCCTCCGCCTCCTCCGCAGCCCAGGCAGGCTCCCACCCATCAGCAGAATCAGAATCAGGGGCAGGGCCGCAAAAAGAAGAAGTTCTTCCAGAAGCAGCAGCAGGCGCAGCCCGGCAACAGCATCGCGCAGCAGGGACAGGGCAAGCGCCGCAGCCGCCAGAAGGGCCCCCGCGAGTTTGTCGGTCCTATGGACCATAGCTATCGCGCCGTGAACGGCAACATCGCTGACGGCCCGCCCTCCACGATCCAGATGCCCGGAAACCATGGCAATGGCTACTATGCGGAGAGCTACGCGCCCCCCGCGGCCCCCGTTCGCGAAGACGCGCCTACCCGCATCTTCTGCTTTATCGAAGACCTCTTCTTCCTGGCCAAGATTCAGGAGACGGCGCGCAAGCTGGGCGTGAAGGTTGAGTTCATCAAGGGTGGCGACAAAGAGGCCGTGGCGCGTATCAACGAGGCGCCCGACAGCGAACACCCTGCCCTGATTGTCTTCGACCTCAACAACGCCAACGCCAAGCCGCTTACGCTGATTCCCAAGTTCAAGGCCAAGTTCAAGAGGGCGGTCTCCATCATCGGCTTCCTCAGCCATGTGCAGGGCGATCTGAAGCTGAAAGCCACCGAGGCGGGCTGCGACACCGTCATGCCGCGCTCCGCCTTCTCGCAAAGTCTGCCCAACCTCCTCCGCCGCTACGGCGTGGAAGAGGAAGAGGACTTCGCGCAGCAGCCGGTGTAGGGAAGCAGTGTCCAGGGACAGAGGGTGCGCCGCGGCGCGCCCTTTCGTTCATTCGCCGGCCTTCTCTCGGGAGCGCTGACTTGCTGATCCGCCGACGCGCTGCGTACACTGACCTCGCTATGGATTGCGTCTTTTGCAGCATTGTTGCCGGCAAGATCCCCTCCACGCCGGTCTACCAGGACGAACTCGTCTACGCCTTCCCCGATCTTCATCCCCAGGCGCCGGTGCACGTGCTGATCGTGCCCCGCGAACACATCCGCTCGCTCGATGACAGCGATGCCGAAAAGCGCGCGCTGCTCGGCCACCTGCTCGGCTCGGCGGTGCAAGTTGCGCGTCAGAAGGGACTCGGCAGCGGCTATCGCGTGGTGGTCAATACCGGCGAAAACGGCGGCCAGACCGTGGATCATCTCCACCTCCATCTGCTCGGCGGCCGCTCCATGCACTGGCCTCCGGGATAGTCCCCTCCGTCGAACTCGGCTCCGCTTAAAATAGCTGTATGGCCTCCTCTTGTTCACCGCTGCGCGTGGTGCACACCGCCTGCTCGCACGACTGCCCTGATTCCTGCGGCGTGCTGGTCACGGTGAACCAAGAAGGGCGCGCCGTCAAGATCGCGGGCGATCCCGCGCATCCCGTCACCAACGGCTTTCTCTGCGGCAAGGTGGCCAGGTATCTCGACCGCGTCTACGCGCCGGATCGCCTGCTCTATCCATTGCGCCGCAAGGCGGGCGTGCCCAAAGGCCCGCTGCCCCGCGGTCAGGAGTCCCAGGCCTTTGAGCGCATCTCCTGGGATGAGGCGCTCGACGCTATCGCCGCGCGTTTGCGTGCCGTCAGTGAGCAGTACGGGCCCGAGTCGATTCTGCCCTATAGCTATGCCGGCACCACCGGCGTGCTCGGCTACGGCTCCATGGACCGCCGCTTCTTTCACCGTATCGGCGCCAGCCGCCTCGACCGCACCATCTGCGCCGAAGCCGGCGGCCAGGCCTGGAACTCCGTCTACGGCGTGAAGATCGGCACGCCCACGGAGGATTTCCGCCACGCCAGGCTGATCCTCGCCTGGGGTGCCAACATTCACGGCAACAACATCCACCTGTGGCCCATGATCGAGCAGGCGCGGCGCAACGGCGCACGCCTCATCGTCATCGATCCGTACCGCACCCGCACCGCCGCGCTCGCCGACTGGCACATCGCCATCCGTCCCGGCACCGATGTCGCCCTCGCGCTCGGCATCATGCACGTCATCCTGCGAGAAGGCCTTGAAGACCGCGCCTACCTCGCCCTCATGACCCACGGCTTCGACGAGCTCGCCGCGCGTGCCCGCGACTACACTCCGGAGCGCGTGGCTCACTGGACCGGCCTCACCGCCGCAGAGGTGGAGCAGCTCGCGCGCGAATACGCGACCACGCATCCCGCCGCCATTCGCATGAACTACGGCCTTCAGCGCGTGGAGAACGGCGGCGCCGCTGCGCGCGCAGTGGCCATGCTGCCCGCGCTCACCGGCGCCTGGAAACACCGTGGCGGCGGCGCGCAGCTCAGCACCTCCGGCGGCTTCAAGTGGAACAAGCAGGCGCTGGAGCGGCCCGACCTGCAAATGTTTTCGCCCCTCGCCCGCGAGGCGCGTCTCGTGAACATGTCTCTGCTCGGTCAGGCCCTCACCGAGCTCGGCTCCGATCCGCACGATGGTCCGCGCGTGCACGCGCTCTTCGTCTACAACTCGAATCCTGCCACCATCGCGCCCAACCAGCCCGCCGTGCGCCGCGGCCTCGCGCGTCCCGATCTCTTCGCCGTGGTGCACGATCTGTTCTTCACCGACACGACCGATTACGCGGACTTCGTGCTGCCCGCAACCACATTCCACGAGCACACAGATCTGCAAGGCGCCTACGGGCACTACTACGCGCAGCTCTCGCAGCAGGCCATCGAGCCGCCCGGCGAGGCGCGCTCCAACGTCTGGCTCTTCGGGCAGCTCGGCCAGCGCATCGGTTTTCCGGAGCCCTGCTTCCGCGATACCGCCGAAGAGATGATCCGCCAGGCACTCGCCCTCGACGACCACGGCCACTCTACCAATCCGGGGATGGAGAACATCCGCATCGACGATCTCCAGGCCCGCGGCCATATCCCGCTCGCGTTTCAGACGGAAGATTTCCGCCCCTTCGCTTGCGGCCCGGTGCCCACGCCGTCGGGCAAAATCGAGTTCTATTCCGAAAGCCTCGCCGCCGCGGGCCTCGATCCATTGCCTGGCTTCGTGCCTCCTGCGGAGTCGCGCTGGAGCCAGAACGCCAAGCGATATCCGCTGGAGCTGTTGCCGCGCAAGAACGACAACTACGTGAACTCCACCTTCGCCAATCTTCCCGGCCATCGCAAGATGGAGGCGCGCACCAGCCAGCGCATCGAGATGCACCCGCAGGACGCCGCCGCGCGCTCCATCGCCGAAGGCGAAACCGTGCGCGTCTACAACGATCGCGGCTCGCTCACCCTGACCGCGATGCTCAATCCCAGCCTGCCCGCCGGCGTCGTCGCTGCGCGGCTCGACTGGGCCAAGTTTCATCCCGGCGCCGCAAACGTGAACGTTCTCACCAGCGAACGTCTCACCGACCTCGGCGGAGGCCCCACTTTCTATTCCACGCTGGTCGAAGTCGAGAAGGAATAAGAAACATGGATTGGAAGAACTGGCTTATTGCCGCCGTCATCATCGTGGCGTTTTTTGTGCTGCGCCGCATCGGGCAGATCTCTGCGAAGGCCGCTCGCGAGCACCTCAAAAACGGCGCGGTCGTCATTGATGTGCGCAGCCCCGGCGAGTTCGCCGGCGGGCATCTGCCCCAGGCCCTCAACATGCCCGTGGATCAGGTCGAAACGCTCGTGCCTCGCCGCGTCAAGGACCGCAGCCAGGTGCTGCTGCTGCACTGCCAGAGCGGCATGCGCAGCGGCGTTGCGAAGAAGAAGCTACAGGCCCTCGGCTACAGGAATGCGTTCAATCTCGGCTCCTACGGCCGCGCCGCGCGCATTGTCGCCGACCACCAATAAGCGGTGCCCCAGGTCTCGATCTTGAGACCTGGGGAAAGACTCTCCTACTCCACGACCACCCGCCGCAATCCCTGCACCGCATTGGCCAGGTAAACCGCGTCTGCATCGCGCAGGTCCTCCTCGCGCAGCACGCGCTCCTCGATCTCGGGGCGCGTCTCCAGCAGGTGCCGCCGGTACACGCCGGGCAGCAATCCGCATTCCACCGGCGGCGTCGCCCAGCGCCCGTTCTTCTCCACGAACACGCTGCTGATCGCGCCTTCGGTCAGCTCACCGCGATTGTTGAAGAACAACACATCGGCGAATCCCGCCCGCGACGCCGCTTCGAAGGCCGGTCCATACAGCGGCCGGTGCGTGGTCTTGTGAAACAGCATGCGGTCTTCGGGATCGGTGCGCTCCTGCGCGAGGCCCACGCGCAACGCTTCGTCCGCGCGGCCTGCGGGCAGAGGCGTATCCGCGATCTCGATCTTGCCCTCGCGACTCAGCAGCAGCCGCACCCGGCGCGCTTCTCCGCCTGCAAACCGCTCCGCATGCGCCTCCAGCGCCGCCCGCGCCTGGCCGCGCTCGCAGACAAAATCGAAGTACTCCGCCGAATCCGTCAGGCGGTCGAGATGCAGCACAAGCAGCGGATAACCGTCCTCCCAGCGCAGCGTTTCGATCAGTGAAAACGGCTCCGCTTCCTGCCCGCTGGAGCGCGTCAGAAACTCCGCCTTCAGCAGGCACTCCCGGTACTCCGCCGCCACGTGCGAATCGATCACGATCCCGCCGCCAGTCCCCATGCGGCCGTGCCCATCCTCCAGTTCCAGCGTCCGAATCGCCACGTTGAATACCGTCTGCCGCGGCGAAAAGAAGCCGATCGCGCCGGTGTACACGCCGCGCGGCTCGTCCTCCACTTCGCCGATCAACTGCATGGCCCGCACCTTGGGCGCGCCGGTGATGGAGCCGCACGGGAAGAGTGCTCGCATGATCTCGCGGAAGCCCGCATCCGCGCGCAGTTCGGCCGTCACCGTGGAGGTCATCTGCCACAGCGTGGGCAGCCGCTCCACCTCGAACAGGCGCTCCGCACGCACGCTGCCCGTTTGCGCCACGCGCCCCAGATCGTTGCGCAGCAGATCCACGATCATCAGGTTTTCGCTGCGGTTCTTCTCGTCGTTGCGCAGCCATTCGGAGATGCCGCGATCCTCCGCGGTGGTGCGTCCGCGCGGCGCCGTGCCCTTCATCGGCCGCGTCGCGATGCGCCGCGTCGCGCCCTCTCGGTCCACGCGGAAGAACAGCTCCGGCGAGAAGGAAAGGATGTGCCGCCCCGCTTGCCAGTGCAGGAAGGCCCCGTACTGCGCCGGCTGACGCCCGCGCAGCCGGGCATACAGCGCCGCCGCATCGCCACAAGCCTCCATCCGCCACGGCGCGGTGAAGTTCAACTGGTAGACGTCGCCTCTCCGGATCCACTCATGAATGGTGGCGATCCGCTGCGTGTAGCTCGCTTCGTCCAGCCCGAACTCAGCCGCTAGCGTCGTCTGCTGTGCTGGGTCCGCCTCTGTCGCGCTGCTATTGGCAAGCTCCGGCGGCTCGCCATCGGCAAAGGCTCCGCTTGCGTGATCGAATCTCCAGCCGCGCTCATAGATGCCGAACCACGCCAGAGGCATGCCCGGGCGGGACGGCCGCATGCCTGCCTTCGGCTCGAACGCCGCCCCGCACTCATAGGTAAAGAAGCCCGCCGCCGTCAGCCCCTCGGCGACAGCGCTTTCGATGGCCGCGAAGAGCGCGGGCACATGCTCCGGCTCGTAGGCAGCGCAGAAACGCAAAGGAGCCGTGAACAGTTGCGTCCACGGCTCCTCATTTCTTGAGTTGTTGCTGCTGCCCTCCAGTAGAATCGCGCCGGGCGTGCGCTCCACCAGCCTGTAAACGGCCGCGGGAACGCTATGCAGGCGCGCGGCGGGCATGCGGTTACTTCACCGTCAGCACCATCGTCGTGGAGTTGGAGATGGCGGTCACCCCGTTGCTCGTCTGCGCCGTCACCGTCACCGTGTAGGTGCCGGCCGGCGTCGGCGGCGTGGTCGGCGGTCCGTGCTGATAGTAGTACCAGAGCGAACTGCACGAGGTTGTGCCCAGCGAGGTCACCAGCCCGATCAGCGCGATCAGCGACAGCCGCTGCAGCCAGCGCCGCCGCCGCGCGCCCCACGCGATGCCGCCCAGGCCGAGAATGCCCGGCAGCAGAATCGCCCAGGCCACGCCCTGCGGCGGCCGGTAGATCCAGGTCTGGCCTGTTCCCTTGGTGCCCACGGACTCCGTCGTGATCGACATCAGGCTGGTCGGCGGACAGGCGGAGGCCGGCGATCCAGCCGTACAGGTCGTCGGCGTCGTGGGCAGAATCTGCACCGTCGAGGGCGCAAATGCGCAGTTGGCAAGGCTCGGCAGCCCCGAACAGGAGAGCGTCACGTACATCGGCCCGGTCAGCCCGCTATTGTTCACCGGCGTCACCGTCACCGTCGCCGATCCGGACTGGCCGGCCGTCAGCACCATCGGCAGTGCCGAGGGCGCCACCGGCGTCAGGCTCAACTGAAAGCCAGGCGTCCCGCTGGTGCCCGGAGTCTCGGTGTGCACCTGGGTCGCGGACGAGGTGGAAGTGCGGTGCGCTGTATCGCCCAGGTAAACCGCGGTCAGCGCATGATCCCCTTCGGGTAAGGAGAACTTGGCGTCGGCCTGCCCGCTGGCGTCGAGCATCGCCTGGGCCACCAGCCGCGAGCCGTCCATGAAATTCACCACGCCGGCCACCGGGGTTCCATCGGCGCCAGTCACCGTGACGCTGGCCGCGGCCGGACCCGCACCGGGCGTCTGCACATGCAATACCGTATAGGTGGCCGCGCCCTGCGCGCTGGCCGTCGCTGCCAGTACCAGCGGAAGCGCCAGCCCGGCCATCCAATGAAGCCGCAATCCGCGGCGGATCAAGCCTCTCACGTGCACCTGCTCCAACTCTCCCCGCAAAGACCGGGCACACGAACCGGCCCCCCTCAGGCGGTCGATACACTCCCGCCGTGTGTCTTCGCGTAGAGCTTTATTGTATCCGTCCGCCCCTTGGCCGGGCCAGAACAGCGATCGGCTTTCAAGAATCAGCGCTCCGTTCCCTGATCCCTGGCAGGTGGCCCTGATCTCCAAATTCTTTCCAAATCACAAATGCGTGTGCCCCCGGTCCCTCGCTTTTGGGGACCGGGGCGGCATCGCAAGCCTTCATCGGAAAAATCCCGCTCTCCTCACACCTTCAGTTCCGCCACCGGCAAAAACATGAGCGTCAGCACTGTGATGTCGTCCTGCTGGCCAAACAACTGCGCCGCTGCCGCGATCGACGCGGCCGAATCCTGGCTCAACTCGCGGGTCCGCTCAAAGCCAAACAGCTCATCCGCCGACTGCGCTTCAACCACCCCGTCCGTCAGCAGCGTGATCCGATCCCCCGGATACAGCTCCAGCGTGGTCTGCTCGTATGTCTCGCCCTCCCAGACACCCAGCGGCAAGCTTCCCTCCAACTGCACCTCTTCGCCGTTGCGATACGGCAGCAGATGTCCTGCGTTTGCGAGCGCTATCTTTCCATCCGCCGCAATCGAGGCGCACAGGCATGTGATGAACCCTCCCTGCTGCGCCGCAACCATCTGCCGATTCAGCCGCGTCAGCAGCAGCGCCGGCGACACCATCTCCGCCGCCAGCGTTCGCAGCGACCCAATCGCCAGCGCTCCGGTCATCGCCGCCTTCAGACCCTTGCCGCTCACGTCTCCCACCAGAATCAGCCACGAGCCGTCCGGCTGAGGCAGGACCTGATAGAAGTCGCCCCCCACCTCCGCCGCCGGCAGATAGACCGCCTCCAGTTGGCACCCCGGCACCGTTGGCAGAGCCGCCGGCACCAGTTGCCGCTGGATCTCCCGCGCCGCGCTCATCTCCGCCACGGAACGCGCCTGTTCCTCGGAGAGGCGGCTGAACCGGAAAAACATCACCACCCCAATGGCCAGCAGAAAAATCAGGTCCGCCAGATCGTACCCAAAGAGCGGAATGTCCCCCCACAGATACAACGGACGCGTGAGCCAGTTCACATCCCAACCCAGATCCCCGGCAAATTGCGGAAGGTTGGTGATGATCACCCCCGCCGCTGGAAACAGGCTGGGCACGATCAGCAAGCGCGCCTCGTGATTGCCACGCCGGCTCCAGTACAGCAACACCAGCGGCAGAGCAATCGCCGCCGGCAGCGTCACCGCCGATTCGAAGAAGAAATAGACATCGCTGGTTACCACCCCGGTGGCGCACAGAACCGCTCCGACCACACCCAATAGCAGCAGTCCTTCATACAGCCGCCACGCGCGGTTGAGGCGCCGCCCGATGAACGCATACGTGAACTCCACCTGCGCCACAATGAACAGGTAGATCGCCGGGTCGCCAAAAAGATCGTTCGCGATCCCTGGCACGATGGCGTCATTGGAGCCGGACAGCATCAGAAAGGAACTGCCCAGTAACACCAGATACAAGCCCAGCCACAGATACTCCCGCTGGCCCCTCTGTGTAAGGAACAGCAGCAAAACCCCGGCTCCGGCGATCACGATCGCCAGATTCACCGCGCCGGAGAGCACAAAATCCAGCAGCCGTTCCTGTCGATTCAGATCCGATTCCCATTGCGCCGCCTCCGGCGAACCAATCGAGGCCCCCAGCTTGGTGGCCTCATAAGGGTCGTCCGCGATCCGCGGTACATGGACGCGGATCGCCAGCACGACCGCTCCCTTGTCTCCTGCAATCGGCAGCACATGTTCCAACGCCTCTCGTTCCAGCCACCAGGGCAAAAAATGAAGATCCCCTGCCCGCCGCCCGTCGATGTACACCTCGGATACTCCCTGGGAAGCCTCCAGGAAAAACGCCAGGGGGCCATGGTGCGGTGGCAGTTCCACCCGCAGCCGATACCAGCACGCAGGCGCGCAGTCATCGTTCCGCTGCGGCGCCAGCTTCTGCCAGCCGCTGTCGTTGAAGTCCGCAGCCGCCCATGCAGGATTGTCGCCCTTCTGATAGCGCCAGCCCTCCGTCAAGCGCACCACTCCCGCCGGAAACTGGTCGATCCGAGTCTGCGCCCATGCCGCCGCACTCACGCACAGCAGCAACAGCAGAAGCATCTTGCGCATGGTGGGGCGATTCTACCGGCCAACGCCTGCACTGGGCCACAGGATTCCGGGCCTGCCAACTTATCCTTCTCCTCCAGCCTCAACCGGTGCGTTATCGCCATGCACCCACCGGCGTCGATCAGCCCTCCCAACTCGGCCGGATGCCGTGTGCCCCCGGTCCCTCGCCTTTGGGGACCGGGGAGGTTACCCCCGCCTCCCCTGACCAATCGCAGGTCCCCATCATGCCTCCGGCCGTGTGCCCCCGGTCCCTCGCTTTTGGGGACCGGGGAAGTTACCCCGCCTCCCGTGACCAATCGCAGGTCCCCATCATGCCTCCGGCAGACCGCCGCTCCCGAGCCGGCACGCCGGGTGCCCCAGGTCCCCCGCATTTGGGGACCTGGGACACGAACCTCCACCAGCGGAACCGGCGAGCAACGCGCCAGCATCCCCCCAGCGCCCCGGAGGGGCAGCAGCAAGTTAGCCCAGGATGGAGCCCGTGGCGTCAGCGACGGGCGCAATCCTGGGAAAGCCCCCAACAAATAGAGAAGCAATCCCCGCGACCCGAAGGGGCACGCCGCCCTCAGACAAACGCAAGCCCCCTCCGCCGCACCGCAGGTGTCCAACGACAACCCCGTCTCAGGGGACCTATCCCGGATCGACTGCACGACGCAAGCTGGATGAGTGCTTTGGGAGGTTGGTCCTGATCTCCAAGCTCTTTCCAAACCACATGAGAGTGCCCCCGGTCCCTCGCTTTTGGGGACCGGGGAAGTTACCCCGCCTCCCGTGACCAATCGCAGGTCCCAATCATGCCTCCGGCAGACCGCCGCTCCCGCGCCGGCACGCCGGGTGCCCCAGGTCCCCCGCATTTGGGGACCTGGGAGATCACGAACCTCCACCAGCGGAACCGCGAGCAACGCGCCAGCATCCCCAACAGCGCCCCGGAGGGGCCGCAGGAAGTTAGCCCAGGGTGAAGGCAGGCGTCGAAGCGCCGGCCGCAACCCTGGGAAAGCCCCCAACAAATAGAGAAGCAATCCCCGCGACCCGAAGGGGCGCGCCGCCATCCAATAAACGCAAGCGCCATCACCGCATCGCCATTACCCAACGACAACCCCATCTCAGGGACCTATCCCGGATTAACTGCACGACGCAAGCTGGATGAGTGATTCGGGCTGTTATCGCCAATGGACAACCAGAAGCACTTGTCAGGTTAGCCCGTTTTACGGCCAAGTGGACTGGATTTATAAACACTCGCCGACTTCCCGGCGGTCACCGCGTGAGGCAGCCCCGGAGGGGCGACGGAAGATAGCCCAGGACAAGCCCACAGGCGTGAGCCGAGGGCGCAGTCCTGGGAAAGGCAAAAAAGAAAATTAAGAACGAAGCACGCGACCCGCAGGGGCGCGTGCAAGTCTCGAATCTCTGGATCTAAGCCGACTTTTCGGGAGTGATCCGTGGCGGCCGAGAGGTTGGAGCTTTCCCATGTCTCGAAAGCGCGACCTGGGCCACCCAAAGGTGGTGGTTGGGCACGCATCCTCAGACCCGGGCCACCCGCCGGGTTCATTCCTTCATGATAGAGCGATTGCTCGCGATCATCTGCCGCAATAAATCCTCGTTGATGTTGGCCCAAGTACCTGCGGTGATGTTCCGCAATATTTCTGCTAGACCCGTACCGTAATGCCCTTCGGGGGCGGTGTTCTCTCGATTTAGACCCCACGCCAGTATGTCTGCGGCTTGTATTCCTGGCGTGGTTTGCATTGTGCCTTCAGTGACGGAATCAACCAGAATCCATGGCGAGGCTATGCCGGTGCGATTGGCTTCGTCTTTCTTTGCATTCCACTCATTTTTGAAGGGTCCAAAGAACGGCTCATTACGGTCAAAGACGATGTGGATCATATCGTCAGGGGTTAAGGGGATATGCTGCTTGCCTTCATGCGCCTTCAAAAGGCTACGGGCCGCAGTCAACACCGCCTGCCTTGGAACATACGCATTACAGAGCGTAATCTCCGTGGGAATGTCTATCCCTTCATCGTCGTGAATCTTGCGCCAATCGCTCATATCGACGACGCATGAAAAGTTTAGGAGTTCGGTGTTTTTGAACTCACTCATGAATTTCGCCAGCTTGAAAACAAGAGTCCACGCATTCTCCTGATTCCATCCATTCAGATAACTGAATGGGGTATCGGGCCAACGCCCCATCGCCTCTTTCATGTGCATATAGGTTATGGGAGATGGAGCGGTTTTGAGAATGTCCGCCCATCCCTTCTCGAACCTTACCCACACATCGTCAGGTGCTCCAAATCCAGCGAGACTGACAAAGCGAGAAGAGGAGGAGCCGCTTCGGTCGATATAGGCCCGGATTGCGATAAACACATCCTTTTCGCCGATTAGAACATGGGGGCGAGAGTCTCCCCATCTTGCTGCCTGCTCGACGCAAGACACGCTTAGAAAAGGGGTTTATTCATTCTCCCCCTTTCCGCATGGTGTTGCAAATATATTGTTGCCGATGTAAATGACTCAATTCAGGACCGTTGGCTCGCTTTTGATGGATAACTAACGCTAAACGGGGTACTGTTCCGCGATCCACCTTGCCGCATAGTCGTTAGCCTTGATCGGAAATGGTTCGGGGAGAATCCCCGCAGCCAAGCCCTTCTGGTGCAGCTGCGGCCCCGAGGCATTTTCGATAAGGAGACTAGAAGGAAGGCGGTGGCAGTGGCGGGCGCTGCTATGGAGCTAATGGCGCGAACTGGCCTGCATGGGCAGGGCAAAGAGGCTGGAGTGCCCGGGCCGGATCAGGCGGGAAGGCAGATAGTCTTCCCAAGATGGAGCGATTTCGCGAACTGCATACAAGCAAGAACAGTTGATTAGTCCGCAACTTCGCGCTGAAGACGTAGGTGTGCGAAGACGTGGGGTCACATCTCAGAGAGCCGTTGGATGGGCTTAGGATCATGACGAATCCGGTGGTTTGCATCGAAATGCCAGCTGTTGTGAAGTGAGGTTGGGCCCGATGTTCATGTTGGCGCCGCATCGTGGGCAGCGCCATATGGCTAGTGCGGACCCGGGAAGCGGCGGTGGCAGAGTTTTCGAAGCGAGCTGCCGGCGAGCGAGCGCGATGAGAGCAGCCCGGCGGGCGTTGGCGAGATAGCCGAAGTGGCGGATGCGAACGAAGCCCCTGGGCAGCACATGTTGGCAGAATCGGCGCAGGAACTCGCTTGCGGTGAGTGTCATGATGCGCTGCTTGTTGCCGTGTGCGTAGTCTTTCCATCGGAAGCGGACGCGATCGCCGTCGAAGCTGATCAGGCGCTGGTTGCTGATGGCGACGCGGTGTGTATAGCGGCCGAGATAGCGTAGTACGCGGACGGGATCACCGAAGGCAGGCTTGGCATAAACCACCCAGTCGTCCTTGAGCAGCGCGCGCACGAGTGTCGAAGGACAGTCGATGCGGCGCTTGCGGAGCGCGCACTGGAGCAGAGCAAGGTACTTGCCGCGGAAGACACGGCTCAGCACCTTCACGGGCAGGAAGAAGGCATACCTGGGATGAACCCAGCGCGAATAGTTGAGGTCGAAACCGCCGGCAGGAATGACGCAGTGGAGGTGAGGATGCAAGCGCAGGTTCTGTCCCCAGGTGTGCAGGATGCTGAGGAAACCGATCCTGGCTCCGAGATGCCTGGGGTCGGCTGCGACTTCAAGCATGGTCTCGGCGGTAGCGCGGAAGAGCAGATCGTAGAGCAGCCGGGGATGTCGCTGACAGAGCGGGTTCAACGCGTGAGGCAGAGTAAACACGACGTGGAAGTAGGGCACGGGAAGCAGGTCCTGCTCGCGCCGCGCAAGCCATCGCTGGCGCGCCTGGGCCTGACACTTCGGGCAGTGCCGGTTGCGGCACGAGTTATATGAGATCGCCTTCAGATCGCATCGCGAGCAGGAATCCAGATGACCTCCGAGAGCAGCCGTGCGGCATCTGGCGATGGCTCGCAGCACGTTGAGCTGCTGGTAGCCAAGCCATGAATGGTTCTGTTCTCGAAAGCTGTCGTCCTGGACGCGAAGGATGTCGGCCACCTCTACGGTGGGCCGACTCATCTATCCGTTTTCCGGTGATACTCGCGGGATACCTGGCTGACTCGGGACAGTTGCAGATGTTCCAGCGGATTCGACACTGCCTGCAAGTGTCGCTGCGACAGATGGAGATACCTGGCCGTGGTCTCCAGATCCACATGACCGAGCAGCACCTGAATGGTGCGCAGGTCGGTTCCCGCCTCAAGCAAGTGAGTCGCCCAGCTGTGGCGCAGCGTGTGCGGCGATACACGCTTAGTGATACGCGCGTGGCGCGCGGCTTCTTTACAGGTGTACCAGACTGCCCTGTCCGACATAGGTCTGTCCGTGCCGCGGTGGCCTTCACTGCTGGGGAAGAGGTAGATGCGAGGCTTCTTCCAGCGCCAGTACTCGCGCAGTGTCTCCAACAGAGCCGGGCTGAGTGGGATGTCGCGACCGCCACCACCCTTGCCGCGTTCGACGCGGATCATCATGCGCCTGCTGTCGACGTCGCTCACCTTCAATAGCGATACTTCCATCCGCCGCATGCCCGTGCCGTAAAGCGTCATCAGCAGGGCGCGTTGCATGAGGTTGCCGGCGGCGTCGATGAGCCGGGCAACCTCGTCCAGACTGAGCACCGTCGGGAGCCGGCGCCGGTCCTTCGGGTCCTTCGGATAAGGCAACTCCTCCCAGAAGTCGCGTCGCTTAAGGGTGCGAACAAAGAAGAACCGCAGCGCGGCAACGCGGCCCACCACGCTGCCCACCGCCAGCTTGCGCTCCGTGAGCAGATAGGCCTGATAGCTTCTCAGCTCGTCCGGCCCCAGCTTGTCAGGGGGTTTTCCAAAGTGTTTAGCAAACTGCTCAACGGCAAACAAATAGCCACGAATCGTGGCGGGCGAATAGTTGCGGCGCTGGAGTTCCTCCAGCATCCGCTTGCGTAAGTTGGTCACAAGGATCTCCTTCCTTGTGAACCAACCTACCGTAGCCACTGCCGCTCATCGCCGCACGTCAAGGCAGTGTCCGCCGCGCCAGCGGCTTCGTTCTAGTCGCCATGTCGGACACCCGCTCCCCGAATCCTCGCCTGCCCTTGCGTTTCAATTCCCGGCTTCAGGCATAATCTCCCCAGTATTCCGCTCTTCCGGACCGCGCCCTCCAGAGCCTGCGGCGACCGGGGGATTGGCCCCCCGGGTAACTCCTTTGTTTTCGACACTTACGTGAAATCGCACCGTAACTTCTTTGTTTCTCACACTTAAGAAACTGAAAGTTATAAGCCGTTTATTTCTCACATCTACGCGAAAAAGAACGCAAATCGTATCTCGAAAAATGTGATCTATCTCACACTGCCGACCCCGGCCCCTGCCGTCCTCTCCCCAGCTCCGGCAGCTCCCAGCCGCCCGATTACAATAAGCCCAATGATCGCTCACCTGCGCGGCAAGCTCATCTACAAACAGCCCGGCCAGGCCATCGTCGAGGCGGGCGGCGTCGGCTACGACGTGGCCATCTCCGTGCCCACCTTTACGGCCCTGCCCGCCGTGGGCGTCGAGACCGCGCTGCACATCCACACCCAGGTGAGCGACGACCAGATCGCCCTCTACGGCTTCCTCCAGAGCGACGAGAAGCGCCTCTTCGAGCGGCTCATCACCGTCTCGGCTGTCGGCCCCAAGCTGGCCATCAAGATCCTCAGCGGCCTCGATCCGGAGCGCGCGGTGCAGGCTATCCGCGGGCAGGATCATGCGCAGCTCACGCGCATTCCGGGAGTAGGCAAGAAGCTCGCCGAGCGCCTGGTGGTCGAGCTCAAAGACAAGCTCGACGACTTCGCCGTAGCCCCGGTGCACGCCGGCCCCAAGGGCGCTGCCGTCGACGACGTGCTCTCCGCGCTCGTCAACCTTGGCTATCAGCGCCCCGCGGCCGAGAAGGCCATCGAGCAGGCCCTGGCCAAGGACGAGGGCCTGGCAGCGGACTTCGACGGCCTCTTCCGCGGCGCCCTGAAGGTGATTCGCTAACCGCGGCTTTGCCGTGGCTTCCGCCGCGTGCGCGGCCGCTTGCCGCAGCGCTTCCGCGCCGCGCGATTGCTCTCCTGTTACGCTTTTCTAGAGACCTTTTTCAAGGAGAAACAGCCCCCGTGCAGCGCATCTGTGTGGACATGGATGAGGTGATGGCCGATACCCTGGCCGAGCATCTGCGCCGCTACAACCAAGCCTTTGACGAGGCCATCACGCCCGAGGACCTCGCCGGCAAGGGCCTGTGGCAGTACACCCCGGTGGAGCGCCAGCAGCAGCTCCGCGCGTTTATCGACGCGGAGGATTTCTTCGAAGACCTGCCGCTGATCGCCGGAGCCCAGGACGTCCTCCGCGACCTCTCCGCGCGCTTCGAGATCTTCATCGCCTCGCAGGCCATGGTGGTGCCCAACTCGCTGGGCCCCAAGTACCGCTGGTTGCAACGGCATTTCTCCTTCATTCCCCCGTCGCACTACGTCTTTTGCGGGGATAAGTCCATCCTGCTGGCCGATTACCTCATCGACGACCAGCCCCGTAACCTGCACCAGTTCAAGGGGCAGGGCCTGCTCTTCACCGCTCCGCACAACCTGGGAGAAACGGAGTTTGTGCGCGTCAATAGCTGGCCCGAGGTCGCCGCCTACTTCGCTGCCGTGGCTTCCTAGCCGACGCCGATGCAACAAGGGTTCGCGCCGGGCGCATCGGATATGGGTAGCAAGGGCCAAGCTGACGATGGATCCCCGAGGCCCGCTACGGACGGGAGTGCTGTTCGTGTGTCACGGCTCCCATCGCTTGTTCATCCAGATCCCGCAAGACCCCGGCGTTGACGCTGCGGGTGTGCCCGGGCCCACGAAGGAGGCACCGCCATCGCCGACCTGATGGTTTCTTCCCCGCCATCGAGCCGATCCACTCTGACCCGCCGCGAGTTCTTCAAAGCCAGCGTTGCTTCCGCCTACGGGCTGGCGCTTTACGGCTGCGTCATCGACCGCCACTGGCTGCAGATCGTCCACAGCGATGTCTACCTCCCCGGCCTGCCGCCGGAGTTCGAGGGCTATCGCGTCGCCCAGCTCAGCGACATTCACATCGACGAGTTCACCGAGCCCTTCTTCGTGCGCGAAGCGGTCGACCGCATCAATGCCCTCAATCCCGATGCCGTCTTTCTCACCGGCGACTTTGTCAGCCATCAGTTGGAAACCTTGAAGTTTGCGGAGGGCTCCGCCTGGCAGTGCGCCAACATCCTGACCGGGCTGAAGTGCCGCCGCCGCTATGCCATCTTCGGCAACCATGACGCCATGGTCGGCCTGCCGCTGGTTGGCGAGGCGCTTCGAGACAACGGCATCACCGTCCTGCAAAACAGCTTTCTGCCCATCCAGCGCGGCGGCGCCCGCGTGTGGCTCGCCGGACTGGACGACGCCGTGATGGGATCGCCCGACCCGGACAAGGCCATTCCACCGTCGATTCGCAACCGGCCCAACGAGCCGCTGATCCTGCTCTGCCACGAGCCCGATTACTCCGATACCGTTCTGCGCCATCCCGCCGGTCAGGCCGTCGATCTCATCCTCAGCGGCCATACCCACGGCGGCCAGATCCGCATTCCGTTCATGGGGCCGTTTCACCTGCCGCCGCTCGGCCGCAAATATGTTCACGGCTGGTTCAAGCTCGGCAAAGCCCAGCTTTACGTGAACCGTGGCCTGGGCACGGTGGGCGTTCCGGTGCGCTTCGACTGCCCGCCGGAGATCACGCTGTTTACCCTCCGCCGCCAGCAGCCGGGGACGGAGAAGATCTAAATCCCGCCGGGCTAGGCCCGTTTCGTTTCGGCTTTCCGCATCCAACCCATCGGGTAAGGCCCGGATGTCCTTTCGTAGAATTCGTACTCTCTCTCTGGTGCTCCTGTTTCTGATCTGCGGCCGGTGGGCCTGCGCCTACGCGGTTCTCACCCATGAAGAGCTCATCGACCTCACCTGGCAGGACTCGATCGTTCCCCTGCTGCTGGCCCGTTATCCGCATCTCACGGCTGCGCAGTTGCGCGAGGCGCGCGCCTATGCCTACGGCGGATGCGTGATTCAGGACATCGGCTACTACCCCAAGGGCGACCGCTTCTTCTCGAACCTGACTCACTACGTGCGCTCCGGCGATTTCGTCGTCAACCTGTTTCGCGACGCGAAGACTCCCGATGAACTGGCCTTCGCCGTGGGTGCGCTCTCCCACTACATCGGCGACTCGATCGGCCACCCCGATGCCACCAACATCGCTGTGCCGCTTGCGTTCCCTACGCTGAAGGAGCGCTATGGTCCGGTGGTCAACTATGCCGAAGGTGAGCACCAGCACGTGCAGGTCGAGTTCGCCTTCGACATCGACCAGCTTGCGCATGATCGCCTGGCGCCTCTCCGCTTCCAGCGTCGCCAGGGATTTAAGGTGCCGGTGCATCAGCTCGCGCTCGCCTTCTATCAGACCTACGGCATCAATGACTTCGTCGGCATCCACGAGCACTTCATCAAGGTGCGCGCCTACCGCTATGCCGTGCGCAGGTTTATTCCGCATATTGCACTCGCGGTGACCCTGCTGCATCGCCACGACGAACCGCCCGATCCCGACACGCTCGATACCCGCATTATTGAGAGGGAAGTCGCGCGGGTGGCTGCTCAAGAGCACTGGAGCGTCTACCGCCGCAAGCCCGGCTTTGAAACCCACGTGCTTGCTGTTTTGATCTTCATCCTGCCCAAAGTCGGTCCGCTGGCGCTGGTCAACATCAAGGGCCCCACCGAGCAGACCGAGGCCGATTACATGCACAGCCTGGTGCTCTCGCTGCACGCGCTGCGTGTGAGCCTGCATCGCTTTACGCCGCCACGCCCCGGCGCGGATCCGCCGAATCGGAAGGTTGCCCCCGCTGCGCCGCTCCCCGTGGACACCCGCCGCGAGCGGCTCCAGGGCAAAATCGATCCCCGGCATCCGCTGCCCAACCGCGATCTGGACACCGGCCACGTGGTGCAGCCCGGCGGCTATCCGCTCACCGACAAGACCTATGCCGAACTGCTGCGCCATCTCGCCCGGCATCCACATCACCCCGTCCCACCGGGCATCGTGCGCAACATCGAGGCCTACTACAGCGATCCCAACGCGCCGATTCACACCAAACTCAATCCCAAGCGCTGGGCCCAGGTGCAGAAGGATCTGAAGACCCTGGCGGCGATGCCCACCAGCGCCGAACCGCAGCCCTATCCGACTTTTCCGGACAATGCCGCGGACGATGAGTAGCCGGCCGGCTTCTGAGGTCTTTAGCGGAAAGGGAAGGGCCTGTGGCGACCCAGGTCTCCGCATCCGGAGACCTGGAAAACCACGCAGCTCGGGGAGACAATCAGAAGGAGTTGTTCTGCCGGCCTTCGCCCTCGCCCGGGCGCGGAACTACGGCCAGCGAGCGCTGCCCGCCAGAGCCGGCCGCACGCAGCGGCTGCGGCTGCGCGGTGGGTGTCTGGTGCATGGTGACGATGATGGCTCCCGCGGGCTTGCGACCCACGCACTGATACGAGTGCGGCGTGCCGGCATCAAAGTAGGCCGAGTCGCCCGCTTCCAGAATGCTTTCCTGCTCGGCGTGACGCAGCGAAAGCTCGCCGTGCAGCACGTACAGGAACTCGAAGCCCGGATGGATATGGGCCTTCGGTTCGGTGCTGTTCTCGAGCGGCACAAACTCGGCGTAGTACGGATCCATGTGCCGGTCGGGAACCATGTAGCCCAGACTTTCGAAGTAGTAGGTGGGCGGGTCGACGCCCGTCTGCGGCATCCGCACCCGGTCGGCGCGCCGGTGCACCCGGAAGATCGGGGCCGGCTCGGAATCGAAGAAATAAGACAAATCTTTTGAAAAGACCATGGCGATGCGCGCCAGGTTGCGCAGCGTGGGGACCACGCGGCCGGTTTCCAGTTGCGACAGAAAACTTGCGGACAGCCCCGTATGCTTGCCCAATTCCACGAGCCCCATCGACTTCTTGAGCCGGAGCCGGCGGATGCGCTCGCCAATCCGCTTTTCCTCAATAACCCGCTCAGCCGTCTCGGGATCCGCCTGGGTTTTCTGCACTTCTTCGCTCTTGATCTCCAGCGGTTCGCCCATCGTTCCTCCCGTTCTAAGACATAGGATGCGCCGTGCCGGGCAGTTTGTCCAGGTCAACAAAATTTCCTGTCAGGTGAAATCCTGACAGCATCATCGGAACCCGACGCCCCGACTCCGAGGTTTCCCTCATCTTCTCCCGAATTGCGGCGCTGGCTTGTCGTTCTCCTTCGGTCGCCGGGTTATCCTGTCAAGTTCGGCGACCTTACCCGTGCCGCGCAGAAAGATCGATCATGCCTGAAGACATTGCTCCTGCCGCTCCTGAATCACCTCAATCCACGCCGTCTCAGCCGCCGGTGGCTACCATCGCCGGCATCGGCCGCCACGAGGGTCAATCCGTGGTGCTGCACGGATGGCTCTACAACTCGCGCGAGAGCGGCAAGCTGCTCTTCCCGATCTTTCGCGATGGCACGGGTTTGATCCAGGGCGTGGCCCACGTCAAGAGCGTTTCGGCCGAGGTGTTCGAGACGCTGAAGAATCTCACCCAGGAGTCGAGCGTGATCGTGACCGGCAAGGTGCGCGCCGACAAGCGCGCCCCTGGCGGCTACGAACTGGACGTCGAGAACGTCCAGGTGGTGCAGCGCGTGCCGGAGTCGGATCCCTACCCGATCACGCTGAAGGAGCACGGCGTCGATTTCCTGATGGAGCACCGGCATCTGTGGGTGCGCTCGCCACGCCAGTCGGCGATCTTGCGCGTCCGCGCGGAGATCATGCGCGCCACCGCGGAATTCTTCGATTCGAATGGATTCATCCGCACCGATCCGCCCATTCTCACACCGGCAGCCTGCGAGGGCACGTCCACGCTCTTCCCGGTGGACTACTTCGGCGACCCGGCCTTCCTCACCCAGTCCGGCCAGCTCTACGCCGAGGCCACGGCGCTGGCGCTGGGCAAGGTGTACAGCTTCGGCCCCACCTTCCGCGCGGAGAAATCCAAGACGCGCCGCCACCTCACCGAGTTCTGGATGGTCGAGCCCGAGGCGGCCTTCATGGATCTCGACGGCCTACTGGAGCTCAGCGAAAACTGCCTCGCGCACATCGTGCAGAGCGTGCTCAAGAATCGCGCCGCCGAGTTGCAGACCATCGGCCGCGACGTTTCCAAGCTGGAGCCGGTAAAGGCGCCCTTCCCGCGCCTGCGCTACGATGAAGCCGCCAAGATGCTCAACGAGGCGCATGCCAGAGGCGAGCTGGAGAATCCCTTCGAGTACGGCAATGACTTCGGTTCGCCCGACGAGACCTGGCTCAGCTCCCAGTTCGATCGTCCGGTGATGGTGCATCGCTACCCGGCCGATGTGAAGGCGTTCTACATGGAGCCCGACCCGGCGGACCCGCGCTTTGCGCTGTGCGTGGATGTACTGGCGCCCGAGGGCTACGGCGAGGTCATTGGCGGCTCGCAGCGCGTCTCCAGCTACGAACTGCTCTCCAGCCGCATCGACCAGCACGGCCTGCCCCGCGAAGCCTTCCAGTGGTACCTGGATCTGCGCCGCTACGGCAGCGTGCCCCACGCCGGCTTTGGCATGGGCATTGAACGCGTGGTGAGCTGGATCTGCGGACTCGAACACGTGCGCGAGACCATTCCGTTTGCGCGCACGCTCACGCGGATCTACCCGTGAGCCAGCGGGATTCACAGGGCAGCGGGGCCAGAGGGTGAGTCGGTGAGTTCGCGAGTTTAATGGGAACTTGTCGCATGTTACTTAATCCGGGCGCAGATTGCACGCGCGGGGGGACGGGCCAGTAGCCAAGCAGGTAGCCTGTTCGAAAGGGAAGACCTACGGCTTCCGCCACTTATCAGGACTTCCGCTGCTAGTGTTGCGAACTCGCTCAACGAGAGGTGAGGTACCTGGATTGAGCTCTCTGGCCCGTTCGATTGCTTCTGCTTGCGTCCGCGATACAGCGCTGGCACGATCAGATTTCGGTTTCCTAACAGCATAGTCGCCTTGCGGGCGCTGCTCGACAAACAGTCTCTCTTTGCCCTTCATTTTCAGTCCCTCGTGCTCACTCCGATACTGCTCCCTGGCTCGTAAGGCCTCGCGGATCAATACCTTCAGATAGGTCTGATACCGTAACCCATGCGTTGCTGCCTGAGCACGAGCAACCGCAATATCCGCGGGATCAAGCCTGATTGTTGTGGTGGGAGTCTTTCCCTTGCGAGCTGCAGTTCCGTGCCCAATCGCGCCCAAAGCGGCTGCGCCTTCAAATTCGTTCGCCAGATCATCCTGATGTTCTTCCCACCATTTAGCTTCTTCTGCCTCACTCCTGAAGTTCTGCTTCTTCAGTTCCTCCTTCATCACGACACTTCCTTTGGGTTTGGTAAAGCGATCTAAGCCGCTTGGCGGCTGGAAATGCTGTCACAACCCTGATCTTGCCACCACGCATGGTCGTGATGACGACTAAGATGCGACCGCTATCGGTTTCGCCGACTTGTGCGATACGCTCCTCTCCATTCCTTGCCTGAAACTGGAGATCCATGGGGTTATTGAGGATTACTTCCTCAGCTTCGGCACGCGAGATTCCGTGCTTCACGAGGTGGTCTAAGTTTCCTTTGTCCCAGTCAAACATTCGTTATTTGCCCCCATTGGGGGCCTGAAACGCCATGGGCGGCGTCCGGCAACGAAACGATTCATCCTTTTCCCCTCCTTGGGTGCCGATCTCCTGATCGAGCATAGCTACAATGTAGCTCCTTTGTAGCTACATGTCAAGCAGTAAAGATACGTGCGCGAGACCATTCCGTTTGCGCGCACGCTCACGCGGATCTACCCGTAGAAGCAGGCTGGAGGGAATGGCCCGCGCTATGTGGACTTTCTGGCGCGGGCCTGCGTGCTACTGGAGCTGGTAGGGATCGAAGGGGTTCTGTGCAGCGGGCATCTGCGGCTGAGCGAGATTGCCCTTGCCGGCCGTCGACGCAGCCGTGCTTGACTTCGCCTGCGCAGATGCGTCCGGCTTTGCTTCGCCCGATGCTGGCGGAGCGGCAGTGGTTGGCGCCGTAGAGGGCAGAGTCGATCCGGCCGGTGCAGAAGGGTTCGCCGCTCCCGGCGCTCCGGCACCAGGCGCGGCGGAGGACTTGCCGCTCGTTGGTGGCGCCGCAGCGGCCGAGGGCGTCGTCGCCGGCACCGGTGTGGTGGGCGGAGGCTCGGGCAGCTTCTTGGCCTGGTGCACGGTGATGAGGGTGACCGGAAGCGTGAGCGTCTGCACGATACTGGGATCGTCGCGCAGCTTCACGTAGAGCTGGCCGTCCACCGGGTGGGGCACGACGAGCTCAGTGCCGGTAAACTCCGGCGGCACCTGGGTCGCATCCGCGAACTGCTGGGTAGCCGACACGGCGGTGGTCAGAAACAGGTTGGTTCCCGTCAGTATGCAAGGCTTGCTCTCGGCGCGCGGGCAGCGCAGCTCCTTGAAGCCGGGAACCCGGACCAGCGTGCCCAGGGGCACCCAGTCGCTGGTCAGCCCCTCAGGGGAGACAGCGCGCACGCGCACCGGGCCGAAGGCAGAGAAGCCGAAGCGCGTCCGCGGCTGAAGGGCGGCCTCGGCCGTGGTGGAATCGGCGAGCAGTAAGCTTCCATCCGTGAGACCCAGCATGGTGTGGAAGCTGGAGTCCGCCGCCGCCAGCTCGATCTTCTCATCGCGCGGGAAGCTGGCGGGGACATTCGACTTGAGGAAGAACACCAGCCGGCCATCGACTGGAAGATCTTCGGGGCTGCCGAACTGGAGCGGAGGCAGCGTCGCGCCCTCGGGAGCCTGCACGCCCTTACTGAGCAGCATGATCTTGGGCCGCGGCGGCAG
>DAIDLI010000023.1 GCA_027449545.1 Acidobacteriaceae bacterium | reverse complement strand
TGCATGGCGACCATCGGCCAGGTGGGCAACACCGACCACGAGAACGTGTCGATCGGCAAGGCGGGCCGCACGCGCTGGATGGGCATTCGCCCGACCAACCGCGGCGTGACCATGAACCCGGTGGATCACCCGCACGGCGGCGGCGAAGGCAAGACCTCGGGCGGACGCCATCCGGTGACGCCGTGGGGCCAGCCGACGCGCGGCTACAAGACGCGCAACAACAAGCGCACCGATACGTTTATTGTGTCGCGGCGCAGCAAGTAGGCAATGGCCGGCAGCCAGTAGCGGGCAACCAGCGGCTGGCTTGAGGCAGAACAAGGATTGGGCAGGAGCCGGGCGGGTAGCTGGAGCAATCGCTACAGGCTGCGGGCGACAGGCTAGGAGCTGAGTTTATGGCACGTTCGACGAAGAAGGGGCCGTTTGTGGATAGCCACCTGATGGTGAAGGTGGAGGCGATGAACGCGGCCAACGAGAAGAAGGTCGTGAAGAGCTGGTCGCGGCGCTCGACGATCTTCCCCGAGTTCGTGGGGCACACGATCGCGGTGCACAACGGCAAGAAGTTTGTGCCGGTGTATGTGACCGAGAACATGGTGGGGCACAAACTGGGCGAGTTCGCGCCGACGCGGACGTTCAAGGGCCACACCGGCGGCAAGGCCGAAGCTGCGGCCAAGCCGCGGTAAAGCGCGAACCGTGGAACGTGATTCGTGATCACGAACCACGCGCCACGAGCTAACGCAAAGCGAGCCGCGCGAAGCGGCAGCTGCATTCGAGGAACGAGATGGCAGTGGAGACGAGAGAATACCGGGCGGCGGCGAAGTACCAGCATGTATCGCCGCAGAAGGCACGGCTGGTGCTGGACCTGATCAAGGGCCGGGGAGTGCAGGAGGCGCTGGAGACGGCGGCCTTCACGAAGAAGCGGATTGCTCCGGTGATTCACAAGCTGCTGACCTCGGCGCTGGACAACGCCAAGTATGTGGCCGGCGAACAGGGCATCGACCTGGACGTGGACAACCTGTATGTGAAGCAGGCGGTGGCCAACGACGGGCCGCGCATGAAGCGCATTCGGCCGGCTCCCATGGGACGGGCGTACCGCTACCAGCGCCGGCTGACGCACATCCAGTTGTCGCTGGCCGAGCGCGAGAGCGCGAACGGCGGCCTGGTGACGCGGGCGGAAGAGCCGGAGGCGGCAAAGCCGGCCAAGAAGACCGCGGCCAAGAAGACGGCAGCCAAGAAGGCGCCGGCGAAGAAGGCTGCGGCGGCGGGCGAGAAGAAGGCGGCTCCGAAGAAGACCGCGGCCAAGAAGGCCGCGAAGAAGAAGGAAGAGTAGCTTTTAGCTCTCGGCTATCAGCTGTTCAGTTTAGGGTGCGCAGCTACGACCGCTGCTGGAGCGAAAAAGAACTGAAGGCTGACGGCGGAAAGCTGGCGGCTCAGGAAGGTTTGAGGAAAAGAGTATGGGGCAGAAAGTCCATCCTTACGGATTCCGGCTGGGAGTGAACAAGCCGTGGCGGTCGCGCTGGTTCAGTGAGCGCGAATACGACAAGCTGCTGGTCGAGGACGTGAAGCTGAAGGCGGAGCTGCGCGAGAAGCTGAAGGCGGCGGGCGTGAGCTCGGTGGAGATCGAGCGTCCGGGCAACAAGCTGCGCTTTCTGATCCGCACCGCGCGTCCGGGCATCGTGATCGGCCGCAAGGGCGCCGAGATCGAGAAGCTGAAGACCGAGCTGGGCAAGCGCACCAACCGCGACGTGTTCATCGACATCATCGAGGTGAACAAGCCGGAGCTGGACGCGCAGCTGGTGAGCGAGAACATCGCGCTGCAACTGGAGAAGCGCGTGAGCTTCCGCCGGGCGATGCGCAAGAGCGTGGATTCGGCGCTGCGTTTCGGCTGCAAGGGCATCAAGGTGCGGGTGTCGGGCCGGCTGAACGGCAACGAGATCGCGCGCTCGGAGTGGTACCTGCAGGGCCGTTTGCCGCTGCACACGCTGCGTGCGGATATCGACTACGGGTTCACCGAGGCCAACACGACCTATGGCGTGATCGGCGTGAAGGTGTGGATCTACCGCGGCGATATCTACGAGCAGCGGCGCCGCCAGCAGCAGCCGGCGGCAGCGGCTTCGGGAGTGTTTTAGAGGCAGTGGTCAGTGATCAGTTGTCAGTGATCAGTGATTCGTGCCGAGATGGGTTGATGAGTTTTGAACGGAGTCAGTTGGCTGATCTGACGTGGTAGCGACGGCAAGAAAAGGCTGACCACCGATCCCTGACAACTGACCACTGAGGTTCTTCTTATGTTGATGCCAAAGAAGGTGAAGTACCGGAAGCAGCAGAAGGGCAAGCGGCGCGGCAAGGCGTGGCGCGGTTCCTCGCTGTCGTTCGGCGAGTACGGCCTGAAGGTGATGGAATGCGGTTACATCACCGACCGGCAGATTGAGGCCAGCCGTATTGCCATGACGCGCTTCATCAAGCGCGGCGGCAAGATCTGGCTGCGGCTGTTCCCGGACAAGCCGATTACCAAGAAGCCGGCCGAAGTCCGCATGGGCTCGGGCAAGGGCGCGCTGGACCACTGGGTCGCGGTGGTGCGGCCGGGCAAGATCCTCTTCGAGATGGAGGGGGTGGCGCCGGAGGTGGCCCAGGAAGCGATGCGGCTGGCATCGCACAAGCTGCCGCTGAAGACCAAATTTGTGCAGCGGCCAGGCGTGGAGAAAGCGGCCGAGGCGTAGGAAATGCAGCCGGCAGCCAGGAGCCGGTAGCCCGTAGCCATCCAGGATTTCTGCTTCATGGAAGAGCAGATGTGGGCAGGATGGAGCGACGGGCTACAAGCGACGGGCTACAGGCCAGGAGCTTAGAGAAATGGAACTCCAGAAGATTCGCAGTTTGGGCGAGGAAGAGCTCAAGCACCACGAGAGGACGACGGCCGAGCAACTGTTCCGGCTGCGCTTTCAGGTGGCGCTGGGGCAGAATGACGGCGTGAAGAAGCTGCGCCAGTTGCGCAAGGAGATTGCGCAGATCAAGACCGTGGAGCGGGAGCGCGCGCTAGGGATCAATGGCGAGTTGAACCAGGTAGCGCCGGCCACGGAGAAGAAGGCGCGCAAAGGGAAGGGAGCCCGTAAATGACGGCACAGGATCAGGCGCAGGCGCCCGCCGCTTCGCGGCGCAACGAGAAGGTCGGCCAGGTGGTTTCGACCAAGATGCAGAAGACCATCGTGGTGGCGGTGGAGATGCGCAAGGCGCACCCCAAGTACAAGCGGATTATCCGCTCCACGAAGAAGTTTTACGCCCACGACGAGCAGAACTCGGCGCGCATCGGCGACATGGTGCGCATCCGGGAGACCCGTCCGCTGAGCAAGCTGAAGCGGTGGACGCTGGAGGAGATCGTGCGGCGCTCGGCGCTGGCGCAGATCGAGGACACGGCGCACGAGGCGGCGAGCTAAAGGACGGACTCTCGCTTCTAGCTGCTCGCTTCCGGCCGGGTTCGGGGCGAGGCGGCAAAGGTGGATAGAAGCAGGGCGAAGCTAGGAGCTAGCAGCTAGAAACTGGTAGCTGTTTTTGGAGACGAGACCATGGCAGTACAAATGAGAACCATGCTGGCGGTGGCCGACAACTCCGGCGCGCGCAAGCTGCAGGTGATTCTGCCCCTGGGCGGAGGCCTGGGCGTGAAGGCCGGGCTGGGGGACATTGTGACCGCGGCGGTGAAGGAAGCTTCTCCGGACGGCACGGTAAAGAAGGGCAAGGTGGTGAAGGCGGTGATCGTGCGCACGCGCAAGGAGCACCGGCGCCGCGACGGCACCTATATCCGCTTTGACGAGAACGCGGCGGTGGTGATCGGCGACGATCACGAGCCGGTAGGCACGCGCGTCTTCGGTCCAGTGGCCCGCGAGCTGCGCGAGAAGAAGTTTTTGAAGATTGTTTCGCTGGCGCCGGAAGTGGTGTAAGGCGGAGATCAGGTTTCAGGGATCAGAGATCAGGGATCAGTTCTCGAGCAATCGATGGGTGGTTTTACCGAGCTCTGCTCTGTGCCCCCTGACCCCCTACGGAGAAGAAATGCCGAGTATGGATATTCATCGCAATGATACGGTCCAGGTACTGACCGGCGCGGACCGGGGCAAGCGGGGCCGCGTGCTGCGCGCCATTCCTGACAACGGAACGGTGCTGGTGGAGCACGTGCGGGTGGTCAAGAAGACGGTGTCGTCGAAGACCGGCCAGCGGACCCAGGGCGGCATCGCCGAGCACGAGTCGCCGATCAATGTTTCGAACGTGGCGCTGGTGTGCCCCAACTGTGGACCGACGCGGGTGGGCCACAAGAAGCAGGGCGACACACGGGTGCGGGTGTGCAAGAAGTGCGGCTCCGAGCTGCCCACGAAGAAGTAGGGCAGAGAGCAGGGATCAGGGGCCAGAGATCAGGGGAGTTGAGACTGATCGAATGGGGCGCCTGAGCCAAGAGCAACCGGCCGATGCAGGGACAGCGCGAAGCGCGAACGCTTGGACGGCCAGTCCTTCCGAAACGGTATACGGCGCAGGCCACTCCGAGAGCGGAAGAAAGAGAGACGAGAGATGGCGGCAAGGCTGAAAGAGAAGTATCACAAAGAGATCAAGCAGGCGCTGCAGAAGGAACTGGGGATCGAGAATCCCATGGCGGTGCCGAAGCTCGAGAAGATCGTGCTGAACATGGGCCTGGGCGAGGCCACGCAGAACTCCAAGCTGCTGGATCCGCTGGTGGCCGACCTGGCGGCGATCGCCGGCCAGAAGCCGGTGACCACCAAGGCGAAGAAGTCGATTGCGGCCTTCAAGGTGCGCGCCGGCATGAACATCGGCGCCATGGTGACGCTGCGCAACGATCAGGCCTACGAGTTCCTGGACCGCCTGATCTCGATCGCCCTGCCGCGCGTGCGCGACTTCCGCGGGGTTTCGACCAAGAGCTTTGACGGTCGCGGCAACTACACGCTGGGATTGCGCGATCAGCTGATCTTCCCGGAGATCGACTACTCCAAGGTGGAGAAGCTGAAGGGCATGAACATCACCATCGTGACCACCGCCGAGGACGACAACAGCGCGCGGGCGCTGCTCAAGCACTTCGGCATGCCGTTCCGGCAGGGAGCGTAAGGGCAGTTGTCAGTGATCAGTGAACCGCGGTCAGTTGGTTCGTGCTGAAGCTGGCAGCCTCGATGGTTTGACAAGCGGTCGACACGGATTACCGACCACGGAAAACGGTTTGAGGGATTTATGGCAACTACTGCAAAACGGGTGAAAGACGCGCGGAAGCCGAAGTTCAGCTGCCGCAAGCACAATCGCTGCCAGCTGTGCGGACGGCCGCGCGCGTTTCTGCGCAAGTTCGGCCTCTGCCGTCTGTGCTTCCGGTCGCTGGCGCTCAAGGGCGAGATCCCTGGCGTGAACAAGTCGAGCTGGTAGGAAGGCAGTTGTCAGTGAACAGTGGACAGTGGTCAGTTGTTCGTACAGAACGCGGCCACTGAAGCAACACCGGGTAAGAAATTCCGACCACTGATCACTGACCACTGATCACTGTTTCACCATTCCCGCTGGTTTCCGCCTGCGGGCGGACGAACGGGGAATGAAGGAGAAGGAATGAGTCTGACTGATCCTGTAGCGGATTTTCTGGCGCGGATCCGGAATGCGATCCGGGCGCGTCATCAGAAGCTGGATGTGCCGGCTTCGAAGCTGAAGACCGAGATTGCCCGCATTCTCAAGGAAGAGGGCTATATCTCGAACTACAAGACCCAGGAAGAGGACGGCAAGCTGATCCTGCGCGTGTACCTGAAGTACGGCGGCAGCGAGGCGGCCATCCGCGACCTGGCGCGGGTCTCGCGTCCGGGCTGCCGGGTATACGTGGGCCGCGACGAGATCAAGCGCGTGCAGGGCGGACTGGGCATCTCGATTCTGACCACGCCCAAGGGCGTGATGACGGGCCGTCAGGCGCGCCGCGAAGGCGTGGGCGGCGAGCTGCTCTGCGAAGTGTGGTAAGGGCAGTTGTCAGAGAACGGAGAGCAGAGATCAGATTGGATCTCGCCGCATAGGGCGCACCGCCGATCTCTGGATACGGATCTCTGATCGCTGGTTTTCCGGCTGCAGTGGAACGGGAGCCGAAGCTCCCGGGACTCGCAAGCCAACAAAGGACTGGAAGCATGTCGCGTATTGGAAAGAAGCCGATTCCGCTGCCGAGCAGCGTGAAGTACAAGGTGGACGGCAACACGGTTTTGGTGGAAGGTCCCAAGGGCAAGGTGTCGGCGCTGGTGGCCGAGGGCATCAGCCTGAAGACGGCCGACGGCCACCTGCTGGTGGAGCGCCAGGACGACCGCTATGCAGCGGTGCACGGGCTGACCCGGGCGCTGGTGTTCAATGCCGTGCAGGGCGTCACCGAGGGCTGGAAGAAAGAGCTGGACATCGTAGGCATCGGCTATCGCGCCGAGCTGAAGGGCAAGGGCACGGTGGTATTCACGCTGGGCTACTCGCACCCCATCGAGTTCCCGCTGCCCACCGGCATCGAAGTGGCGATCGATCCCAAGCAGACGCACCTGACGGTGAGCGGCATCGACCGGCAGAAGGTGGGCCAGGTGGCCGCCGACATGCGGGCGCTGCGCAAGCCGGATCCGTACAAGAACAAGGGCGTACGCTACTCGGACGAGAAGCTGAAGAAGAAGGCCGGCAAGACGGGCGCCAAGTAAAAACAGTTATCAGAGAACAGAGATCAGAGATCAGTCAGTGCGCAGATAGGGCGAGAAGCGGCTGATCTCCCACAACCGATCTCCGATCTCTGAAATCCGAACGGAGCTGCGAGGCGGTTCCGCTGATAGGTGAGGGAACGATGATTAAGAGAAACGAAATTCGCCAGCGCATTCACGCCCGCATCCGCGAGAAGCTGTCGGGGACGACGGAGCGGCCGCGGCTGAATGTGTACCGCTCGCTGAACCACATTTACGCGCAGGTGATCGACGACCAGCAGGGTGTGACGCTGGCTTCGGCCTCCACGATCAAGATGAAGAACGGCGGCAACGTGGCGGCGGCCAAGGAGATCGGCAAGGCGGTTGCGGAAGCGGCGGTGGCCAAGGGCGTCAAGCGGGTGGTGTTCGACCGCGGCGGTTATCTGTATCACGGGCGTGTCAAGGCGCTGGCCGATGCGGCGCGCGAGGCGGGGCTGGAGTTTTAAAAGCAGGGAACAGTGCACAGCGGACAGTGGACAGTTTGCTGTGAGCTAGGGAAGCTGACGTGGTGAAGATCGAACCGATCACTCTCCACTGAGCACTGTCCACTGGAGAAAGCAATGACGACTTTGAAGAAGAAACTCGATGCCAACCAGTACAACCTGAAGGATCAGGTGGTGGCCATCAACCGCGTGACCAAGGTGGTGAAGGGCGGCAAGAACATGTCGTTTGCCGCGCTGGTGGTGGTGGGCGATGCCGCTTCGGGCGTGGTGGGCTACGGATCGGGCAAGGCGAAGGAAGTTCCCCAGGCGATTCGCAAGGGGATCGAGAGCGCCAAGAAGAACCTGGTCAAGGTGAACCTGACCGAGACGACCATCCCGCACCAGGTGCTGGGGCGTTTCGGTTCGGGACAGGTCCTGCTGAAGCCGGCGCCGGAAGGCACGGGCGTGATTGCCGGCGGCGCGGTGCGCGCGGTGATGACCTCGGCCGGGGTGCAGAACGTGCTGACCAAGAGCCTTGGTTCGCCCAACCCGCACAATGTGATCAAGGCGACGTTCGATGCGCTGGTGCAGCTGCGCGACCGGGGCGAAGTGGCCTCGATGCGCGGCAAGCAGGTGGAGGAGCTCTAATGGCGGCGACGAAGAAGAACACCGCACCTGCGGCAGCGGCGAAGACGATCCGCATCCAGTACTACCGCTCGATGATCCAGGCCCCGGTCAAGCACAAGCTGGTGGTGAAGGGCCTGGGCTTTACGCGGTTGAACCAGATCGTGGAGCGCGTCGATAACGATGCCATCCGCGGCATGGTGAAGACGATTCCGCACCTGGTGCGGATTGTCGAAAGCAAGTGAACAGTGAATAGTGCACAGTGAATAGTTCACTTGCACTTAAAGAACGCGAGTCGGCGGCGCTTGCTGTCGGCGTGGAGCGAGGAGACTATGGCAAAGAATCTATCGAATCTGCGGGCGCCCAAGAAGGCGAACACCCCGCGCAAGCGCGTGGGCCGCGGTATGGGCTCGGGCATGGGCAAGACCTCGACCCGCGGCCACAAGGGCCAGGGTTCGCGTTCGGGCTCCAGCCTGATGCGCGGTTTTGAAGGCGGCCAGATGCCGCTGCACCGCCGGCTGCCCAAGCGCGGTTTCACCAACATCTTCCGCACCGAGTACACGATCGTGAATCTGGACCGGATCGCCGAGCTGGGCGTGAAGGAGATCGGGATCGACGACTACCGCAAGCTGGGCCTGAGCTCGAGCAAGAAGGACCTGATCAAGATCCTGGGCGGCGGCGAGTTGGCGGCGGCGGTGACGGTGCACGCGCACAAGTTTTCAAAGTCGGCGGTCGAGAAGATCGAGAAGGCCGGCGGCAAGGCGATTGTTCTGGGAGCGTAAAGGCAGGGGTCAGAGATCAGGGATCAGTTCAATTCTCGCCATGCGAGCTGTTTTACTGACCCCTGCTCTCTGACCCCTGAACTCTTTTCTGTGATGGGCTGCACAGGCAGACTTTCCCGGCCTGTGTAGGCTGGCGGTTCGAAAGATACCGTAAGATAGGGGAAAGGCCCCAAACATCGGACTGGCGCCGCGGCGCCGGAAGCGGATTGAGCGAATGCTGGAAAAGTTCCTTAATATCTTTCGGATACCGGATCTGCGCAAGCGGGTTCTGTTCACCCTGGGCATCCTGGCGGTTTACCGGCTGGGCGCCTTCATCCCCACCCCGGGCGTCAACACCAAGCAGTTGGAGCTGCTGTTCAACTCGCAGGCCGGCTCGGCGCTGGGGTTGATGGACCTGTTCGGGGGCGGCAATCTGCGGCGCATGACGATCTTCGCCCTGGGGATCATGCCGTACATCACGGCATCCATTATTTTCCAGTTGCTTACCGTGGTTTACGAACCTTTGGCGCGCATCGAAAAGGAAGGCGAACTGGGGCGGCGCAAGATCACCCAGTGGACGCGCTACCTGACGGTGATTCTGGGCGTGCTGCAATCGATCGGTATTGCCGCGATTCTGACCCGCCAGGGCCTGGTGATGAATCCGGGCATCGGCTTCATGCTGATGACGGTGCTGACACTGACGGCGGGAACCACCTTCATCATGTGGCTGGGCGAGCAGATCACCGACCGCGGCATCGGCAACGGCATGAGCCTGCTGATCTTCGCGGGCATCGTGGCCGGCTTGCCCAACGGCGTGGGCGACCTGGTGAACAAGGTGCAGACCGACGCCTGGGGCTCCATGACCTTCCTGGTGACCCTGCTGCTGCTGGTGGGCATGATCGCGGTGGTGGCGTTCATCGTGTGGGTGGAGCGCGCCGAACGGCGGATTCCGATCCAGAGCGCGCGGCGGATTGTGGGCCGGCGGCTGATGGGCGGCCAGTCGAGCCACCTGCCGCTGAAGGTCAACTCCGGCGGCGTGATGCCGATCATCTTTGCCAGCTCGATTCTGTCGGCGCCGCTCTTGTTCGGGCAGGTGGAGTGGGTGCAGAACAGCAAGGTTTTGCAGCCGATCATGCAGGCACTGCAGCCGGGCTATCCCTGGTACGAGCTGCTGAACATCCTGGGCATCATCTTCTTCGCCTACTTCTACGTGTCGATTGTGATGAAGCCGGACGATATCGCCGATAACTTCCGCAAGTCGGGCTCCTTCATTCCGGGCATCCGGCCGGGCAAGCGGACGTCGGATTTCATCAACGACATCCTCACCCGGATCACGCTGGTGGGCGCGCTGTATCTGATCCTGGTGCAGATGGTGCCGACCTTCCTGATCTCGGGCATCCGGTTTGACAAGATCTGGCTGATCGGGCGGGCCTTTGAGAACCTGCCCACGTGGGCGATCCACGGCATGGGCGTGAACTTCTACTTTGGCGGCACCTCGCTGCTGATCGTGGTGGGCGTGGCCATGGACACAATTAACCAGATTGAATCGCAGCTGATCATGCGGCATTATGATGGGTTCTCCCCGCGGTCCGGCCGGATCCGGGGAAGAAAGACCTGGTGATGAGGCAGACGGCAAGCTCAGTAGAACCAGGCCGGGAAGCGGAAAGCAAGACTGCTCCCGGCCCGCTTCTTTTGCTGGGGGCTCCGGGAGTAGGAAAGGGGACCCAGGCGAAGGAGCTGGTGAAGCTCTGGGGAATCCCCCAGATCTCCACCGGGGATCTGCTGCGGGCCAACGTAGCCCAGGGGACGCCGCTGGGCAAGACGGCCAAGGAGATTATCGGGCGCGGGGAGCTGGTGCCCGACGAGATGGTGAACGAGATGGTGGCCCTGCGGCTGCTGGAGCCGGATACGGTGCGGGGCTACATCCTGGATGGATTTCCGCGCACGCTGGGGCAGGCGGACTGGCTGGATGCGCGGCTGGCGGCGCAGCCGGAGTCGCTCCCGGTGGTTGCCGTGATGATCCGGGTCAACTATAATCAGTTATTGCGCCGCATCACGGGGCGGCGCAATTGTCCTGTCTGTCAGCGGATCTATAACATCCACGTGAATCCCCCCCAGCGGGATGGGATTTGCGACCTGGATGGAGCCGCGCTGATCCAGCGAGCCGATGACACGGAAGAGATCTTCAAGGAGCGGATGCGCGCCTATGAAGCTCAGACGGCGCCGGTGGTGGAACACTACCGGGCCAGGGGACGGTTCGCGGAAGTGGACGGAGACCGGCCGATCGACGTGATCGCTGCCGGTATCGTTGCGACCGTGGAAGGAATGCGGAAGGCGTAGGGCAGCGGTCAGGGGTTCGAGAGCAGGGTGCAGGCGGGTCCTGGTCGAGCGAAGTTCGGTGGCTCCGGTGCTGCGGAAGAGTTGGATCGAATGGAGCGGGGGCAGCTTCCGGGGCGAGTCCGGCAGCCTGCAACCGAGTTCCGATTTCTGAAAGATGGTTTTGTGGCCGTTGTACTGAAGTCGTCGCAGGAGATCGAGAAGATGCGCCGCGCGGGCAAGGTAGTCCGCGAGGTGCTGGAGCTGGTCCGCGCGCGGGTCAAGCCGGGCGTGAGCACGTTTGATCTGGAGAAGGCAGCCGCAGACCGGCTCAAGGAGCTGGGGGTGAAGGCGGCCTTCAAGGGGTATCATGGGTATCCCTGCGTGCTTTGCACCTCGGTGAACGACGAGGTGGTGCACGGCATCCCTTCGCCGAAGCGCGTGCTGAAGCAGGGGGATATTGTTTCGGTGGACTTCGGCGTGGTTGTGGATGGCTACTACGGCGATTCGGCGATCACGGTGCCGGTGGGCGAAATTGACGCCGACAGCGCGCGGCTGCTGCGGGTGACGGAAGCCTCGCTGCAGGCGGGAATCGCGGCGGTGAAGCCGGGCAACACGCTGGGCGATGTGGGTGCGGCGGTGCAGGGCGTGGTGGAGCGCGAAGGATTCTCGGTGGTGCGGGACTTTGTGGGCCATGGGATCGGATCGCAGATGCACGAGGAGCCGCAAGTGCCGAACTTCGGCCGGGCGGGCCAAGGAATGAAGCTGAAGGCGGGCATGGTGATCGCCATCGAGCCGATGGTGAACGCGGGCCGGCCGGATGTGATGGTTTTGGAAGACGGCTGGACGGCGGTGGCGAAGGACGGCAGCAGGAGCGCCCACTTCGAGCACACGGTAGCGGTGACCGCGGACGGCGCAAGGATTTTGACGGATTAAGACGGCCAGCAGCTTGCAGCCGGCAGCGACCGGCTCCAAGCGCTGGCTTCAGGTTTGAGATTGGGCTGGGCGATTGAGCCTGGCGCAACCGCCGGCGGGAGCAAGGTGAGCCGGCAGAAATGGACACGGTTTGTCGAAGGAAGATGCGATTGAGGTAATGGCGACGGTCATCGAGACGTTGCCGAATGCCATGTTCAGGGTCAAGCTCGAGAACAACCACGAGGTGTTGACCCATGTATCGGGAAGGATGCGCAAGAACTTCATTCGCATTCTGCCCGGGGACCGGGTCGCGGTGGAGCTGAGCCCGTACGACCTGAATCGCGGACGGATTGTGTACAGATACAAGTGATCAGGGGTCAGAGATCAGAGATCAGGGGCCGATGCTGAGGACCGCATGCGGCGACTGCGCGAAGAGAGCTGATTTCGGAGAAGGGTAGCAGGCAAATGAAGGTTCGGGCATCGGTCAAGAAGATTTGCGTCAAGTGCAAGGTCATTACGCGCAAGGGCGTCGTGCGGGTGATCTGCGAGAACGCAAAGCATAAGCAGCGCCAGGGCTAGTTGGCTGGCGGAGAGCGGAACTTCCCAGGGACCAGAGCGCGGGGAGCAGAGATCAAAGACGGCTGCGTTCGCAGTATTGGATTGATCCTTGAACCCTGACGTTGAAACCTGAAGCGGGGCGAGTTAGCTGGAGTCAAGGCTTGCGATGAACCTCCGGAAGCAATCCGCGTAACCCGTGCGAACCGGCTGAGGCCGGGGGCACACAACCGGAAGCAGTAAAGGAATTCAGATGGCACGTATTGCTGGCGTCGATCTGCCCCGCAACAAGCAGGCGAGGATCGCGCTCACGTATATCTTCGGGATCGGCAATCCCCGTGCGCTCAAGATTCTGGAAAAGGCGAACGTGGACGCGTTCAAGAAGATCCAGGATCTGGGCGAGGACGAGGTCAACCGCATCCGCCAGGTGATCGAGGACGAGGGTGGAGTCGAAGGCGATCTGCGCAAGGACGTCTCCATGCACATCAAGCGTCTGATCGACATCCAGAGCTATCGCGGCAGCCGGCACCGCCGGTCGCTGCCGGTGCGCGGCCAGCGCACCCACACCAATGCCCGCACTCGCAAGGGCCCGCGTAAGGGCACGATTGCCGGCAAGAAGAAAGCGACGGCGAAGACCTAATGGCGAAACAGGATCAGAAGGGCGGCGCCGGCAAGTCCGGCAAGGGCAAGAAGTTCAAGAAGCGGGAGCGCAAGAATGTGCCGTTCGGCGTTGCGCACATCCAGGCTTCGTTCAACAACACGATTGTGACCATCACCGACCAGATGGGCAACACGCTGAGCTGGAAGAGCTCGGGCTCGCTGGGCTTCCGGGGATCGCGCAAGGGGACGCCGTTCGCGGCGCAGCAGGCGGCGTCGAACGCGGCCGGCATGGCGCGCGACCACGGTCTGCGCGCGGTGGATGTGCGGGTCGCCGGTCCGGGCTCGGGCCGCGAGTCGGCCATCCGCGCTCTGGCGGCGGCGGGCATCGAGGTCAAGTCGATCCGCGACGTTACGCCGGTGCCGCACAACGGCTGCCGGCCGCCGAAGCGGCGGCGCGTGTAACCAGAGATCAGTTGGCAGTGATCAGAGATCAGGCTTCATCCAACTTGGCTTTTGATCTCTGATCTCTATTCTCTGATCTCTCAACATGGGCCGGGACGACATGCGCACCGTCGCACGTAAACCGGCCGTCATCCGCAGTCAGGAGAAGAAATGGCACGTTATACCGGAGCAGTCTGCCGCCTTTGCCGTCGCGAAGGTACCAAGCTTTTTTTGAAGGGCACCAAGTGCACCTCCGATCGTTGCCCGATCGAGAAGCGCAATTTTCCTCCCGGGCAGCACGGCAAGGACCGCAAGGCCAAGATCGTGGGCTACGGTCTGCAGCTGCATGAAAAGCAGAAGGCCAAGCGCATGTACTTCACGCTCGAGGGCCAGTTCCGCGAGTACTACGAGAAGGCCAACCGGGCGCAGGGCGTGACCGGCGAGCTGCTGATCCAGCAACTGGAGCGCCGCCTGGACAACGTGGCCTATCGTCTGGGCTTTGCCATCTCGCGGCGTCAGGCGCGCCAGGTGGTTCGCCACGGGCACGTTTCGGTGAACGGCAAGAAGGTCAACATTCCTTCATACCAGGTGAACGCGGGCGACGAGATCTCGATCCGCGAGCACGCCAAGAAGCTGGTGGTGGTGGAGCAGGGCGTGCAGTACGCGCAGCAGAACCCGGTTCCGACCTGGCTGGAGATGAACTTTGAGACGCTGACCGGCCGGGTGCTGCACCTGCCCAAGCGCGCCGATGTGAACCTGCCGATCAACGAGCAGCTGATTGTGGAGTTGTACAGCAAGTACGAAAGCGGTGGACAGTGAACAGTGCTCAGTGGACAGTACGTCACGCTGGCAACTGTTCACTGTGCACTGTTCACTGATCACTGAAAAGGAGCACTTGCGCGGCCGCCGCAAAATGCATCGCGACGTACATGCCGCGCGGGAATCGAGATACGTATGCTGTGGAGAGGATTTCAAAAGCCGAAGCGGTTGGCGGTAGACGCAGAGACGCTGACCAACACCTATGGGAAGTTCAGCGCGCAGCCATTTGAGCGCGGGTTTGGCACCACGATCGGCAATGCACTGCGCCGGACGCTGCTGAGCTCGATCGAAGGCGCCGCCGTAACCGCGGTGCGCATCGAGGGCGTGCTGCACGAGTTCCAGTCCATCCCCGGGGTGACCGAGGACGCGACCGACATCATCCTGAACCTGAAGCAGATTCCGTTCAAGCTAAATGGCGAAGGGCCGAAGGCGCTGTACCTGCGCGCCGATCAGCCGGGCGTTGTGACCAGCGGCATGATCGAGGCCGACGGCGACGTGGAGATCCTGGACAAGGAGATCTACATTGCCACGGTGGCCGAGGGCGGCAAGCTGGATATGGAGATGCGCCTGAAGAGAGGGCGCGGCTACGTCTCCGCCGACAAGAACTTCGACGCCGATCTGGGCTTGGGCTTTATTCCGGTGGACTCGGTGCACTCGCCGGTACGGCGCGTGAACTACCTGGTGGACGCGGCCCGTCTGGGGCAGATTACCGACTACGACAAGCTGACGCTCGAGGTGTGGACCAACGGCGCGGTATTGCCCGCAGACGCGGTGGGCCTGGCAGCCAAGCTGCTGAAGGACCACATGAACATCTTCATCAACTTTGAGGAAGAGATCGAAGCGGAGGCGCGCGGCGAGGAAGGCCGTGTGATGCTGCGTAACGACAACCTCAACCGCAGCGTAGAAGAGCTGGAGCTCTCGGTTCGCAGCTACAACTGCCTGAAGAACGCCAACATTCAGACCATCGGCGAGCTGGTGCAGAAGACCGAAGCCGAGATGCTGAAGACCAAGAACTTCGGCCGCAAGAGCCTGAACGAGATCAAGGAGATCCTGGCGCAGATGGGCCTGTCGCTGGGAATGAAGATCGACGAGCAGGGCAATGCGGTACCGGGGCCGACGAGCATTCCGCCGGCGACGGCGCTGGCCGCGAGCTACAGCCACTTCGACGACGAAGATGAGCCGCTGGACTCGGTGGACCTGCAGTTGCCGACGGAGACGGAAAACTTTTAAGACCGTGATTCGTGTTTCGTGGCGCGTGCTTGCACAGACCACGAACCGCGACTCACGAATCACGATACCCTGAAGAGAGATTTAGTCATGCGCCATCGCAATGCAGGATTCAAGCTCGGACGCAATACCAGCCATCGTCGCGCGCTGCTGCGCAACCTGGCCACGTCCGTGCTACTTGAGGATCGTGTGGAGACCACCGTGGCCAAGGCCAAGGCGGTGCGTCCGCATGTAGAAAAGATGATCACCCTCGGCAAGAAGGGGGATCTGCACGCACGCCGCCAGGCTCTGAGCTTTCTGCAGACCGACGGCGCAGTGACGCGGCTGTTCGAGACCGTGGCGCCGCGCTACGGCGACCGGCAGGGCGGCTATCTGCGTATTGTGCGCACCGGCTTTCAGCGGGGCGACGGCGCGGAGAAGGCGTTCATCGAACTGCTGGGTGCGGAGAAGCAGCTTGAAGTGAAGCGCCAGAAGCGCGCCGATCTGAAGGCCAAGAAGCGCGCCGAGCTGGAGAAGCAACTGGAAGAGGCGAAAAAGGAACAGGAAGGCGACGGCGGCGAAGAGGCTGCCTAGACTTCGGATTTCACGCTCGCTTCCAAACTGATCACGCAACAACCAAGGGCATCCGCTGCGGTGGATGCCCTTTTTCTTGTGCGCAGAGTTTCTCTTCGCGTTGCACACTGCGACACTGCAATGTTTGTTGCTTACACCAGAAGCAGCGCGTCAGATTGCGGTGTGACGTTGCTCACATGTTTTCCCTTGAGGCAGTCCTATAAACATAGCAGTGGACAAGTGTTGAGCTTTTCACGCGCAGAAATTGTAGGGAGAAATCATGAAACGTCTTTTGGGACTTGCAATCATTTTGTGTTCGCTTTCGCTTCCGGCATTTGCGGCCAAGAACACGAAGACCATCACATTTTGGGAGAACACAAAGGTCGGGTCGACCCAGGTGCCGGCGGGCGACTACAAGGTGAGCTGGACGGGCGCCGATTCGAACGTGCAGGTGACGATTGCCCGGAACGGAAAGACTCTGGCGACCGTTCCTGCCAAGCTGGTGCCGGCCAACAACGAGCATGTCGGAATGAGCACGAACACCGTGAATGGCGTTGCGGTTCTGGAATCGATTCAGTTGAACAAGTTCAACCTGGAGCTGACCAAGCCTGCATCTGCGGGTGAGTAACAAAGGGGTCGCGCTTCGCCGCTGGTTCTGTTTTCGAGTGACCTGTTGAAGAGAGGGCCCGATCATCGGGCTGTAGAAATACGATGGGCATCCGCTGTGGCGGATGCCCATTTTGTTAGCATCATCCTTGATGTCGGCCATGCAGATCGAGTACGCGCTGGAGCCTGAACTTAGCGCCGAGGAGTTTCGCGCGGTTCTGCTTTCCTCCACCCTGGCGGAGCGGCGGCCGGCGCAGGACCTGGCGCGGCTCGACAGCATGCTGCGCCATGCAGACCTGATTGTGACTGCGCGAGCCGGCGGACTCCTGGTCGGCATCTCGCGCGCGGTCACGGATTTCTCCTACTGCTGTTATCTTTCCGATCTGGCTGTGGACGCGGCTTATCAGCGCCAGGGAATTGGAAAGAGGCTGATCGAGGAGACGCACCGCGCGGCCGGCGAAGGCACCACGCTGATCCTAGTGGCTGCTCCGGCGGCCGAGGGATATTACCCGAAGATAGGAATGAAACATCTGTCCAGTTGCTGGGCGATGCCGAGAAAGCGTTAGCCAGCTTTTCCGGAGCAGGCTTCAGCAGGCGGTGAGGGCGCGGTATTCGCGGAGCATATTCATACGCCAGCGCACGATCATGCCGAAGGCGAGGATGAAGAAGAGGCCGCCGGTCTGCTCGATGGTGAGGATGGAATCGAAGAAACCGTGCGCTAGATAGCGGATGGCGAAGAGCACGATCACCACCGCGAAGAAGGCTCCGGAGCGCTTCATCATGATGACGTCGCCGGTGCGCTCGAGCTTGGAGGTGAGCAGGAGCGGATAGGCGAAGGCCACGGCACCCAGCAGGAACGCGATGAACGCCCAGGAGAGCGGGATGCGGAAGCCGGGCACCAGGAACATGGAAAATCCGGTAGCCATGCCGAGCGGGGGGAAGAGGATCTTTTTGGGAGTGACCGCTGTCCGGCCCTCACGCACGCGCCATACAAGGATGGCTGTGAGACCGGCGAGCGCAGCGACCACAGAGTAGACCAGCGGGATATGCACGGAAACAACTCCTCAGGAAGACGGGGATACGATGGGCGGGGCATCGCCTCTCTACAAGGATACGGCAGGGGCGGAGTGGAGTTCAAAGGGGCGGTGCGGCTTGGGCGGCAGGCCGTGCAGCAAGCATCGAGCTTTGCAATCTCTCCGCGGATGCAAGCTACGGGCCCGAGTGGAGTAACAACTGGAGGCTAAACGTCTCAGGAGCTAGGCCCTGCACCCGGCTGCCATGAGGCGCCGGCGCAGGAACCAGGCGAAGCGCAGCGATGGAGCAGTGGTCCGGTGACGGGCTTCCATCCCCAGGCGGCCCGGAGTTCCTTGGCAGGACGTACCAGAATTGCAGCCCGCCGCCGGCGCGACGGACCGCAGACGGAATCGGCTTAATAGGGCTTAATGTCGATAGCGGAGTAGTTGGAGCCGTCGAATGTGGCGTCTACGCGCACACGTTCGCCCACATGCAGGCCTTGGCCCGGCCCAAACTGGGCAGGATAGAAGTGCAACTGGTAAGTGGCCTGGTCGCGCGGATCGCGCAGCACCATGGTGCCTGAGGCCATGTTCAGCGTGGTGATGCTGCCGCTGAAAACGAAATCAGATCCTGGTACGGCGTACACCTCGACATGATTGGCCACGCCCTGACCGTGGCTGGTGGTGAAGGTGACAGCGACGAGGGCGCCGGGCTTAAGATCCTGGGGGCCTGAGGCTTGCGAGGCGAAGGAAGTCTGACCGGTGCGGTGGAAGGTGGCGCTGGCCGGGACGATGACGTTGAAGGGCGGGCCGGAGGTCGAGCTCAAGACCAATTTTCCGGAGTTGCGGTTGAAGCGAAGGACGCGGCCGCGGAAGTCGCCGGTAGGGGCTTTGGAGAGCACGTGCACGCTGATGGCGAAGATGCTGGTGCCGTCGAGGGCGGTCTGCACGGAGGCAAAGCGGGCGGGGGCGAGGTCGTGCACTGGAATGCGCACACCATCCCGGAAAAACTGCGTGCGTTCGTCGAAGAGCACCTTCATGGGGTGCTGTCCATAGATATTCAAGGAGAATTCATCAAGCACCGGATTGATGTTGCTAATGGATCCGCCGAAGATGGTGCTGTCTTTCGGCGAGGGGGCCGGGGGCAAGGCAGGCGCGCCATGACCGAGGCTATCAGCGTTCAGCGCGGCATCGATGCCAGACAGCTTTTCCGATTGTGCGGCTGCGGGCCGCACTGAGGCCAGCACCGCGCCAGCCAGTACTGCAACCGCGACAACACGAACCATGTGCACGCACTCCTGCTGCGGGAATTTCCGACAACCAATTAGATGGCAATCCTGACAGAGGGGTGGTATGCAATTCCCTGCACTCGGGGAGCAACACGACTGACAGTGTCGCATCTAACCAACACGAGCATTAGACCGGCACAGGAAGCCACCGGTAGTCAAATGGCGGCGCGGGGCGTTCCCTCTGTTCGAAGACCTCGCCCGGCAACATCATCAACTTCTCGTGGAATAACTCCCGCAAAGGAAGGGCGATCGCGGCCGCTTCGCGGCACCGGAACGAAAGAACACAATGATCACCAAGACTGCCAAATTTCTGGGTGTCATCGCGGTATTCGCTGGTTTCGGCCTGCAACAGAGCTGGGCCGGAGAGCATCGTATTGCCATCTCGATTCCTTTGCGCAGCCGGACGAGCCCGGTGCAAAGGCTCAATCGGGAAGGTGTAAGAGAGGTCAAGAAGAACCACTACGAGAAGGCCGAGCGGTTGTTCTACAAGGCCTACCTGTATGATCCCGCGGATCCGTTTACGCTGAACAACCTTGGCTACGTTGCCGAACTGCAGGGCCAGATCCAGCAGGCCCACCGGTACTATCAACTGGCCACCGAGCAGGGCAGCAGCGCACCGATCGCGATGAGCAGTTTGGACAGTCTGGACGGAAAACCGATGACCGCCGCCTACGCCACTATCGAGGATTTGCCGATGCGGATCAACCGCATGAATCTGGACGCGATGAACCTGCTGACGCAGCAGCGCGGGTTTGAGGCCGAGGGCCTGCTCCAGGATGCGCTGAAGCTGGATCCGCGCAATCCGTTCACCTTGAATAATCTTGCGGTGGCCGACGAGGCGATTGGCGACTACGAAGATGCGCTGAAGAACTATACGACGGCGGCCGATCTGCACTCTTCGGAGAAGGTCACGGTCACCGCCGACCACGCGTGGCGGGGCAAGTCCATCAGCGATATGGCGGCGGAGGGCGCGAAGAACCTGAAGAAGCGCGTCGCCGGCATGCCCCCGCAGGAACTGGCTGCGATCCGCTACAACATTCGCGGTGTGCACGAGGAGAACGAGAACCAGTGGGCGGCCGCGCGGCAGGATTTTCTGCGCGCCTACCAGGCTGATCCCAACGATGCGTTTTCGTTGAACAACCGGGCCTATGTCGCGGCGCGCGACGGCGACCTGGAGACCGCGCAGTTTTACTACGACAAGGCGCGCAGGGCGCAGGATGCCGATGCGCGCGTGGGCCTGGCGACCCAAGCCACGGCCCAGGGCCAGAGCCTGCTGACGGTGGCGAGCGACAGCACCGGCAGCGTGGACCGGGCGCTGAGCGTTTACGAGCAGCAGCGGCGCCAGCAGCAAGGACCCGTTGAATTGACGCCGCGCGGAGCAGGGCTCTCGCAGCAGGCGAAACCGCAGGCCCCCAACTCAACGTCCGGCGCACCGAGTGGCACTGCGCCGCAAAATTCCCGGTAGGGGGCAGGTTCTCCAAGACTATGAGCACATCCATTCCGCAGTTCCCATCTGAGAAGTCACTCAACCTGCTCTCCCGGCTGCTCTTCGAGCGCAGCGCGACAGGAGCGCCCAAGACGACGCTGAAGGCAGAGTTGCTGCGGCTGACGCGTCCAGAGTTCGATGACCTGCTGACGCTGGCGCAGTTGAACCACGTTGTGATCCGCGCCCTGGAGCCTTATGAAGGCATCGCGGCCGAGGCGCGGGATAGCGAACGAAGCGCATGGGTTCGCGAGGCTCTGGAAGCAGAGCGCCGCCGCATCGATACGGCGATGCTGTTTCTGGACGAGATATGTTCCGAGTTTGAGGATCACGGCTACGGCGTGACGGTGATCAAGTCGCTCGACCACTGGCCGGACATGGGCAGCGACCTGGACCTCTACACCGACGCGAGTCCGGAGCAGGTATGCGGGCTGATGCAGAAGTCGTTTGAGGCGACCATCGCGGCGCGCAGTTGGGGTGACCGGCTGGCGTGCAAGTGGAATTTCGAGATTCCCGGACTGCCGGAGTCGGTGGAAGTGCACGTGGGACGGCTAGGGCAGACCGGCGAGCAGGTGACGATCGCCTCGTCGCTGCTGATGCGGACGCGGCAGATCCAGGCGGGCGATCACAAGTTTCGTGTGACCGCGGTGTCGGACCGTCTGCTGATCTCCACGCTGCAGCGCATGTACCGGCATTTCTACTTCCGGTTGTGCGACATCGTGGACAGCGCGCACCTGGTGGAGACAGGCGCGATCGATTACGACGATCTGCGCATGGTGGCGACGCGGGCGGATATCTGGAAGGGCACCGCGACTTACCTGGCGATTGTGTCGGATTACGTGAAGAGTTATCGCGGAACCGGGCTGGAGTTGCCGCAGATGGTTCGGGATGCGGCGCAGTTCGGCGGAAGCGAAGTGTACTACGCACGCGGCTTTATTCGGGTGCCGATTCTTCCGCAGTCGGCGCGGCTCTATACCGCGCAGCTTGCGGGGGTACTGGGCAAGGGCAAACTCCACAATGGCGCGCGGCTGAGCCTGCTGCCATGGCTGGCAACGGCCGCGGTGGTGGGACAGAAGCTGACCGGAAGCGACAAGGGAATCTGGTAGGAAGGCCGCCGGGCGCAAGCGGCCCGGCGGAAGAATTGGTTCGAAGCAAATGCTGAGAGGAACCAGGAGAGGGGGAACGGGAGGGCAAGTTTCCCGGTTAAGAGGTATGGGCTATTTGGTGACGCGGGGATCTAAAGCGGGCGCGCGCAGCCAGGGGGGAGCACGCGGCCGATTGGCGGAAAGCTACAATCGTTCTTCGCTGGCAGTGGATTTTGAAGAGGACGGGGCCGCTCTGGCATGGAAGCCGATGCCGCAACTGGTGCCGAGGCCAATGATCGTGAATGGACCGGCGCCGCGCATGTTCCGCGGGCTCGAGCCCGCTTTGTTCAAGAAGGACAAGCGCTCGAATGCCGTCTCGTTTTGCATTCACGTCGCTGTGATTGGAGCGATTCTGTGGTGGAGCTTCACCGCGCACCCGGTGGTGCACGATGAGACGACCACTGTGCCCATCAAGTTCGTGCTCACGGATCCGCCGGTGATGCAGGTGGCCAAGCAGGAAGGCGGCGGGGGCGGAGCGCACCAGGTGACGGCGCCGGTGAAGGCGCGGCCGCAGCCCAAGCCGGTGGTGCCGCAGCCGCCGGCGCCGGTGGTACCGCGTGTCAAGATGCTGCCTCCGCAGATTGCGCAGGTGGAGACTCCCAAGCTTCCGGAGCCTACGCATCAGGTGAATATGCAGCTCAACTCCAATGTGCCGCAGTTCAATTCGCAGAACTCGCCGCAGGTGGCGCTGAAGGCACCCAGCGCGGCGGCACACTCCAGCTTCGGCGTGATGGGCGGTGGCATCGGCATCGGCCAGAGCGCGGGAGCCGGACCGGGCAGCGGCGGCGGCTACGGCGGCGGCGTGATGAGCGTGGGCGGCGGCGTGAGCGCTCCCATCCTGATTCACTCGGTGCAGCCGGAGTTCACGGAGCAGGCGCGGCGATCGGATCTGCAGGGCACGGTGGCGATCGAGCTGATCGTGGACTCGCAGGGCAATCCGCAGGATGTGCGCGTGGTGCGGCGGCTGGGCATGGGCCTTGACCAGAAGGCGGTTGAGGCAGTGCGGCAGTACAAGTTCAAGCCGGCGATGTACCAGGGGCACCCCGTGTCGGTGCAGATGGTGGTGGACGTGGACTTCCGGCTGCACTGAGAAAGTGGAAGCTCACTCAAAGCGACCCAGACGAACAGGTCGCGAGGGCAGGGCAACGACGAGAAAAAAGGATCGCGAAGGGGAGCTGCTGCGGCAGCTCCTCTTTTTTGGGGCGGCCTGAAATGCAACTGCTGCAAGAAGCGGCAGCATCCGTCCGGATGGGAGTTGTCTGAAGAGGAGGTTGATCACCATGAGATTGCGGGTGCCGCTGGCGGGACTTGCGTGTGCATTGCTGCTGATTGCCGTTCCCTTTGCTTCGGCCGATCAGGTGCGCGCCGACTGGAATCACCATGTAAACTTTGCGCAGTTTCACACCTATTCGTGGGGCAAGGTGAGGGTCAACGATCCCTTCAACCAGCGGCGGATTGAGAACGCGGTCAATGCGCAGCTCCAGAAGAAGGGCTGGAAGGAAGTGCCCTCGGGCGGACAGGTGACCATCTGCGTGACAGACCACGTTCGCAGCGAGAAGCAACTCGAGACCTACTACAACGATATGGGTAGCGGCTGGGGTATGGGCTGGGGCTGGGG
>DAIDLI010000022.1 GCA_027449545.1 Acidobacteriaceae bacterium | reverse complement strand
CACGCGTCATAACGAGTAAGGATAGCGCGGATTGTGGCTGGCCGGCTGTGGTGGTTTCCCAGGTCCGCAAAAGCGCGGGACCTGGGGCACCCGGCCTTTGACCTGCCATCTGCCTCCGCGCCACCCTCCGAGCGCTGTCATCCTGACGCGAAGCGGAAGGATCTGTGGTCGTTTTAGGTATCTAGGATTCAATGGAGCGGCGGGTGCCCCAGATCTTGAAAGTGCTGGATCCACCACCGAAGACGGGTGCCCCAGGTCCCGCGCTTTTGCGGACCTGGGAGTCCAACCGATGGCTTTGGTGGGGATAGGTTTTGAGACCAGGGCACCCGCAACTTCGCCCCTCCACCCACTGTCATCCTGAGCGACCGGAGCGCAGCGCAGGGAGTCGAAGGATCTGCGGTTGCCTTCCGGCCGGGAGCCCACTGCCCGATGATTTGCGGTATAAGATGAGGCGGATTGAGTTCCGTGTTCTCCCATGTCCCCAAAAGACGCGGCACCCGGGACACCCGGCACATATAATTTGGCCCATCAAGACGTTACATTCGAGGAGTAACCGTGAGACGCCGTCTCATTTCTGCATTCTTACTTCTTTTCGGTACAGCTAGCTTTGCCCGGGCTCAATCGCCAACCGATGGGCGGATCGGTAAGACGTCATATGAAAACACATACTTTAAGTTTTCCTATTCCTGGCCTAGTTTCTTGTCACCATATGGCGTGAATGCACTGCAGTTACCGAAGAATACAGACCGAAGTGAGTTTCTACTGTTTTCCGCGCGACAGGGCAATGAGCCGGATGGGGTTGTCATAGTTGCGGAAAGAATGAGTACACAATCGTCGCTCAAGAGCGGTTCAGCGTTCTTGGACTGGATTGCTCATTTCGGGCCAGAGCAACATGTGACCATGCAGCCACGCAAGCACTTCCGAATTACACTTTTCTGATTCGAGCATTGTCAGAAAGCAACCGCAGATCCCTCGTCGCTGCGCTCCGTCGGGATGACAGGCGTCTACGGGAAAGCAAGCTTCGGCGCTGGGCACGTTGGTTTAAGAGCGAGCCCGCCCCACCATCCTCTCCCTGCTAAACTCAACCCGTGCCCGAACCCGCCAAGCCGCCTGTCTTCCTGCTCGACACCATGTCGTTCATCTTCCGCGCCTACCACGCGATGCAGCGCTCGCGGCCTATGTCCACGCGCGCTGGGCTGCCCACCGCGGCCATCTACGTCTTCGTCAACATGATCCGCAAGCTGCGCCAGGACTTCGCGCCGCAGTACTTTGCCGCGGTCTTCGACGTGAGCGGCGCCGTCTTTCGCGACGAGCGCGCCAAGGCCATCGAGTCGCTCAAGAAGTGGAACTCCAAAACCCAGTGCTTTGAAGAAGTGAGCTACGAGGGCTACAAGGCCAAGCGTGAGTCCATGCCCGAGGACCTGCGCCGCCAGGTCCCTTACATCCGCCGCTCGCTCGAGGTGCTGCACATCCCCATCCTCGAGGCTGAGGGCTTCGAGGCTGACGACGTCATCGGCACACTGGCCCGTGAGGCCGCCGAGCGCGGCCACGAGGTCTTCATCGTCTCCGGCGACAAGGACATGATGCAGCTCGTCACCCCGCGGGTGAAGATGCTGAACCCGCAGAAGGACAATCTCGTCCTCGATCCCGCCAAGGTCGAGGAGACGCTCGGTGTCCCGCCCGAGAAGGTGGTGGACGTGATGGCGCTGCGCGGCGACGCCATCGACAACGTGCCCGGCGCGCCCGGCATCGGCGACAAAGGCAGCGTCGATCTCATCGTCGAGTTCGGCAGCGTGGAAGCGGTTCTCGACCGCGCCGCCGAGGTCAAGCGCAAAAGCTATCGCGAGTCGCTCCAGCAGAACCGCGACGCCGTGCTGCTCTCGAAAGAACTCGTCACCATCGACTGCCGCGTGCCGCTGGAGCTGGATCTCCATAAGCTCGAAACCCAACCGCCCGACATCGAAGCCTGTCGCGAGCTCTACACCGAGCTGGAGTTCACCTCCCTGCTGCGCGAACTCGGAGGGGCTGCGCCCGGCGGCGCTTCGGTGGAATTGATCGAGCAGGCCACAGCCGAACAGGAGGCCGAGTTCTACCGCGCCGCCCGCGAGCATGGCTTCGCCTTTGCGCTCGATGCTGTCGAGCCGGTCTCCGAATCTGATGATGAAGAGCCCGCGGCTCCTTCGCTGCTCGACGCGATTGAATCTGCCGAGCGCAAGACGCAATCCAGCGTCGGGGTCTGCGCCGACCCGGCTCGCGCCCTCTGCCTGCCGCTCACGCCCAAGCTGCGCGCGCTGCTCGAAGATCCCGCCGTGCCCAAGCGCACCCATGACTGGAAGCTGGCGCTGCACGTCCTCTGCGGCCTCAACGTCGATCTGCGCGGCGAAGTCGACGACCTGATGCTGCTCTCCTATGCGCTGAACCCCACGCACAGCACGCAATCGCTGGCCGACATCGCCGCCCGCAACAACCACACGCCGCCGACGTCGCTGCCCGCCAAGGCCGCCGTCATCCACGCGCTGGTCCCCGCCCTCCGCGCCGAGGTTGACCAAGAAAAACTCAACCGCGTTTACCGCGAGATCGACCTACCGCTGGCCCCGGTGCTCTTCCGCATGGAGAAGGCCGGCATCCGCATCGACAGAGCTGCGCTCGGCAATCTTTCGGAGCGGTTCGGGGGCGAGATCAATCGCCTCGCCGAACAGATCTACGAGCTCTCCGGGCAGCGCTTCAACATCAACTCGCCCAAGCAGCTCGGCACCGTGTTGTTCACGCATCTCGGCCTGCCCACGCCGGTCGTTCGCGGCAAGGGCAAGGCCGTCTCCACCGCGCAGGACGTGCTGGAGCAGCTCGCCGAAAAGCACGACGTTCCGCGCCTCGTCCTCGAATACCGCCATTTGTCCAAGCTCAAGGGCACTTATATCGACGCGCTGCCGCAGCTCGCCGACCCCGACTCGCGCGTGCACACCACCTTTCAGGCCGCGGCCACGGCCACCGGCCGCCTCTCCAGCGTCAATCCAAATCTGCAAAACATTCCTATCCGCACCGAGCTGGGCCGCGAGATTCGCGCCGCCTTCATCGCCGCGCCGGGCACCCGCCTGCTCTCCGCCGACTACTCGCAGATCGAGCTCCGCCTGCTGGCCCACTTCAGCGGCGATCCACTGCTGATGCGCGCCTACTCCGAAGACATCGACATCCACGCGCTCACCGCCAGCGAGGTCTTCGGCGTGCCCCTCGACCAGATGGACAAAGAGACGCGCAACCGCGCCAAGGCCGTCAACTTCGGCATCGTCTACGGCATCTCGGCCTTCGGGCTGGCCGCCCAACTCGGCATTCCCCAGGCCGAGGCCAAGGCCTACATCGACCGCTACTTTGCCCGCTATCGCGGCGTGCAGGAGTTCATCGAGCGCACCCTGGAGCAGACCCGCAAAGACGGTTCCGTGCGCACCCTCTTCGGCCGACTGCGGCCCATCCCCGACATCGCCAGCCGCAACCCCAACCAGCGCGGATTCGCCGAGCGCACCGCCGTCAACACGCCGCTCCAGGGCACCGCGGCCGACCTCATCAAGCTGGCCATGATCGCCCTCGACCGCAAGCTCGCCGAGCGCAAGCTCAAGACGCGCATGGTCCTCCAGGTCCACGACGAACTGCTCTTCGAGGTGCCGGAGGAGGAAAGCGACGAGATCGCTGCCCTGGTTCGCGCGGAGATGGAAGGCGTCGTCCAGCTCAACGTGCCGCTGGTGGCCGACCTCGGCTTCGGCCCCAACTGGCGCGACCTCTAGCGCCCGCCCGGCCGGCATAGAATGTGGGTGTGGAAAGGCACTCCAGCCCGCACACCCACGCCCTTTCTCAGCCGGCCTCCTCTTCGCCGCGCCAGCAGCAGAGCCTCTGGTTTGAGCTGGGCAAGGCGCTCTCCTTCATGCTCAGCCTTCTATCGCTCTATCCGCTGGTGGTGAGCGCCTTCTTTGAGCCCGGCACCCACTGGATCGACCGCCTCACCATGTCGCTGCTCCGCATCGGTCTGGCCGGCTGCGTCTGCTTTGCCAGCGGCCTGTTCTTCTATCGTCCCACCCGGACGAACGACCCCGGCCTGCCGCTGACGCAAACCCTGCCCGTGCGCATCTTCTTCTGGACCCTGCTCGGCGTTGCCATCTTCTTCGCGCTCTCCTGGTATCTCGAGGCCTATTTTGTCCCCTTGCTCTGGCGCAATCAGCCCTACGGTATGATTCCGATCGTGCGCAACGCGCTGCGCCTCGCCTGACTCGCGCTGCCTCCCCCCTGCCATTTAGCATCCATCCTGTGCCTGGCCTGGATACCAATGTGATGTACGTGCGCGGCGTGGGTCCGCGCGTCGCCGAGATGCTCGCCGCCAAAGGCATCCAGACCGCCGAAGACCTTCTCTACCACCTGCCCTTCCGCTACGAAGACCGCCAGAACCCGCGCAGTCTCGATGAGCTCAAGCCCGGTGAAACCGCCAGCGTCATCGCCGAGGTGCGCGGCTCGGCGCTGCTGCGCACGCGCGGCGGCCCGCTCTTCGAGCTCACCATCGGACAGGGCCGATTCGCCATGAAGTGCGTCTGGTTCCACGCCGGCTATCTGGAAGGCAAGTTTCACGCCGGGCAGACGGTGGCCGTCTACGGACGGCTGGAGCAGTCCCGCTCCAGCCGCAACCTCAAGATGATCCAGCCGCAGTTCGAGGTGCTGCCCGATGCCAGCGACGACGCCGAAACCCGGCTCCTCGAGGTCGGCCGCATCACCCCCGTCTACGAATCGCTGGGCGGCAACAAGCTCACCTCGCGCTGGCAGCGCAAAGTCATCTTTCATCTTTTGGAGCAGATGAGCGGCCGCATGGACGAATGCCTGCCGCGCCCGCTGCTCGACCGTCTCAGCCTGCCGGACCGCGAGACCGCGCTGCGCCACGTGCACTTCCCGCCGGAGGGCACGCCCTTCGCGCAGCTTCAGTCCTGGTCCACGCCCGCGCACCGCCGCCTCATCTTCGAAGAGCTGTTCTTTCTCGAGCTGGGGCTGGAGCTCAAGCGCCGCCGCATGAAAGAGCGCACCGGCATCGCCTTCGTGACCGACGCCAAGGTGCGCGAGGCGATTCGCGAGGTGCTCCCCTTTCATCCCACCGCCGCGCAGAAGCGCGCCCTGGGCGAGATCGTCGCCGACATGCGCCAGCCCGCACCCATGCGCCGCCTGCTGCAGGGCGACGTCGGCTCCGGCAAAACCATCGTCGCGCTCCAGGCCATGCTGGTGGCCATCGCCAACGGTTACCAGGCCGCGCTGATGGCGCCCACTGAGATTCTCGCCACCCAGCACTTCCTCGCCGCGCGCAAGCTGCTGGAGCGCTCCAGCCACAAGCCGCGCGTGGTGCTGCTCACCGGTTCCCTCGACGACGATCGCAAGCGCGCCAACCGCGGCCAGATCAATCGCGGCGAGGCGCAGCTCGTCATTGGCACGCACGCCCTCATCGAAGAGAAGGTCGAGTTCGATCGCCTCGGCCTGGTCGTCGTGGACGAGCAGCACCGCTTCGGCGTGCTGCAGCGCTTCAAGCTGATGAAGAAGCCCGGTCAGGCCGAGCCGGATGTGCTGGTCATGACCGCCACCCCCATCCCGCGGACGCTGGCGCTCTCCCTCTACGGCGACCTCGACCTCAGCGTTCTCGATGAGCTGCCGCCGGGCCGCACCCCCATCGTCACCCGCCGCGTGCCCGACGAGCGCGCGGACGACGTGTGGGACTTCGTCCGCAAGCAGGTCGGCCAGGGCCGCCAGACCTACATCGTCTATCCCGTCATCGAGGGCGCCAAGGACGATCAGCCCGAGCTCGACTTCTCGCACGATCCGGAGGACGGCGTTGCCGCCCCGCCGCCACCCAGAAAAAAGACCAGCCGCAAAGCCAAGACCGCGGAGCTCTTCAACCCGGCCGCGCAGGAGGCCAGCCCCAACGGCAAGTCCGGCCTCAAGTCCGCCGTCGATATGTACGAAAAGCTGCGCACCGGCCCTCTCGCCGGTCTGCGCCTCGGCCTGCTCCACGGCCGCATGGACGCCGACGACAAAGAAGTCACCATGCGCCGCTTTCATCGCGGCGAGATTCAGGTGCTGGTGGCCACCACCGTCATCGAGGTCGGCGTCGATGTCCCCAACGCAACGGTCATGGTCGTGGAGCACGCCGAGCGCTTCGGCCTCGCGCAGCTTCACCAGTTGCGCGGCCGTGTCGGCCGCGGCGCCGCCAAAAGCTACTGCATCCTGATGACCGGCCCGCGGGTGTCGCCGGTTGGCGAAGAACGGCTCAACGCCATGGTCCGCACCCAGAATGGATTCGAATTGGCCGAGCTCGACCTGGAGATGCGCGGACCTGGCGAGTTCTTCGGCACCCGGCAGGCGGGCATCCCCGAGTTCCGCGTCGCCAGCCTCGTCCGCGACCGCCAGCTTCTCGAAGCCGCCAAGCAGGAGGCCGCGCGCTTTGTCGCCGATGCCGGCGCGGAAGCTACCGAAGCCGAGCGCGCCCGCGTCCGCGCCCAGCTCAAAGAGACCTGGCAGCGCCGCTACGGGCTCGTCGAAGCCGGGTGACCACCCCCAGAACTCCCGCGCCAACTTGCGGGTTAATTCCGCGATTCAGGCAACATCGTCTTAGCTGGCGCTCCTCCCGGACCGTCCGGGAGAACGCCGGCGCGGCGGCGTCTCCGCCTCTTCACAACTCCTTTGTATTCCACACTTACGCAAGATTATGGCCGTAAGCCCTTTATTTGCCACACCTACAAAATGCCGAAATTTAAGTGCTTTGTTTCTCACACTTAAGTGAAAAAGATGCCAATCGCAGCCGGAAAAAATGTGAGATAGCTCACATCGCCATCGGGCCGCGCTACAGTCCGGCCATCGCCTGCTGCTTGGCCTGGGCCGGGTAAGTCTGGATCTCCAGGTCGATGCTGGCGATCTCGGCGCCGCAGTTGCGCGGCTGGTTGCGCGTGCACTGGCACAGCTCGGTAAAGCGCAGGTGTCCTGTCTGGCTCAGTTCCAGCCCGGCGGCGATCAGCATGCTGTACACGTCCACGCAATCGCGGCGCTCGAACTCGAACAGCATATTGATGAGACCCGTGTCGCTGGCCCCCCGGCTCAGCACCCATCCGCCGCAGCCCAGGATCGCCCCGGTCAGGGTCTGCACCAGCCGCGATGGCTCCTCCACCGCCACCGCCTTCATCTGCAATGCCCAGGAAGTGTCCATGCCCGCCCCGCCACCTGCTGACTCGCTTATCGGACCGGAGGGATACGCGATCACCCCTGTGCGGGAGTCGAACGGCCTTTGACCGGCTTTCGCACAGGCCTCCTGCTTCGAGAGCTGTAGGTCCGCATGGAGGTAATTGGCAGAACGGCGAGCAGTGGAAATCCCGCCGCGCCGGGCCTGCATCCTGGGCTTCCCATCGCCCATGGTTTAGCCTAGAGGCAGGATGATTGTCGGCTCGGGCATTGATCTGGTTGAGATTGCACGCATCCAACACTCCATGGACCGCTTCGGGAGGCGTTTTCTTGACCGCGTCTACACGGACGCTGAGCAGGCCTATTGCCTGCGCAAGCGCAACGCCGCCGAAAGCTTCGCCGCCCGCTTCGCCGCCAAGGAGGCCGGCGCCAAGGCGCTCGGAACCGGCATCAGCCGCGGGGTAAGCTGGCTGGAGATCGAAGTGACGCGCGCACCCGGAGGACGCCCCGAGCTGCGTTTCAGCGGCCGCGCCGCAGAGATCGCAGCCCGCATCGGTGCACGTCGCGCCGCCCTTTCCCTTACACATACCACCACCGCGGCCATGGCCAGCGTGGTGCTTGAAGACGCTGCCGAACCGGGTGGTTCTGCTATTCTCTAGGCGTCCACCGCCTTCGGTTCCAGCAAGAGGAGTGACGTGCCCAGTCGCAAAGAGATTCAGTGGTCACAACTTAGGGTGGGCGCACTCGTCTTGGCCGCCATGGTGGTGCTGATCGCGGTGATCTTCCTGATCTCCGGGTCCACCGGCGGCCTGTTCTCTCCCAAGCTCCGCCTGCGCGCCTTCTTCCCCAATGCATCCGGGCTCAAGACCGGCGCGCCCGTCACCCTGGAAGGCGTGACCGTAGGCAATGTGATCCGAATGAACATCGTGCCCGGCCACAACCCCACCCCTGTGGAAGTGGTCATGCAGGTCGGCATGCGGGGCGCAGCCGGCATCCACACCGACTCAACCGTCACCATCGCCCAGGCCGGCGTGCTCGGCGACAGCTACGTGGACATCGATTCCACCCGCGCCACCGGACCCACACCACCGCCCAATGACACGGTCCTGACCGTCTCGGGGACGCCGACCGTGCAGGATGTCGTCCAAACCAGCCAGCAGACCATCCAGCATATCCAGGTCCTCACCATGAAACTGGAGACCCTGATCGACAGCCTCAACAGCAAGCATGGCCTGGTCGGGGAGCTGATCAACGACCCGGTCCTGGCCAGGAAAGTGCTCTCCATCGCCACGAATCTGCAACAGGTGACCGATGCCATCTCCAACGGCCACGGTACGCTGGGCAAGCTGACCACCGACGACACTCTCTATCAGAAGGCGCTGACCGCGGTCGATCGCCTCGACCAGATCACGGCCTCGTTGCAGGCCGGCCAGGGCACCGCGGGCAAGCTGCTCAAGGATGACGCCCTCTACAACAATCTGAATGCCGCCGCGGCCAACACCAAGGAGCTCGTAGCCGGCATCAACGCCGGTCACGGAGCCATGGGCAAGTTCGCCAAGGATCCCGCCTTCGCCAAGAAGCTGGATGACACCGTCTCCAACCTCGACAGCATCCTGAACAAGATCAACCAGGGACACGGCACGCTCGGTCAGCTCGTCGAGAACCGCAGCCTCTACGATCACGCCGATCAGACCCTCGACCAGGCGCAGCAGTTGCTCCAGGAGTTCCGTGCAAACCCCAAGAAGTACCTGCAAATCCGCATGAAGGTGTTCTAAACCGGCTCTCTGCTGGCGCCCGCACTGCAGCCACTGCCTGCGCCGGCGGGCGCGCGGAAGCGCCAGTTGGCGGCCGACAATCTGCTAGCGCGTCACCGTCAGCTCTTCCTCGAGCTGCTGCTTCTGGTACAGGCTGGCATAGTATCCGTCGAGAGCAAGCAGCTCCTCGTGAGTTCCCGTCTCCACGATTCTGCCGTGGTTGAGCACGGCGATGCGGTCGGCGCTGCGCACCGTGGAGACGCGGTGCGAGATCAGAATCGTAGTCGTATGGGCGGTGAATGTACGCAGTCCGTTCAGGATGCGCTCCTCTGTATAGGTGTCCACGCTGGCCAGGGCATCGTCGAGAATGAGAATCGGCGGCCTGCGCAGCAGGGCCCGCGCGATGGCCGAACGCTGCTTCTGCCCGCCGGATAAGGTCACGCCCCGTTCGCCGACCATGGTCTCGAATCCGTGAGGAAACTCCTCGAACTCCTGCCGGATATGCGCAGCCTCGGCGGCCTGGAGCAGCTCGTCCGCGCCGGCTTGCGGCGCGCCAAAGGCCAGGTTCTCGCGGATGGTTTCGCTGAACAGGAAGGTCTCCTGCGGCACCATGCCGATGTTGCGCCGCAGCACTGCCAGCGGATACTCGCGGATAGGATGGCCGTCGATCAGCAGCGCGCCCTCCGGCGCCTCGTAGAGCCGCGCGATCAGGCTCACGAGGGTGGACTTGCCCGAACCGGTCGGCCCGACGATGGCCAGGCTGGATCCTGCCGGGACGTGCAGCGAGATGTCGTGCAGCACCGCCGTGCCGTCATAGCTGAAGTTCAGATGGCGGAACTCGATCTCGCCCTTCAGCACCGTTCCCGGTGCGAAAGTGCCGGGCACAACGTGCCGGTCGTCGATCGAAGGCTCCTGGTCGAGCAGTTCCTTGATGCGCTTGACCGAGGCCGTGCCGCGCTGAAAGATGTTGATGACCCAGCCCACCGCGATGATCGGCCAGATCAGCATGATCATGTAGGTGTTGAAGGCGACGAACTGCCCCACATCGATGCGGTGCTGGAGGACGAGATGCCCACCCTCCAGCAAGGTGATGATCATGGAGATGCCGAGGATGAACTCGAGCGTGGGCCAGAGCATGCCCATGAGCTGCACCAGTCGCAGGGCGCGGGCGATGTACTCGCGGTTGAGCCGCTCGAAAAGACTGATCTGCGACTGCTCGCGGGCAAAGGCGCGGATCAGCCGTGCGCCCGAGTAGTTCTCCTGCGCCTGCGCGGAGATGTCGGAGAAGCTGGCCTGGATGCGCTCGAAGCGCGTATGGATGCGGCTGCCGAAGTACTGGATCAGAATGCTGGCCAGCGGCATGGGTGCCAGCGCCACCAGCGTCAGCCAGCGACTGATGTTCAGCATGTAAGTCAGCGCAAAGATGCTCAGGAAGACGGTGTTGATGCTGTACATCAGGCCCGGACCCAGCAGCATGCGCACCGCGTTCAGGTCGTTGGTCATGCGCGCCATCAGGTCGCCGGTGCGGTAGCGGCCATAGAAGCCGGTATCCTGCTTCTCCAGCTTGCGGAAGAGATCGTTGCGCAGGTCATACTCGATGTCGCGGGAGATGCCAATCAGCACCCAGCGCTGAGCGTAGAGAAAGATGCCCTTGCCCAGGGTGATGGCGATCAGCAGGCCGGCCAACTCGAAGATGAATTGCCGGGTGGTCCCGTTCTTGAGGGCATTGATGGCGGCCTCAAGCACGCGCGGAAACTGCACCGCGATGATGTTGGTGCAGACGCATGCCAGGATGCCCCGAACGTACCCCCATCGGTAGCGGCGCATGTAGGCGAAGAGCGGGGCCAGATCGCGCAACATGGCTCTATTGTACGGGAGACGCAGCTTGCTTCCGGGGCGCAATCCGTCCCCTGCCGGCGGGAAACATCAGTCCCGGAAACCGGATCGGTCTCCGGGAAGCAACTGCATCCGGGCAGTCACCATCTACCTACAGCACCTGAGCCGGCAGAAACCCCTGCTCGGGACGGCACGAAATCATCGTGCAGGAGAAAGGATGAAAAGCTCTCTGGCACGATGGCTTTCAACTTTGGTATGGATGGCCGCCTTGGGCTTGGGGACTGTCGTGTCCGCGAGCGCTCAGGACGCGCAGATCGCCGCGCGCCACGTGGAAGGTACCCTGCATGCCTATCTGGTGATGCGCAACGAATCTGGCCAGGTGCTGGCCTCGGGGGATCTGGTCCAGGTAGTCCGCCGAAGCCGGGTGACCAATCATCTGGTCTTCCATTTCAAAGACGGCTCAATCGATGACGAGACCACCATCTTTACCCAGCGCGGCGCCTTCCATCTGGTCAGCGACCACCACATCCAGAAGGGTCCGTTCTTTCCCCATCCGCTGGACCTGCGGGTCGACGCCCGCAAGGGCGAGGTGACGGTCCAATCCTACGGCAGCGACGGCAAGAGCAATGTCCAGACGGAGCGTATGAAGATGCCGCCGAACCTGTGCAGCCCGTCGATGCTGGTGCTCATCGCCATGAACCTTGCCCCGGCAGCCGGAGGCCAGGTCTCAATGGTGGTGGCTACCCCCAAGCCGCGGCTGGTCCGGCTGGAGTTCACCGGCATGGGTGAGAGCAAGTTTTCCGTGGCAGGATCCGAGCGGCAAGCTCTGCACTACGAAGGCAAGTTTGACCTTGGCGGAGTAGCCCAGGCGGTAGCCCCCCTGGTCGGCAAACAGCCACCCGATATTGAGATCTGGATCGAGCCCGGCGAGGTACCGGGTTTTGTGAAGGAAGTCGGGGTGCTTTCGGCAGGCGGTCCCGTCGTGAGCATTCAGCAGACCGGTCCGGTAGGACCGAAGTACACGGAGAGCGGATCGGGCAAGTAAGGGCGAAGACTTACGTAGGCGTGCGCAGCAGCAGATAGCC
>DAIDLI010000021.1 GCA_027449545.1 Acidobacteriaceae bacterium | reverse complement strand
GTGCGGCCGGCCAAGCGCCGGATGCGATCCGCATGCTCACCCACGTATTTGGTGTAGAGCCCGATGCGCAGGTCGGCATCGATGCCAGCTTCGGCGATCTTCTGTTGCTGCGCCTGGGTGAGCACGTCCTGGCGGCCTTGCTGCGCACGCACGGAGGCAGTTGCCATGCCGGCGCACAGCAGAAACAGAGCGGACAAACGGAGCGGCTTCATCGGCTCCCTCGAAGCGGTTGTGAGCGGGGCAAAGCAGGCCTTCCAGCCGGGCTACTTCTGGAAGACCTCCATCATGGTGGCATCCTGGGCGTCATTCACCTTAGCCAGCGTCTGTTCCACCAGCGGGCGCTCGTAATAGTCGCTGGAGTGCAGCATCTGGGTCAGGCGAAAGGCCGTCTTGCTGAGGAGAATTTGTGCGTTCTTCAACCGTTTGTCATTGCGCGAGATGGAATGGTGGATCTTGCCGGCAAAGGACTGAATGCGCTTGAGGAGGCCGTCCGCCTTGGCGACATCGCCGGCTGCGTACTGCTTGAGGCTCAACTCGGTCATCTGCTGGACGAGCTCGGCGTAGAGGTAGCACTGATCGCGGGGCTGGGCCTGCTCGGCCCGGGCTTGCAGCGCAGCGATGCTCTGTTCGTCGGGAACCCTATTGTCCGAGGCAAAAGCACACACCTGCGAAAGCGTCATGCACGCTGCCAGGAGCGCGGTGAATCGACCAGTTGTCCGCATAAGGATCTCCACAGATGCGGCCCGAGTCTTGCTGCGTGACTGCATATTAGTCACAACTGCCGACGAACCGCAAGGGATATGATGCGAATTCGGCCTCAAACGGGCAGAAGCGCCTCACGCGGAGCGCAGATTGTCACGACGGTTTTCACCCGAAGCAAAGGAACCGCGTCCGCAGGCCAGCCGGACAACCGGGCAGCCGGCGCAGGCTATCTTTCCAGAAGCTTCAGCCGCTGCCGCGCCTGCCACTCCTGGTCGGGGAACTTGCCACCTGCCGCGTCGAGGAAGTGGTGGTAGTAGACAGCCGCCTGTTTCCGCTGGTGGAGGGAGTCGTAGGAGATGGCCCACAGGAAGTAGGTAGAAGCATTGTCCGGCACCAGCTTGGCGCGCATGGTGAGGGCGTGGAGGGCGACGGAGGGCTGCCCCGTGCGGGAGGCCGTGAAGGCTAGTCCGCTCCACCCGGCTGGACTGGAAGGATCGAGCTGGGTGACTTTGCTGAAGACGGTAAAAGCCTCTGCGAATTTGAGTTCCCGGACCAGGTTCTGTCCGTGGGCGACGAGGAGGCCGGGATCACGAGGCGAGGCGGTCAAGAGCTTGAGATAGAGCTGATCGGAGGCGGCAAAATCTCCCGATTGGGCGAGGACCTCGGCCAACATGCCGGTGATGGTGGCATCATCGGGGTGCATGGCGTGCAGCTTCTGAAGCAAAGGCAGGGCGTCTGGCTTGTTCTCCGCAACCAGAACCGCCGCGAGCTGAGCGGTCAGCACCGGGTCATCGGGATGGCTGGCGAGCGCCGGCCGCAACAGGGCTTCAGCGTCCGCGTACTTTTTCTGCACGAGAAGCAGGTGCGCCAGTCCGGTGGTCGCGGGTTCGGATTTTGGATCCTTGGCGAGCACGCGCCGGTACTCCTGCTCGGCGGCGGCGATCTGGCCGGTTTGCTCGGCCAGGCTGGCGGCCAGCAGCGTGTCGTCGGTGGTCTCGGGCGTAAGCTTCAGCGCTTCCAGCAGATCGTTGGAGGCCTGGGCAGGATCTTTGGCGCTGTCGATGCGCGCGAGGGCCCGCCAGGCGCGCGCTTTCAGCTCCGGGCCTCCTGGGCCCGGGTCGAGCTGGGTGGCGCGCACCAGTTCCGGACGCGCCTCTTCCGGTTTGCCCTGCCGCGCCAGAAGCATACCCAGCATCAGGTGGGCGTCAAAGGCGTTCGGATCGGCTTTCACCGCCCGCTGATAGAGATTGATTGCATCTGCGAAGCGGTTCTGCACGTCGGCCACGTATCCGGCATCGAAGAGCGCGCGGCCGTCGTTGGGATGCCCAGCCAGCCAGGAGTCGAGCTTGGATTCCGCCAGCTTCCAGTTGGTGGAGGCGATCGCCTCCTCGGCGGCGGCCACCTGAGCGGAGACCGGCTGCGACTTACGGGCGCTGCCGGAGGCGGGGGGCACGGAGACAGGCGGCGCCGCCTGGCCGCTCAGAGACAGCGGGGCCAACACGGACAGAAGAAACAGAGCCAGAAACGCGGGGCGTTGCACAAGAACCTCATGGTTAGTGTACCGGCAATTGCGCTCCCCTTCCCGGGCGGGTTTGGGGGAGCGGACCGACGAAGGGCTGTCAGGATGCTCCCGACAGTGCTGAAATGGCCTCGGTGCAGCAGGGCTCTGGGCCGCTTGGAAGAACTGTTTTGGAATTAGGCGGTTACCTCCGTCACGATCCCCATCTAAAGCTCAGGTGCGGTGGAGGTGCGGCTTCAACTATTCCAGATGGTGAAACACAAGACAACCTCATGAACTCGAACCCGCATCCACCCATACAACAAAGACCGGACCGGGGTCGTCCCGCCTAGACAGGAAAAAACTTCATGAGCTTCCATGTTCAGCGTCACGATGATCGGGGTGCCTATATGACGTTCGTTTCCATGCAGCACATGCCCCTCTCGAGTGCCTATCTCTGCGAAGACTGCCACTGCGTGGGTAACTGCGCAGAGCAGTGCCCCGCATGCGCTTCCACCGCCTTGATGAGCCTGTCAGGAATCCTGAACCGCAAGCTGCCGTTGCAGGAACCTCAGGTAAACTTCTCTCGCCCTCCGCACGTGGAGTGTGTCAGCTCTCCCCTCGCAGCTTAAAGCTGCTGCTTGCCAGCCTTGTTCTCTGTAGCCGCTCCGCGCCGATCTTGGCATGGGCGGCTTTTTTGTCCTCCGCTGAAAAGCTGAGGCCCGGCAAAGAGCCGGGCCTGCAGGATTGCTGATTCCGCCTTACTGCCCAGGCGGCGGGTTCTGGCCGGGGACAGGCGGAGCGGCTGGTTGGTTGTTCACCGGCGGCGCCGCCATCGAGGGTTCCTTTTCCGGCTTGGCCGGTTCCACGCCCGGAACCGTGAGCTGACCGTTGACCTGACCGCGAGCCGCATCCTCCAGGTTGATGCCGTAATGCTCCAACGTAGAGGCAACAATCTGATAGAGGCTGGCGCGGTCCTTGGCGTAGTCGGCGTTGGCGTCGATGAGATTGGCCTCCGCCTGGGCCAGATTGCGCTGTTGCTGTAGAACATTCGCGGTAGTGGACGCCCCCAGGTGCAGCTTCTTGACCTCGGCATCGAGGCTCTGCTGGTTGTAATCGCGGGCGGCCAAAGCAGCCTGAACGGCGGCGCGGTCGTTGGTGAGCGCGTACTTGGCGTTCACCACCTGCATGCGGATCTGCGTATAGAGCTGTTCGAGACGAAGCTCAGCCTGGCGGTACTCCATCAGCGAGCGCGCCTGCACCGACTGCGCGTAGCGGTTGCGGATGGGAATGTTGAGATTGAAGCCCACACCCTTGTCAGGCGCGGTGCTGTTCACGAGGTCGGCCAGCACGCCGCCGTAACCGCGAGGCACCGGGCTTACCGATCCCACGGCCACGCAAGGCTGACCAAAGAAGTTGCAATTGGGGTTGGGCGGTCCGCCGACGATATTCGCACCGTAGTAAGCGTACGCATCGAGGGTAGGCAGCAGAGCGTTGCGTGCGCCCTTCAGCGTGATCTCGTCGTTGCGGACCGTGAGCTCAGCCTCTTCTAATTCGGGACGCTGCTGGAAGGCATCTTTCACGAGCTGCTCGACGGATTCGCTCTCCTCGGGAATCGGGTTCAGATTCACGCGATCGGTAGGGATCACAGGCGCCGCCGATAACGCCGGATCGTTGAGGTTGCGCGCAATGGCCTGCTTGATGATCTGCTGCTGGTAGTTGAGCGAGTTTTCGGCGCTGATCAGAGCCTGCTTGTCGCTGGCAACGGTGGACTCAGCGTTCACCACATCGAGTGGGGCCATGGAGCCGATCTGGAGTTGCTTGCGGTTGTCCGACAGCAGTTGCGTGCTCTGATCGAGGGCGCGCTGCTTGGCCTGCACATTCTCGTACGACTGCACAAGGCCCCAGTAGATACTCTCCACCTGGTTGACGGTATAGAGAATCTGCTGACGGAAGGAGGCGTCGGCGATCCGGCGATCGTTGGCCGCCATGTACATGTAGCGTTTGTTGATCCAGATGCCGGCGCCCTGGAGCAGATGCTGCGTCACAGTCGCCTTGAACATGGAGGTGTAATTGGGCAGATACAGAGCAAAGGGGCTGTTGGTGGTGACGCGGGTGTTGTTCCAGGAGAGGCCCAAGAGCGTTCCCGGGGTAAATCCCTGGTTGTAGGTGAAGTCATACGAGTTGGTATTGGTGGATGCCGCTGGGCTGAAGGGGCTGGTGAACTGGGTGCGGTTGCGATCAAGCTGCACCGTGCCGGTCACCGAGGGATCGAGCGGCTCGGGAGCAGGTCCCGCTCCGGCAGTGGTGAGCGTCAGGCCGCTGACGCCCGAGCCTGCACCGCCCGAACCGACGGTGGTTCCGCCCGGGCCCCCTCCGGTGGTCAGCGTGGATGTGGAGCCGCCCAGCGTACCGGTCACCAGGCCGGTGGGAGCGCCGAGAGGAGCGGAGCCATTCTTGGTGCGCAGGATGTCGGTATCGGCAATATCCAGATCGTAACGGGCGATAGCGATGTCGTAGTTGTTTTCGATGGCCAGGGCAATGGCATCGGAGAGGCTGAGATAGATCTTGCCCTCCCTGACCAGGTCGGCTAGGCGCACCGAGTTCTCAAAGCTGGCCTTGCCGATGCTGGTGGGGCGGTAGACATTGATGGGATTGCGGAGCCAGGTGGCATAGGCCCGGGAATAATCCCGCAGGGTGGTGTGGAGAATGGGCGAAGTGACAGGGGCCGGCGCCGCAGGCAGGTTGGAGGCGGCCTTCTCCGGATGCTTCTGGCCTGCTCCCAGGACCTGCTGTTGCGCAAGCGCCGAAGGCATGCAGGATGCCAGGGTGAGCATGACGGCGGCGGCGCTGCGCAGCCGGTTGCCGGTTGCCGCTCCATGGGTCTGGGGGATGGCACGGCTCAGATGACGGGTACGACGAAAACGCATGATCCCTCTCCACAAGGTTGAAACGATCGAGACAGCCATAAATTGCCGTTTGCTTGTCGGATGATCGCGGCGGCTGGTGGCTTCAAAGAAATTGTGACTGCACGGGTTATCCCATCAATTATTACGCGAGATGCGGGGCCGCTGTTCCAGTAGGCGGAGCCAGCCGGCCTCAGCAAGGGCGGTGGACAGACACGGAGAAATTAACTAACCATTTAGTAAAATACCTCTTCCGGCCAGCTGCTGACAATGCAAAACCCGCAGGATGCAAGGCAGGAGGCAGGCGGCGGGACGGGAAGCCCGTGGCCCGTCGAGTAGGCTTATTAGGTTGAATCCATGCACGACCCGGCCCAACTCGCGCCTGCGCCACGAACCTGGAAGGTAACCCTCGCCTACGACGGCACCGACTTCTTTGGTTGGCAGGTGCAGCCGGGAAAGCCAACAGTGCAGGGCGAGTTGCAGGCCGCGCTGGGGCGAATCACGGGAGAATCACCGTTACCACAAGGATCGGGCCGCACCGATGCGGGAGTGCACGCCCTGGCCCAGGTGGCCAGCTTTGCCCTGCTGGCGCCGATCCCCGCCGACAATCTGCGCCGGGCTCTGAACAGGACCCTGCCCGCGGCCATCCGCGTGTCTGAAGTCAAGATGGTACGAAGCAGCTTTCACGCCCGGCATTCGGCACAGGCCAAGACCTACGAGTACCGCGTGCTGCGGAGCGATCTATGCCCGCCGTTTCTGACCCGGTATGTCTATGCGTATCGCTGGCCGCTCGACTTCGAACGGCTGCAAGGCGGGGCGCAGAGCTTTCTCGGTGAGCACGACTTCAAAAGCTTTGCTGCAACAGACCCCGATCGGGCGACCCGCGAGGCAGATGCCGACGCCGGGGACGATGTAGCCTGCGCTGTCTCTACGGTGCGCACCATCTTTGCTTCCGCATGGGAGCGGCGCACGTGCGAGGCCGGCGAGTTGTGGGTGTATCGCGTGCGCGGGAACGGATTCCTGCACCATATGGTGCGCAACCTGGTGGGGACCATGCTGGACGCCGGACGCGGTGCACTGGCGGTGGAGGATCTTCCCGCGATTCTGGCGGCGCAGTCGCGCATGGAGGCTGGCCCTACGGCTCCGGCGCGCGGCCTGTTCCTGCATTCCGTGGAATATGATCCGGCTGAGGAAGAGCCGGAGATGCAGTGATGGGCACATCGTTGCACAGCGCGCCTCCTGCTACTCTGAAACGGTTCGCATGGGTTCTCTCTTCCGCAATTCCGCTTACTCGCAGGTAACGGCGCTGGCCGCGCGGCGCGCCGTCCATTCGGCGTTCTCGTGGCTGCACAACCATCCCAAGACAATCATGGATTGGCACCGGGAGCTGGTCGCCATCCCCGCGCCGCCCTTCCAGGAAGAGGCGCGCGCGAAGTGGTTTGCAGAGCGCTTCCACGAGGCCGGTTTGACGGGTGTGGAGATGGACGCCGAAGGCAACGTACTGGGCGTGCTGCCGGCTGCGCAACTTCCGCCGGAGAGCACCGGCCCTGTCGTGATTCTGTCGGCACATCTGGACACGGTGTTTCCCGCCGACACGGCTCTGAACCTGGTGCTGGAAGGCGATCGGCTGTCCGGGCCCGGGACCTCAGACAACGGAGCCGGGCTGGCAGGCCTGCTGGCGATCGCACATGCGCTGGTCAGAGCGGGGGTGGAAGTTCCCGCGCCTCTGATCTTCCTGGCCAATGTGGGCGAAGAGGGCGAGGGCAATTTACGCGGCGTGCGGCACCTCTACAAGCAAACCGCCCTGGCAGGACGAATTGCGGCGCACATCGTGCTGGACGGGGCAGGAGCAGACGCGGCGGTCACGCAGGCATTGGGGAGCAGGCGTTTCCAGGCCACTGTTACGGGACCCGGCGGCCACAGCTTCACGGATGCAGGCACGCCCAATCCGATTCTCGCGCTGGCCGCGGCGCTGAATGCGCTCGCAGAGGCGCCACTTCCGGATGAGCCGCGCACGACCATGAACGTCGGCACAATTCGCGGCGGCAAGAGCGTCAACTCCATTCCTGAACAGGCGCAGGCCTCCCTCGATTTCCGCTCGACCGACCCCGAGCAACTGGTTCGGCTCGAAGTGGCGCTGCACCGCGCCCTGGAAGATGCCGTGCAGCAAGCCAACCATGGCGCCAGGAGCACCGGGAGCGTAGCCCGGGGACAGCTCGCCTTCACGGTTGAAAAGATCGGCGAACGGCCGGCAGCAAGTCTGCCCGAGGACTCGCCCCTTCTCGCCACTCTGCGCGCAGTCGACCGGCATCTGGGATTGCGCACCGACCTGCGGCTGGGCTCAACCGACGCCAACATTCCTCTCGCGCTGGGCGTCCCCGCGCTTTCAATGGGAGCGGGCGGAGAAGGCGGCGCGGCACACACGCTGGCGGAGTGGTACTGCGCCCGCGATCGCGAACTCGGCCTGCGCCGTGTCCTGCTGCTGACCCTAGCGATGCTGGAGTGGAGCGCGAAGCAATAACTTCCCTGCCCCGAACTCTGCTAGACTCCGCGCATGCGTTTTTCAGCCTTGTTGGTTGCCGCTGGATTGGTGGGCGGCGGCATCACGTTCGCGCAGCCGCCGAGCGCTCCTGCCGATCTCATCCTGACCCATGCGGTGATCTACACCGGCCAGGGATTTGCGCAGGACAAGCCGCAGACCGTGGAAGCGATGGCGGTCCGCAACGGGAAGATTGTCGCGATCGGCGCCACGCGACAGGTCATGAAGCTGGCCGGACCCAAGACGCGCATTCGCGATGTGGCCACCGCGCGCACCGGCGTGTATGTCTTTCCCGGATTCGATGATGCGCACGTGCACCTGGGCGAAGCTGGCAGCCTGAAGCTGACGCTGGACCTGACGGACACGCGTTCGCTGAGCCAGATGATGGAGGCGGTCGCCCGATTCGCGCGCAACGCGCCGCCCGGCCACTGGATCACCGGCGGGCGCTGGGATCAGACCTTGTGGCCGGAGAAGGCGCTCCCCACCCGGCAGGAGTTGGACAAAGTCACGGCGGGGCATCCCGCCTTTCTGGTGCGTGTTGACGGACACATCGCCCTGGCAAATACGGCAGCGCTCGAAGCGGCGGGCATCACCGGCAAGACCGTGCCGCCGGAGGGTGGCGCCATCGATCACGACCGTGATGGCCAACCGACCGGCATCCTGCGCGAATCGGCGCAGGAACTGGTGGAAAGGGTGATTCCCGCTCCCACGCCGGCAGAGCGGAAACGCGCACTGGAACTGGCGATTGCCGATGCCGTGGCGCATGGGGTCACGAGCGTGCAGGACTTCAGCAACTGGCAGATTTTTCTGGCCGCCGAAGAACTCGAGAAGGCGGGCCAGCTCGATGTGCGGATGACGGAGTGGATTCCTTTCCTGGAGCCGCTGGCGGAGGAGAAGCAGATGCGCGCCAGCCATCCTGGGAACGACCCCATGCTGCACACGGGGATGCTGAAGGGCTTCATGGACGGGTCGCTGGGCTCGCGCACGGCGGCGCTCAAGGCTCCCTATAGCGACGACCCGGGCAACACCGGGCTGCCGCAGTACACGCAGTCCCGATTGAACCGGATGGCGGTCGAACGGCAACTCGCGGGGTTTCAGCTTGGCTTTCACGCCATCGGCGACGAGGCGGTCTCGATGGCGCTCGATGCCATTGAACAGGCAGAGCTGCATCTTTACCGTCTCAAGGATCCGCGGCAGTTGAAGTACCGGCGCGACTCGCTTCCTCGCAACCGGATTGAACATGCACAGGTGGTGGATCCGGCGGAGATTGCGCGTTTTCGCGAACTCGGCGTCATTGCGTCGATGCAGCCCTGCCAGTTGCTGACCGACATGAACTGGGCCGAGGCGCGGCTCGGACCGAAGCGCGCCGCTTCCTCCTACACGTGGAAGGCGTTTCTGCAGGCTGGGGTACGGCTGGCCTTCGGCACAGACTATCCGGTTGAGCCCATCTCGCCCTACCGCGGCCTGTATGCCGCAGTGACCCGCAAGAACGAGGCGGGCACCAGGAGCTATTTTCCGGAGCAGAAGATCTCCCGCGGACAGGCACTGGCAGCCTACACCCAGGGCTCAGCCTACGCGGAGTTCGCGGAGAAAACCAAGGGCAAGCTGCAACCCGGTTATGACGCGGACTTCATCCTCGTGGATCTGGACCTGTACCGGGCTCCAGCCGCCAATTTGCTTACCACCCGAACACTGGAGACCTATGTCGCAGGGCGACAGGTTTACATGGCGGACATGCGTTTGCAGTAAACGCAGGGAAGCCGCCCGTATTCTTTTGTTTTGGCTGTATAACACTTTGATTGCGCCTGCATCTAAGCGGGAGAGGTGCTCCTCAACAGAGCGCGGGAGTGTGGCTGAAGGGAAACTCCAGATACCAAACGGATTGAGGCCCGGTTGGCTATACTCAGTGGTGAAGCCCACAACTCCAGCGCGGGCGCTGGTCACCTGAAGAGGTCAATGACGTCATGAAATCGCTCTTGGAACGGTGGCGCACGCGGCGCCTAGCCTCAGTCTACATTTTGCTTGGCACGCTTACGGTCGTGATCGTCGCGGGGTCGTTTGCCGCGCACGGCGTTCGCGGACAGGAGAAGCAGAACACCAGCGCCGATGCTTCTCCGCTGAAGATCGTCAACACTGCGATTCAACCGAACGACTTCACGCGGATTGCGCGGCTCGTCGGCCCGGCGGTGGTGAACATCAACACGCAGACATTACCCAAGCAGTCGCAGAGCCACGGTCATTTCGGCCGCGGAATTCCGCAGAATCCCGATGGCGGCAATCAGGGTGGAGGAGGCGACGACGGCGGCTTCCAGGATTTCTTCAACCGCTTCTTCGGCGGCCAGATTCCCGGCGGTCCCGATCAGGGCGATGGGGCCAACCAGGGCGTGCAGGAGTCGCTTGGCTCGGGCTTCATCGTCGATCCCAAGGGCTACATCATCACCAACGATCATGTGGTCGATAAGGCCGACAAGATTTATGTGAAGCTCTCCACCGATCCCGATACCACCGACATGGGTCGCCCGGCGCGGGTCATCGGCGTGGACAAGGCGACCGACCTTGCCGTCATCAAAATCGACACCGACAAGCCGCTGCCGACCGTCAAGATGGGCAACAGCGACAACGTGCAGGTGGGCGATTGGGTTGAGGCTATTGGCAGCCCATTCGCGCTGTCGCAGACAGTAACGGCGGGCATTATTTCGGCCAAGAACCGGACCATTGAGCCGGGCGCCAGCGGCCAGTTCCAGCACTTCCTGCAGACCGATGCGGCGATCAATCCCGGAAACTCCGGCGGACCGCTGCTGGACATGAACGGCGATGTGATCGGCGTGAACACCGCGATCTATACGCAATCGGCGGGTTATCAGGGCATTGGCTTCGCGATGCCGTCGAACACGGTGGTTTCGGTTTACAACGACCTGATCGGTCCGGAGCACAAGGTGATTCGCGGCTCGATCGGCATCCAGTTCCGCCAGGGCCTTTCCGACGCCGTCAACCGTGTGTACGGCTTCAAGAACGGTGTCCTGGTTCAGGAGGTTCAACCCGGCGGACCTGCGGACAAGGCGGGCCTGAAGGCGGGCGACATCATCACCACGGTGGATGGCCGCACGATCAAGAATGGCGACGACCTGGTGAACGATATCGCCAATCGCCGTCCGGGCTCGACTGCGCGCATCGGGTTCCTGCGCAACGGCAAGCAGCAAACCACCACGGTGACCATCGGCGACCGCGACAAGGTGTTTGCGAACCTGAACAAACCACAGCAGGCGCAGAACCAGCAGAACGGCAGCCCCGATGCGGGCGAAACCAAGCTGGGCCTTCTGGTGCGTCAGGAGTCGCAGGCGACGGAATCGAAGTTGAAGGTGCCAGGGGTGGAGATCGTCGCAGTTCGGCCTGGTTCGTTCGCGGACTTGCAGGGTCTACAGCCGGGGCTGGTCATCACCCGTGTGAACCGGCACCCCACCGGCACAAAGGACGAGTTCAACGCGATCGTAAGCCAGTTGAAGACCGGCGATGATGTGGTGTTCGAGGTGCTTGACCCGCAGCATCCTCAGGAGGGCATCAACTACATCGGCGGGACTTTGCAGTAATTCCCAGGGCGGGACGCGCGCCAGCGCGTCCCGCTCCGGTGTCAGAAAGAGCAACCCGAAGGATTTCCGGGTTGCAGGCCTTGGTACTTGTCCGGTAAACTCGGCAAAAGTCCAAAGATTGACCGGAAGTATCTTTTTCACAAGGTGGTAGAAGACGTGTTTCCTTTTCGAGCCATTCTGGCCATCGTGCTCAGTGGAGCACTACTTGCAACACCTGCGTTCGCCTCTCACGTCAAGCGGGCGCCCACGGCGGGAACGTCGCACCGGAAAGCCAAGACCAGGCATTCGCACCGGCGGATCCACCACATTCTCTACCGCCATCGCATTCGCGGCCAGCAGGCGATTCAGCCGGATCGCGTGAAGGAGATTCAGGCGGCGCTGATCAAGGCGCACTACCTGGATGGAGAGCCGAGCGGCGACTGGGACCAGACCACCATCGCGGCCATGCAGAAGTACCAGGCCGATCATGGCTGGCAGACGCGGCTGATGCCGGATGCGCGCGCGCTGGTCAAGCTGGGCCTCGGTCCTGACTACTCCAACGCCATCAACGCACAGAGCGCCAGCTTTACTGCGCCGCCGCCGGTGAATACGATTCCGCAGCCGCAGGTCGCCGGGTTCGAAGCTGCTTCGGGCGCCAACTAAGCTCACGCATAGAAAATGCCGTATTGCCAGGATCTGCGGATCATGGCAATACGGCATTTTCTGTCTGTGCAACAGCGCGTGGGGTCGGGAGACCGACGCTCCTCGTTAAGGAAAAGCCCGATGCAAGGGGCTACGGCTCGATATTCCAGAGCCGCATCAGGAACTCGTACCGGGGCTTCGTGGTATCGGGCACGACCACGGTGGGGTTGCCGAGATTCAGCACCTGATCGGTCCGATCGAAACGAGGCCATTGCGGCACGCCTGCACCATTGGGATTGCCGCTGCGGGCAAAGTTCGTCCAGTAGGTCATGATCTGGCTGCTGAGCTGCCGATCTTCTGGCCGCCAGACGGCCCCGGGACGGGTGTCCAGCGTACCGAAGACGTATTCGATGTCGTCGGAATGGAATGCGGACGATCCGGGATGGAACTTACTCGGAGGCGCAGGCAGCATGAAGTGGTAGCGGTAGACCGGGGACTGGCCGGTCTTTACCTGTGCCTGGACCCAGCGCCAGGTGCTGAAGGCGATGAAGGAATCGCTGTTGAAGTCGATTGCGGAGCGAATCGCCTGCGCGTCGTTATCGGCTGGATAGTACTTGAGGAACTCCTGCGCCTTGTCGCCGAAGTGCTGTTGGGCATACTGCTTCCATTTGGCCGCCGTCATGCCCTTGGCAAGTCCGCTCATCTCATCGCGATTCCAGCCGGCGAGCAGCGGCACATGGGCCTGCTGTCCGGCCGCATAGGTCACGGCCACCGGCTCGGTGAGGAAGCTGCCGTCCACGGTTGGCCAGAAGCGCGGCGCATCGCTACGCTGCGCGGCCGCAACGATGATGTCCGGCGGCAGCTCGCGCAGATGCGTCAGGTTCATGCCCAGCGACTTGACCCAGGCCTCATCCTGCTGCTCCACCTGGCCAAAGCCGGGATGCTGCGGCCCGCCGATATCGAGCTCGCCTCCGCTTTCGCCGATGGCTTTGGCGAACAGGCCACGGGCAGACTGCGACGCCATCAGCAGCGACACGGAGTAGGATCCGGCGCTTTCGCCGAAGATGGTCACGTTCTGCGGATCGCCGCCGAAGGCCGCGATGTTGCTATTCACCCACTGGAGAGCCGCGACCTGATCCATAAGGCCGTAGTTCCCTGCCGCGCCATTCCCTTCGCGGGCCAGCGCGGGAGTGGCCAGGAAGCCGAAGACACCGAGCCGGTAGTTGATGGTGACCAGGACGACGCCCCTGGTGGGCAGAAAATCTCCATCGTGGCGCGGCTCGGAGGCGGATCCGCCCTGGTATCCGCCGCCATGAATCCAGAACATGACCGGAAGCTTGCTCTTCGCCGTAGCGTTGGCTGGCGCGTAGACGTTCAGAAAGAGGCAGTCTTCGCTGGGACCGCTGTCCTGAAAGACCATGTCCTCGAACTGGTGGGTCTGATAGCAATGCGCGCCAAAGCGGGTGCCGTTGCGGGTGCCGCGCCAGCGCGCAGGCGCTTGCGGCGGCCGCCAGCGAAGATCGCCGACCGGCGGCGCAGCATAGGGGATTCCCAGAAAGGCCGCAACTTGCCCGTTGTTGATGAGCTTGCCGCGCACGCTACCCTGCTTTGTCTTCACCACTGGGGAATCGGCGCGTGCCACCGAGGAGACCGCAAGAACCACCGCACACGTGCCCAGCACACAGAGAACCTGCAGCCCGATCTTCTTCACAAAGAACCTCCGGGACCACGATAACAGGACGGAAGGGAAATCCGGCGGGAATGGCTAGTCAGGCCTAACCGGCTGCTCGGCGCGGGGCCGCTTCCACGGCGTATTCAAGCGTCGGGAAGTGTTCCCGCTGCCGATCCCAGAGGCTCTTCAGGAAGACTCCCGGCAAGGGACGATAGGAGGTGAGCACGCCAGCCGGCCTAAACCCGGCTTGCAGCACAGCACTGCGCGAGGCGAAGTTGTCCGGGAGAGTGTCGCACAGCACCCATGCGGCGTCGTCGCGGGCGTTGATCGACTGCGCGATCTGCGCCAGCAGGCGCTTGTAGTTGCCCTGGTTGCGATACTCTTCGCGGGTGCGGCAGTGGAAGATCCAGTAGGCACCCATCTGGCCTGCCCACGGCGACAGGTGGGGGGGACGGCCCGCGCCCGGCGAGCTGTACCAGCCATAGCTCACCCAGCGGCCGTTGCGCACCAGGAAAACGCCGGAGAAGCCATCGCGCAGGAAGCGGAGGAAGAGGCGGCGGCGCGCAGCGTCTTCGGAGAACAGGAAATGAATGGAGCTCTCACTGGCGCGGAAGAATACGCCACGCCCGACACTGGGCGGCGGCGCCTGCTTCCTCCTCAATCCGATGAATTGATAAACCAGCGTCTCGATGCGAAACATCGAGGCGAGACCCGAAAGCATGCCGGCGGCTCCTCCCCCCCGGCTTAGATGCTCTCCGGTCCCAGCAGGTCGGCCATGGTTTCGCGGCGGCGAATGACGCGCGCGCGCGCTCCCTCAACGAGGATTTCGGGGGGCCGCATGCGGGTGTTGTAGTTCGAACTCTGCGCCATTCCATATGCACCGGCATCGAGCACTGCGATGAGATCGCCAGGCTCGAGCGGCAGCATCTTTCGATCGTGCGCAAAGAAATCGCCCGATTCGCAGACCGGCCCGACGATATCGACCGTGCGCGGCTTCCCTGCCCGCGGCTGCACCGGCAGAATCTCGTGGTGCGCCTGGTAGAGGGCGGGGCGGATGAGGTCGTTCATGGCCGCATCGGTGACCACAAATGTCTTGTTGCCGTTGCGCTTGACGTAGAGGACGCGGGCCAGCAGCGCGCCGGCCTGGGCTACGAGGAAGCGCCCCGGCTCGAGCAGCAGTCGGCCCTCAAAGCCCTCCAGAGCGCCGGTGACGGCGGCGGCCCACTCGGCCACCTTCTCCGCGGGGTTGAAGGCGCCGGTGTGGTAGTCGATGCCCAGGCCACCGCCTGCATCGATGGACTTGAGCGCGATGCCCTCGCGGCGAAGCTGCCGCACCAGCTTGTAGACACGTTCCAACGCCGCACCAAACGGGTCGGCGGAGCGAATCTGCGAACCGATGTGAACGCTCACGCCATGCGGCTCCAGCCAGCGATTGCCTGCGACAGATTTATAGATGGCGAGGGCGCGGCGAATATCGACGCCGAACTTGTGCTCGCGCAGCCCGGTGGAGATATAGGGGTGCGTCTCGGCGAAGACATCGGGGTTTACGCGCAGCGCAAAACGCGCCGTGCGCTTGAGCTTGCGGGCCCGGGCGGCGAGCAGTTCCAGTTCGCCTTCGCTCTCCACGTTGAATTCGAGGATGCCGGCCTGGAGTGCGCGGTCGATCTCAGCGGCAGTCTTTCCCACTCCGGAAAAGACCACGCGGCCCGCTGCCTCCGGCGCGGCAGCCAGCACCCGCTCCAGTTCGCCGCCGGAGACGATATCGAAGCCCGCCCCTTGGCCGGCGAGCAGCTTCAGGATCGCCAAGGCGGAGTTTGCCTTCACCGCGTAACAGACGAGGTGATCGCGACCGGCCAGCGCCTGTTGGAAGAGGCGCAGGCGTTCCAGGATCTGATCGGCCGAGTATACATAAAGTGGCGTGCCGTGACGGCGGGCCAGAGCTTCGAGCGAAACCGCGCCGCAGTGAAGCGGGAGTCCGCTGGTGGGGTAGACAAACGGGCGAGGAGAGGAGATGGGGATCCTGGGCACGATTCAGTCCGGATGGAGTAAAAAGCTACTTTGAGCCTACAGCATGGGGCCGGCCAGCAGGGCAATCGGTAAAATGGAGAGCATGAGCAGAAACGGCACGGGTTCCGCGGCCACGCCGCACAAGGTCGATCTGGTAGGCGTGGGGCTGAACGCGACCGACACCCTCATCCCATTACCTTCCTATCCCCGGCGGGGATCGAAGGTGGAGTTCAGCGCAGGGAGCGTGATGCCGGGCGGCCAGGTGGCGACCACGGTGATTGCCTGCCAGCAGTGGGGCCTGCGCACGCGCTACGTGGGCAAGCTGGGCGATGACGATGCGGCCCGGCTGCATCGCCGTGCCTTCGAACAGACCGGCGTAGAAGCGCGGATCGTCGTCGTGCCGGGCGGTACCAGCGCGCAATCCATCATTCTGGTGGACGACGGCGAGCGCACGGTCCTTTGCCGACGCGACGAGCGCATGACGCTGCTGCCGGAAGAGATTCAACGCGAGTGGGTGGTGAATGCGCGCGTGCTGCATGTGGACGGCCACGACACCGCGGCGGCCACGCAGGCGGTCCAGTGGGCGCGCGAAGCCGGTGTCACCACGGTGGCCGATCTCGACGACACCTACCCGGGGATCGAGCGGCTGATTGAAAACATCGACTACCTGATCGTGAACAAGGATTTCAGCTGCCGGCTCATGCAGGAGACAAGCGTCGAACTGGCGCTGCGCCGCATGATGGACCGCTTTGGTTCCCGCCTGGCAGCGGCGACGCTGGGCGAAGACGGGGTGCTGGCCTGGGATGGGCAAAACCTGATCCACCGCGCAGCCTACCGCGTGCCCGTCGCCGACACCACGGGTGCCGGCGATGTGTTTCGCTCCGGCTTCATCTACGGGTTGCTGAAGGAGTGGCCTCTGGAGCGGCAACTCGACTTCGCCTGCGCGGCCGCAGCCCTGAACTGCACGGCGCAGGGCGCGCGCGGCGGCATTCGCACCGTCGCCGATGTGGAAGAGGTGATGGCGACGGCCTCGCGCTACGAAAGCAGCGACGATCTGCTCGAGACGGATGTGCTGTAGCCACACGAGTTGCAGCCGGCCGATGAATCCTTTGGCCGCCTTCTGCGTCTCTTAGAATGGAATTACCCGGACCGGTTTCCCTGCTTACGAGATCCCCGGTCCAGCAACGGAGATACCATGCCCCTGATGAAGACTTCAAATCCTGCTCTGGGTGAAAACACCTACCGCGATGCCGGCCAGATTCACTACGGCGGGATGGGCAGCACCATCGATGCCACCGCGCGGATGACGCTGAGCGGAACGGTCAACAAGACCGCGATCCTGCTGCTCTGCGCCGTGGGCACCGCCGTGTACACCTGGAACCAGTTCATGCAGACGCACGATCCCGCCTCGGTAGGGGGGCTGCTCACGCTGGGCGGCATCGGCGGACTGGTGGTCGCCTTCGTCACGATCTTCAAGAAGGAGTGGGCGCCGGTTACCGCACCCATCTACGCCCTGCTGGAAGGGCTGGTGCTGGGCGGCATCTCCGCGGTCTTCAACATGCGCTACCCGGGCGTGGCCATGGAGGCCGTGGGCCTAACGTTCGGCACGCTGTTCGCGCTGCTGCTGGCCTACAAGGCCGGGCTCATCAAGGTAACGCGCACCTTTGCGCTGGGCGTCTTTGCGGCGACCGGCGGCATCATGCTCTTTTACTTCGCCGAGATGATCCTGGGCTTCTTCCACATCAACTTCACCAGCATCAACGGCGCCGGGCCGGTGGGCATCCTGTTCAGCCTGTTCGTGGTGGCCGTGGCCGCGCTGAACCTGGTGCTCGACTTCAACTTTGTGGAACAGGGCGTGGCCTATGGCGCTCCCAAGTACATGGAGTGGTACTCGGCCTTCGGCATCATGGTCACGCTGGTGTGGCTGTATCTTGAAATGCTGCGCCTGCTCTCCAAGCTGAACAGCCGCCAGTAACTTCCCTTCTCCAGCGTCTGTCTACGCGAGCCCGCCCGGATTCTTTCGATGGAAGATTCCGGGCGGGCTCGCGTATGATGTTTTGCGCACGCGGATTCCCCTCCTCACTCCATTAGAAAAAGGTGATATCTATGAAGCGTTTGCGCATTCGTGTCTTCTCCGCAGGCCTGGCTCTGGCTTCGAGCGCGGTTATGTTGTGCGCTCAGGCCGCACCCACAAACCCACATGCTGCACGGGCCGCAGCCCGCGCAGCGCAGCTCCAGGTCGAGAAAGATACCCCGCAACTCAAGATCAAGGAAGAGATTCTGCCCCTCACCATTCCCGGCTATACGCTTGGCGAAACCGAGGGCGTCTCCATGAACTCGAAGGGCCATCTGTTCGTCTACTCGCGCACCGGGAGCGTGGGCATCGCGCGGGGCGGCGCCGCCGCGGTGCTCTTCGAGTTCGATCAGAATCTGAAGTTCGTCAAAGTGTGGGGACCAGGCAACTATGCGGCCTCGTTTGCCCACTCGGTGCGGGTGGACCGCTACGACAATGTGTGGATGATCGACGAGGGATCGGGGATGATCGTGAAGTTCGATCCCCAGGGGAACGTGAAGATGGTGCTGGGGCGAAAGCCCGAAGCCATCGCCTATCTTCAGCAGTTCGTGGAACGCGGCGATAAGGATACGGATCTGCACCCGGTCGGCGTGAAGAGTTTGTTCAACCGCGAGACCGATGTTGCCTGGGACGACAAGGACAACATCTACGTCACCGACGGCTACACCAACTCGCGGGTGGTGAAGCTGGACAAGTATGGCAACTGGATCAAGTGGGTGGGCACCTACGGCCCGGGTATCGATCAGTTCAAGGTGCCGCACTCGATTGCGTACGCGGACGGGAAGCTCTACATCGCCGATCGCAACAACTACCGCATCCAGGTTTACGACACGAATCTGAAGTACGAGAAGACCATCTCTCACGTGGGCATGCCCTGGGCGGTTTGCATCTCGCCGGGCGCGAAAAAGTATCTGTGGAGCGGCGATGGGGCAACCGGCAAGATCTACAAGCTGGATATGGATGGCAAGCTGCTGGGCTGGGCGCAAACCGACCTAAACCAGGGGCAGAGCTATTGCCAGATCCACGAGATGCACTGCGCCTCGGATCACGTCATCTACCGAGGCTCCTGCGGCATGTGGAATGTGGAGAAGATCACGATCCAGTAAGGATGCTGCCCGCTCCTGCTCCACCGCACGCAGGGCTATGCGTCGAGGCTACGGCACCGTAAACGGACGGAAGCCGGTCCAGGGGAACAGTCCCGTTGGGGCCGTAGCCGTGGAGGGCTGCGAGCGGAACAGATAACGAATGAAGAAACCCACAGTAGCCGCGTTGTAATTGCGGGCGTTGTTGGCGGACAGATAGCCGCCTGCGAACCAGTGGGGCCCGATCTGGTAAGCCGCCTGGGAGTTCCAGTCGTAGTTGGCTGAGACGCTGGTCATGGCGGGCAGGAAGGGATTGTTCTGGCTGGTCTCCAGCGCCTTCTGCGCGGCCAGCGGCCAGAGGGGCGTGGCGCTCTGCTGGAAGGCCTGCAATCCCATGGCTCCCATGATGGTGTAGTGCCAGCGTGTGCCGTAGTGCCCGACCCAGGTGAAGGGCACATTCCCCAGGAAGTACGCCTGCGGGCTGAAGTAGCCGCCCATGCCATAGGTGAAGGCGTTCTCGTTATGGGCGTAATGCATGGCGAAGAAGTTGACGCCAATGCTCAGGTTGCCGTATTCGGGGTCAGCCCAGGCGCGCCAGTAGGCGCCGCCGGTCCCATCGAAGCGCTCGTTGTTCTGGACGTGATAGCCGGTGAGGTATTGGCCTCCGACGCCGAAGTAGTAGCCCGACTGAGCATCGCCGCGGCCAAACTGCACCCCGCCCTGGTTGGCGACCACACCACCCCAGATAGCGCCGGCGGTGCCCAGCGAGGTACCCGCCGGATCGCGCAGGCCCGCGTACGAGAGCTGTGAATCCGTCTGCGAGTCGCGGCTGAAGTTGAAGGTGAACGGGCCGTTGTTCGGCTTCCAATACAGACGCGCCGTGAAGGTCGAGACCAGAAATCCCCACGGTGTATAGCCAGCAGCAATGGCGAAGTGCGGGAAGGCAAGCTGGACTTCACCGCCCAGGCCCGCGGCATTCTGTTGCGGCGGAGGCGTGGTGTCGGTGGTGGTCAGCGTACCGATGGGCTCGGGAATGGTGGTGAGCGAGGTGCCGGAGATGGTGGACTCCTGCACCGACATGATCGCAGTGCCGTCGGCCTGGCCGGAGTCCAGGAATACCGGCCGGGCGATTACGGTCAGGCGGGCGTGATAGCCCATCGGGGTGGAGGCCTCGAAAGGCGCCTCGAGGTCGTTCAGATGATCGAAACCGAGGTTGCCGGAGCGGTAGTTGAGCAGGCCGGTGCCGCCAAGCCATCCGCTGTAGCCCCCCTCGATTGCCTGGAGTTGCGCTTCCGCCCGGTCGCGAGGGCTGATCGGCGGCGCCTGCCGGCGCGTGCGCACCCAGGGGCCGGTGAGCGGAGGGAGATTCTGCTGTTCCAGTTGCTGGTCGGTGAAACCGTTGTTGTCCTGCGCCGCGGGAGCAGGAGCGGCCTCGGCGGGAGGATTCTCCTGGGGCGGCATCTGAAGCGACTGCGCACCCTGCTCCATGGGCGCGTTGCCCAGCGTGCTCTGCGGGGGCGGCACAGAGCGACGCCTGGTTGCGCGGCGGCGCGAGCGCCTGCCGGCTTCAGGTTGAGCAGGCGCGGGCTTCTGCTCGGGCTGCGCCGGCTGAGAACCGGGCTGCTTCGGTGTGGAGTAGGCGCCGGTGACTGCGTCCTGTGCCGAGGGCGTGTACTGCGCCATGCTGTACTGCTCTCCGCGCGGCGCGGAAGCAGCGACGGGAGAGTTGGGCAGATCGTGAATGACGCTGGTCGAGCCCTGCGGAAGCTGTCCCTCGGGCTGCATGCGCAAATTACCACCGGGATTGTCCGCACCGGCGGGCAGTGCAGCACGCACGGTGGGTTGCCCCTGCACATTGCCGCCAGAGTACAGGTCCGGTCCTGCGGATGAAAGCTGCGACGGCAGCGGCAGCGGAGGCCCGGAGGGCTGGCTGATCCACGGGGTGGGCTGAGTGGAAGCGGAGGGCTGTGCAACCGCAGCCGCCGGTGCAGGCGAAGCGTACGAAGGCAGCGGCGCTGTATCGGTGGTTGCGCCCGGCAATGGATTGAAGCGCGGATCAAGAAGCCGCTTGGAGTCGCCCGGGGCCGGCGCCTGGTAGGAGCCAGCGCCTCCGGGAATGAGCGAAGGCAGCGGCTTGATCTCGGAACCGGGAGGCATTGCCGCGATCGCAGCGCGCCAGAACTCGGTGGCCCGTTCGTCGTTGCCGCGGGCCTGCTCAAATTGCGCGGCCAGGCCGAGCACCTGCGGATCCTTGGGATAGCGGGCCATCGCCTCGCGCAGCCAGGTTTCCGCCTGCGCCATGTCGCGCGCGGTGATGGCCGCGGTGATGGCGCCGCCGTAATCGCCCGGCGTGGCATCGCCCATGGGAATGGCCTTGTACAGGGCAAGAGCGTCCGTGGCTCGTCCTATGCGCGCGTAAGCCCCGGCAACGGCGCGGCGCACGTTCATGTTGTCCGGGTAGTCCTGGGAAGCAGCTTGCAGTATCTCCACGCCGCGGGTCAGGTTGCCGCGGTTGATCTCCGCCGAGGCGCGCCGCACGGCCCAGCTCGCCCATAGATTCTGGACGTCGGCTCGCTGCGTGGGGGTAAGGTCGCTGCGCGCATCCAGACCCTGCATCACCGGATAGAGCGCCACATCATCCTTCAGGTTGTAGAGCAGCCATGCGTGCTGAATCTCCAGCGCGGCGGGCATGGTCCCGTGATGGAGCAGATAAAAATTCTCCGCACGGTTCAGATAAGCGCGGGCGCGCGCGGTGTCGCCCACCGCCGCATACAGGCTGGCAATTCCCTGCACGAACTGGATGTCCGATTCCAGCATGGTTCGCACGTTGGCGGGAACCTTGTTGAGTTCGGCAAGAGCTTCCGCGTCGCGGCCGCCGGCCATCAGGGAAAAGATCAGTCCCTTCCACGAATCGGAGGCCAGCGAGTGGGGCGGATCGGTGACGATCGGAATATCCGGCACGCCGGCGGAACCAGGCGACGCCAGCGGATCTCCCATCTGCCCTGCGCCCGTGCCGCCGCTCGAAACAGGCACCGGCATCGCGGATGGAAGAGGAGCTTGCAGGGCGGCGTTCGGAATCGGCTGAATCGCAGGGTTCTGTTGGGGTGCAACGCCAGGAGAAACATCGGAGGCGGGGCTATTCAGGACCGGCGTATTTCGCTGCACAGGCTGTGCCGCGGGCTGCGTGAGGATCACCGGTGCGGAGCCGTCGTACGGGTCCGGGCCATAGGCGGGAAGCGCCGGCAGCTTGACCGTTCTCGGGAAAGGCTCGTTGTCCGGATTGAGGAGCTGCTGCAGGTCCGCCGCGGTGACCGCCTTGTGGGTGTGCGTATCCTGATCCGGATGCACGAGGATATGGGCCAGACGCTCGGCCGGTGTGGCTTGCGGCATGGCGGCCAGGGAGGCGCGATAGTAGGCGGCGGCACGCTCATTGTCGCCGCGGGCCTGCTCGTACTGCGCGGCCAGCGAGAGGATCGCGGGATCACGCGGATAGCGATCGAGCCCCTGCCGCAGCCAGATCTCGGCCTGGGTCCGGTCATTCGCAGCCAGCGCCGCTCCGATGGCTCCCTGCAAGTCCCCTGAGGTTGCGTTCTCCATGGGGATGGTCTTGAAGAGCGCGACGGCTTCCTTGCCGCGGCCGATCTGCGCATAACCGCCGGCTACCGCCTTGCGCACCGCAATGTTGTTCGGGAACGCGAGCTTGGCTGCATCGAGAATCTCGATGGCACGGCGATAGTTGCCGTTGTCCATCGCCGCCGCGGCACGGCGCACGCTCCAGCTTGCCCAGAGATTCTGCACGGTCTGGCGCTGCGCCAGGGTGAGATCACGGCGGCCGCCGATGCGCATCAGGTTCGGGTAAAGCGCGCGATCGTTGCCGGTGTTATAGAGCAGCCATGCGTTCTGAATATCGATATCCGCGGGCGGCTGCTGCCGGAGGCGCGCATAGTAGGCCTGCACGCGGTTCATGTACTGCTCAGCCTGGGGAATGTTGCCAGTCGCGGCGTAGAGGCTGGCCTCTGTCTGCACGAAGGCGATGTTCGCGTCGAGCTGCTTGCGGACGGCAGGCGGAATCTGCGCCAGCTCCTGCAATGCCTGCGCGCTGCGATTCGTCGCTTGAAGAGTGTTGATGAGCCCCTGCCATGCGGCGGGGTTGTTGGGATTCGCTCCCAGAACCTGCCGGTAGATGGCGTACGCCCGGTTGGGGTGGTTGCGGAGCAGGTAGATGGAAGCCAACTGCAACTGAAGATCGACGCTCGGCCGGCCGCCCGCGGCCGTCTGCACGCGCTCGGCGCGCTCCAGGAAGCCCTGGGCGACATCGAGCTGATTGGCCTGCTGGTAGATGGCGCCCAGCAGGGAGAGAAAGTCCGGATCGGAGATGGCGGATTCATATACCGCCGCCGGCATGCGCTGCACTTCTGACAGCGCCAGGCTATCCTGCGCCAGGTTGTGATGGGCCGAGATCAGTCCCTGCCACGCCGAGAGGTTGCTCGGGTCCTGGTTCAGCACCTGCTGATAGAGGGCGGCAGCCTGGCTGTAGCGCTTGGCCGCCACCAGGAGGCCGGCATACTGCAACCGCGTATCCACGCCGAGGGTGCTGCCATTGCTGGGGAAAGGCAGGGCGAGCGCCTGATTCAGCACATGCTCCGCATCCGCCGTGCGGCCCTGCGCCTGGTAGATGCCGGCAAGGGTGCGCAGGTAATCGGGGTCCTTGGCCATGGCGGTGCGCACCGAGGGGGGAAAGTGCGCCATAGTGGCCAGTGCTTTGTCGTTCTGGCCGGCCCGCGCGTAAGCCAGGAACAGCCCGCGCCAGCCATCGTTGTTCTTCGGCTGAAGGTGGAGCAACTGCTCGTAGACCGCCGCGGCCTGGGGATATTGCTGCTCTTTGACCAGCAGGCCCGCGAGGCCGTTCAGGGCGTCGGGACTGCGCGGATTCATGGCCAGCGCCTCGCGGTACTTGGTCTCGGCCAGAGCCAACTGGTTGCTGTTGAGAGCTCGCGTCGCATCGCCCATGGTGTACCAGAAGCGCGAGTTCTCCAGCGCGTTCTGCACGATGCGGGCCTTGTAGCCGTCGGCTTCCGCCTGGCTCAGGTAGCTGATGGCGGCGCCGAAGTTCTGCTGGCGCATACGCAGGAAGCCCATCCCGGCCAGGACGCGGCCGTTGTTGGGTTCCTTTTGGAGCAACTCGTCAAAACGGCGCTCCGCCAGATCCAGATGATTGGAATTGAGCGCGGCAAATGCCGCTCGCTCAGCCGGGGTGCGTGCGATGCCGGAACGCATGCGGGCTAGCTGGGCCTCGGCTGTCTTCAGTTGCTGGGCCACCTGCGCGTCCTGTGGATGGGCCTTGAGATAGCGGCGAAGATCTTCGGCCGTGGCCGGGTTGGCCGCATTCCACAGCAGCGCCTGACGCAGCGCGGTCTGCGCATCCGGATCCTGCGCGTGCGCCTGGAGAATGCGAATGCCCTCGGCGCGGGTGGGCGCCTCGTATGTGAGCAACGTCCCCAGCGCAACCGCATAGGTCGAGTTGCCGGGGTTCTCACGCACCAGTTGACGCAAGCCGGCGATCGCCTCCTGCTTGCCGTTGGCTGTGGCATAGAGCGTCTGGTAGTAGGCCAGCGCGATGGGTCCCGGGGGCGGCTGACTGCCGAAGAGCTGGCGATAGATGCGCATCGCCTCTTCCGGCTTGCCCTGGCTGGCGAGAGCGCCGGCCTGGCTCAGCTCTCTGCTCTGCGTCGCAGAGCTGCTGAGCGCCTCGATGCGGGCGATTTCGGGGTCGCCGGGATTGACCTGGCGGAGACGATCGAGCGCTTCCGCGGCCTTCCCGGCTTGGCCCATGAGCTTGTAATCGCGCGCTACGCCGGCGAGGGCCGTCGTGTTCTGCGGATCCGAAAGAAGGATTTGCTGCCAGAGCTGGAGAGACAGATCGGGACGGCCGCGGGCCTCCAGATCACGGGCCTTGCGAACCAGCACCTCGCGGGTGGCCGCAACCGAATTGGCTGCGGGCCGGCTTTGCGCAGAGATCCCCTGTGCCGCCAGCAGCAGACAGCAAGCGACAAGCAGACGTGATCCCCACGTTCCCCGATTCAGCCTCATCGAAGCTTCCATTCTACGTTCAGTTCGCCGCTGGTTCCAAACCTAAATCGACGATCGAGAAAGCCCGTTCCAAAGAGCGCAAGATTCTGGTCATAGTAGGCCGGACTCTTGCCGTAGAGTCCCGTCCCCGGATCCTTTTCGCGGGCCAGGCGGATCATCTGCTCGGCGCTCACCCGGGACATGCCGGGCAGGGCGTGGAGGTAAGGCAGCAGCGCGGCGGAGAAGCCTACCGGGCCATTCTGCGAGACCGGAATCCCGTCTTCGCCCACCTTTTCCGGCGGAAGCGGATGCTGGCCCAGGTAAGCGCCCATCGCCGGAATGGCATTGAGGAGATGCCGCCGCCCGGGGGTTCCCGGAGCCAGCATACCAGCCCACAGATAAACGCGAATGGCGTCGTAGCTGCCGCCAGGCTGATCGGTCTTCTGGTCGTGATCGGGAGTCTGCTCGGTGGTTGGATAAAAGCCGTCGCCGGGGACGTACTGGACCCAGTCCATCGCGTAGCCGTGCCGCGCGCTCTCTTCCAGCAGGGTGGGAATGCGAACCGCGATCTGACGCCACGGCCCGGCAGGATCGACATCGGCAAAGCGGTCGAAGATGAACAGGGGCAGGTAGCTGGGGTTGAGAGTCCAGTTCTGCCCGTGCTGAAAGCCCACGGGACCCGGCAGCAGCATGGGGCCGAAGCCGGGAAGGTTGGCCACCTCCGTCCGGGCGATCTGCGCCATCATGGCGCGGCCCAGCGCCTCGTAGGGCTTGAACTTCCACAGCCGGCCGGCCTCGATCAGCGAATACGCGATCCATACGTCGGCATCGGAGGCGGAGTTCGGGTCGAGGACCTTCCACTGCCCGTCACTGCTCCTGCCCCACAGCCAGGCGGGCAGATGCTGGCCCAGATCGTCCTGCGCGAGGTTGGCCTGAGTCCAGGCAAGGACGCGGTCAAAACTGGCGCGATTGTTCGCCACCAGCGAGAAGAACAGCGCATAGGATTCGCCTTCGGAGGTGGTGCGCTGATCGCCCTGGGGATCGAAGACGCGACCCTGGGAATCGACGAAGCGATTGGAGTAGGACTGCCACAAAGGCCAGGAGGTGTCCTTGCATCCGCCGGAAGCGCAGAGGGTGAGGAACAGAGGCAGCAGAAGCAGGGAGCGCTTTCCCAGGCGAAATCCCCCGAAGACCATTGTGACGACTCTCCAACCGTTTCCGGGCGGTGGCGCGAGGGCCGTTCCGCCGGGTTTTGCAAAAGGTGCCGTTGCAGCGATTCCGGATCGGAGAACCGACCCGGAATCGCGAAGTTCGATTTTGCCGCGCGGCCACGCGCAGCCTAGTTCTGGTTCAACCGCAACCGTTCTCTGGCTCTGTTGCGCAGCCACTGGCGCGTCCAGATGGCAAGCAGAAATGCGAAGAGGAACACGATGACGGCCGCAAGCCAGGGTACCTGCATGAACCACAGGGTCAGGCGCGTCCACAGCGGCAGCGTGCCCACATGGTAGATGTGGGTGCCGATGCGGAAAGACTGAAACTGGGCTCCATGCAAAACAGCAACCGAGCCGGAGATGTCACTGGCCTGCTGCACGTTCATGAAGGTGTTCATGAACGGCTCAAAGTACGAGGCATCGCGCAAGTGGATCGCGACGATGCTGCGATTCTCACCCGGAGCATAGGGCGATTCGATGCCCTCGATGATCGCATCCGGCGTCCCGCCCGCCACCAATTCCCCCGATTCACTGCGGCCGCTGGACTCCGCCTTCCACCAGGCGTGATGGAGCGGCTGGAAGAGCGCTTCGGTATCGCGAACCTGAATTTCGCCGCTGCGCAGAGAAACCGGCAGGTGGCTTTGCAGAGCATCGAAGCCGGGCTGATCGTCGCCGGAGCCGATGATGAGGAAGTCCGTGTTATTGCCGTTGTGCAGGGCGTCATTGCCAGCCACGGTAACACGCAGCGCCGGGAAGCCGGTTTGGCGTCCGAAGTGGCCCATGAGAGTGAGAAAGGTTTCGATCTCCTGCTCGGAGGGGGTCGGCGGCAGAACCACGGTGGTCTGGCTTAGATCGGCAAAGCGCGTAAAGGGGAAACCGGCGTTGGCGAAGGTCTCCAGATTGGGCAGCGGCGTGTAATGCGGATAGCCGCGCAGATCGATGTAGCTGTCGCTCAGGATCGCCCCCTGCATGTTGATGGGCGTGGTGTCCTGGCAGCCTCCCTTCTTGAGCAGTTGGAAGGTGAAGTCGAACGACAGGGAGTTGGAGAAGGGCCGCAGATTCACCACCGGGATGGGGACATCGATCTGCATGCGCTGCGAAGCTTCCTGGCCCGGCTTGAGCGGCACCGACCCGAGGAAGGCACCATTCACACGAATCTGCATGCTGGAGATGGGGCCGATCGGAATCGAGTTATAGCGATAGACCAGGTGCAGAACCGCGTTGGGACGCTGATCGCTGTAGTAGATGTCCGGCGGGATACGGAAGTAGACGTCCAGGGGTGCGGTGCCGTCGCCCTGCAAGGCGCTCGCGTTGGCGTAGTTCCAGAGTGCAATGGTGTGATTGATGCGCGCCCAGCGCGGGGCGCCATCCGCGGGTTGCGCGGCCGGCAAGCTGAGATTGTCGATCGTGGCTTGCGGGCCGCTCAGCATATCGCTGTGCAAGGCAACAGCCTGTGCGGCCGCCAGCATCTGGTCCGCATTCGCTCCTGTGATGATGAGCACCTTGCTGTACGGATCGTTGGGGTTGGTGCGCATGGCCACCGTGGGCAGCGAGGGCTGGGGCAGCATCAGGCCTTGCGGAAGGTTCGCGGGATTATCGACCACCACAATCGCATTGCCGGGGGGAATGGCGCCGATGTGCACCGGGAAGCGCACCGGCCGGTTCTCCGAAACCATGCCGAAGTAGCTGGTGACCACTCCCGCGGCCTGAATTGCCTTATAAGAGGGGGCGGCAGGAAAGACAACCGGAATGCTCAGCGGCGCGACCACAGCGGGATCGAGAAAGGGCATGGGCAGCGCTTTCAGGTCGTCGGACATGGGCAGCCGGTTGCCGTGAATCTCAATATAGGAGTCGCGATGAACGCGAGCCCACAGCGTGGTGTTGGCGGGATCCTCGCACACCATCGTGTAATGGCCGATGAACTCGATGGTCAGTGTGTTGTTATGGACCAGCAGTTCGGGTGGAATCGCAAAATCGGCGGTCATGTCGCCGCCGTCGGAGCCGCCCATCTTGCCGGGCGTGGGCTGCACGGTGGCAAACAGCGTACCGTTCAGGATCAGTTTGAGATGGCTGATCTGCGGCAGCAGACCCGGCGAGAACGCATAGGAGACGTGCATGGTCGCGCTGGTGGGGACATGCGTCTGCGGCAGCGTGAAGTAGATGTTGTGCATCGTGTCGATGCCGTGCAGCTCGAGCTGCGGAGCGCCGGCATCGGCGAGCGTGAAGCGGTCGACGTACTGGCCGGGAGGAATGATCGCCGGAACCGGCTGCTTCGAAGACGCCGCCGCGGGAACAGACTTCATCGCGGCGCGCGAAGTCTGCGCGCTCAGGCGAGTGGCCGCGCCCATCGCCAGCAGCGCCGCGAGCAGGACGATGGAGGACTGCGCAATATTGAGTGCGGTGGCCTTCTTTCGCACGCCGGAGTCCTTTTCCGTCACCAGGCTGCGGAAGGTGGTGCGCAGACCGTGCATGGAGATCTTGAAGATTCTGGCCAAGCTGTGGAGCACATCATCACTTTCGCGCGCTTCGCCCCAGCCCAGCCAGGAGTCTGCGCGGGAATAGAGGACCATGGTCAGCACTTCCTGCTCGGGGATGGTCAAGTTCTCAAAACGGACGCGCAGAACCGAGCCCTCGGATGAAACCACGCTGGCAGGCAGATCCTGGCCCACGGTGGGCATGGGGAAGGCCAGACGAACCTCGGTATCGGGCGGCACGTCGACGGCCTCGGTGAAACGGATGCTGGTCCCGCCGCTCGACATATCCATGGTTTCCCCGCTCACATAGCGATCGCCGGGCAACTTGGCAAGGACCGGCGTGACCAGGGGAATACGCACCGAAGTGCGCAACTGGCGCATCTCCCGGGCGACCGCAGTGCAGACGCCGACGATGATCACGTTAAAGATGCACCAGACGACGTTCATGATGACCGTGCCGCGGCGGCCCGCATCCCACCAGATAAAGCGCGGAATCGCAAGCAGAATGCCCACGGAGTTAAACAGCAGCATCACCAGGAAGGGCTGCGCGATGCGGGTATCGAAGAAGGTGCGCCGCACGACACCGCCCTTGGCGGTCACATTGAACTTGCCCAGCTTGGGGTTGATCATGGCCAGCATGGTGGGCAGAAGGATGTAGGGCGAAAGCACCGTCTCGTAAATTTCGTTCCAGAATGAATGCCGGTGCTCGCCCTGGATGCGCGAGTTGGTCACGTTGGAAAGCGTCAGGTGCGGCAGCGCGTAGGCCAGGATGGCGGCCCAGTAGCCGGGGATGTTGGTGTGGTCGAGCACCAGGTAGATGAGCGGAGCGGTAAGAAAGATAAGGCGCGGCGCCGCATACAGGAAGTGGCACATCGCGTTGAAGTAGCAGACGCGCTGCGGAAACTTGAGTCCGGGTGCAAACAGCGGATTGTCGGTGCGCAGGATCTGAATCATGCCGCGCGCCCAGCGGATGCGCTGGCCGACGTGGGCAGAGAGCCGCTCCGTGGCCAGGCCCGCGGCCTGAGGAATATTGATGTAGGCGGTGTTCCAGCCCTTCATTTGCAGGCGCAGCGAGGTATGGGCATCCTCCGTGACCGTTTCCACGGCAATGCCGCCAATCTCATCGAGAGCCTCGCGGCGCAGCACGGCGCAGGAGCCGCAAAAGAACGAGGCGTTCCAGAAATCATTGCCGTCCTGCACGATGCCGTAGAACAGCTCGCCTTCATTGGGAATGACCCGGAACTGCTCGAGATTGCGCTCGAAGGGATCGGGTGAATAAAAGTGGTGCGGGGTCTGCAGCATCGCCAGCTTGCGGTCGCGCAGAAACCAGCCTATGGTCATCTGCAAAAAGCTGCGCGTCGGCACGTGGTCGGAGTCGAAGATCGCAATGTACGGCGAGGTCAGCGACTTCAGCGCCGCGTTGATGTTTCCTGCCTTGGCGTGCGCGTTGTCGGAGCGGATCTTGTAGCCAATGCCCGCCTCCTGCGCAAACTGGCGGAAGGATTCGCGCCGCCCGTCATCAAGGATGTAGACGTGCAGTTTGTCCGCGGGCCAGTCAATATTGAGCGCGCCCAGCGCCGTGTAGCGCACCACGTCGAGCGGCTCGTTATAGGTCGGAATGAGAACGTCGATGTGCGGCCACTGATCGGGATCGTCGGGCAGCGGAACCGGCGCGCGGCGCAGCGGCCAGATGGTCTGGAAGTACCCGAGAAACAGAATCAAGCAGGCGTAGACTTCGGCGCCCAGGAGGATGACGATGAAAAAGACGTCGAGAGCACCCCAGTGGGTTGCGGGGTCCCTGAAAAACCGGACCACCTGCTCGATACGCCAATAGCCGTAGCGAAAGGTGCAGAAGCAGGACAGCAGCATCAGCGTCAGGGTGACGAGATAGGAATCGGAGCTGCGCGCCAGGGTCAGTGCGATGAGCAGCATCAGCAGCCCGAGAACCGCCTGCTGCGGCCAGGTCAGGGGCAAAACCGCAAAGAAATAGAAGAGGACCCCGATAAAGCAAAGGACAAGGAGGCGGGCGAGCTTCGTGAAAATGGTTTCGCCGGCCCCAATGTCATTCCAGAGCTCTGTTGCCGTCATCGTTCGCTCCAGCGCACCCCGCGGAAGCCATTTCCGGCAGGAGCGGAGAGCGTCTTCACCCATCCGGCCAAGCTGCCAAAATCCTCGGCTACGGTAGAGTTGGGCGCATAATCCATCACCGTCATGCCCTCGGCCAGCGCCTCGCTGACCGCCGGAGAGCGGCGCAGCGCAAAGGGCAGCAGCCGCTCGCCAAGCTGCTCGCGCAGGATTTCGCGCACATCCAGGTGGAGAGGCAGCGACGGATCGAACTGATTGAGGACGTAGTAAGGCAGAGCCGAATTGCCGGCCGATGCGGCATTGCGCTCAAAGAAGGCGTCGATGGAGCTGACGCTGACCACCGAGTTCATATCCGGAACGACCGGAACCAGGATGAGCGGCTGGAGCTTGAGAACGCGCCGCGTGGTGGAGCCGGAGGCGGTAGCCAGGTCCACGATCACCCGGCCGGTACCGTAGCTATACTTTCCGATCTCGCCGCTGAGTCCCTCGGAGCCGGTGTTTTCCGACCCAAAGCCGTCTGGATCAACGGTGACCATCTGGACCGGCGCATCGCCACTTGCAGCCGGCGGCGCAAAGGTGCGGAGCTGTCCGGGACGCTGATCGCGCGCGCCGAAGAAGAACGGCAAGAGTCCGAAGGCCGCGGTATCGACCAGCAGCACCCGCTCGCCGCGGGCCGAGAGGGCGCGGCCCAGAGTGGCCACCAGGCTGGTTTTGCCAACGCCGCCCGCCAGTGAAAAGACGCCCAGCACCGGAGCGCGGGAGGCAACCGGCGCGGACTGCGTCTCTGCGGCAGGCACAGAACCGGCATCGAAGACCCCGCGCAGCGCAAACCAGCGCGAGGTGAGCCGGTCGCGCGAGCCCTGGACCGTATCCTCGGGCGCCTGCATCGCGGAAGGTTGAGCTGTCGCCTGCGGGCGAGCTGTCGCCTGCGGGCGAGTAGCGAGCCAGGCCGGGCGCATCGGGTTTTCACTCGTCTCCGGAGCCGCCCAGGAGGCAGGCGGAGCTTGCAACGGCTCTTCGCGCAAGGGCGCAAACTGCGCGGGAGCGGCGGCCGGACGCAACGGCTGCGATGCCGGAAGGCCCGGGTGCGAAAACGACGCTGGTGCATTCAACCGATCGGGACGCGGAGCTTGCGCCATCTGAGGCGCGGTCTCGTGAAGCGGCCGGGCGTACTGGGGAAGACCCAAGGGTGCGGACTGAGCGGGAGCCTGCGGTCCGGCGAAGTGCTGGCCGGCTGCCTGCGCTCTCTGCTGGGCAACGGTTTCAGCCGCCTGCTGCGCGGCGATTTCGGCGAGGCGGAGCTGCTCTTCAGCGGCGCGGCGGGCCTGTTCCGCCTGTTCCTGCGCTGTCCGCAGCCGGGCCTGCTCCTCCTCCAACTGGGCAGCCTGCGCGGCTTGGAGCCGGGCCTGTTCCCGAATTTGAGCGCGCGAGGCAGAGAAATCCCGATACTTGGCGCCATGCAGGTTGGCCCACGAGTAGAGGCTCGCCACGTCTTCCGGCGTCTCCTTGGGGTCGATCAGCGCTTTGCGATCCGTCATTCCTCACCCTTCGTGTCTTCCGCCGGAGCTCGAAAAACATCCACTCTCTCCGCAGAGGACCACCATTCCACCTTGGAGTGGCGTCTGCGGAAATCCTATCGATACGCTATTGTCAAAACAATAACACTTCGCAGGCCGGTGTTCTAACACTTTCTCGGCATGGAATCCGAACCCCGTAACCGGGCGATAAACAGCTCATGAGCAATGGGTTATCTTCCCGCGCACGAGTACCCTTTCACCCCATAGTAACCAGGAGGTAATAACCCTTAGGGGAGCTGCCCTGCGTAATGGAAAAAGCGCCCCAGCGACCGCATCCGGCTGCTCCCCAACTGCACCGAATTCAAGGCACAACTGAGCCGCAGCGGATCTGCCTGAGCGATCGGCGGAAAGAGCGGGCATGTGGTAGGTTGAAATCAGCGGCTTTCTTGCGCGAGCTCGTAGCTCAGTTGGTAGAGCAACGCCCTTTTAAGGCGTGGGTCCTGGGTTCGAATCCCAGCGAGCTCACCAGAAGTTTTTCGCCAAGTGGCCGCGTTCCGGAAGCTCCTCCGGCATCTCTTCACCCTCCCACCTTTCCTTGCATCTGGCGCAGCGCCAAAAACGCGCGTAGAGCGCATTGCGGGGCTCTCCCCGTGGGACAGACGCAGGCATGGCGCGAGAGTGGGCGCGGGGTGAGATAGTTCTAGCATAGGAACTGCGCGGCTCTCGGGAACCTTCGTCCGCACGGAACCGCCTTGAGCGCACCCCATGATTTCGGCCTCAGAGATCGTCGAACTCCAGGACCGCCGCGTACGCGAATGGCATGCCGCCGAACCCGACGCACACGAGCTCGCATTTGGGCCCGTGGAGCGCAGCGGCTCTGCCCAGGAGCGCTGGCTTGCAGCCGTGGCACGGCAGCACCGGGCCAACTTTGAGCTGTGGCACATCGAAGATGAGGCCCGCAGACCGGAGGCAACGGATGCCGAGATCGCCGGTGTCAAGCGGCGCATTGATTCCACCAATCAGCGCCGCAACGACCTGGCCGAGGAGCTGGACCGGATCCTGTTGGAATGGCTGGGGGAGCGCGATCTTCCCCGGCCTGCGGCGCCACTCAACTCCGAATCGCCGGGCCTGATCATCGATCGGCTCTCAATTCTCGCGCTGAAGATCTATCACACCTGCGAAGAAGCGCAACGGGGCGATGCGCCTGCTGGCCATGCCGAGCGCAATCGCGGGCGGCTGGCGATTCTGCGCGAGCAGAGAGACGACCTCGCCGCCTGCCTTGAGGCATTGTGGCGCGATACGCTCGCCGGCACGCGGCGCTTCAAGCTCTATCGGCAGCTCAAGATGTACAACGATCCGGCGCTGAATCCCGTGATTTACCGCAAAACTGCCGCCGCGCAGAGCCGCTGAAGCGCCGGCCGCGGGCCGCCCCATTGACGAGCAGTGGGGGAATGCGTATAAACATGGCCTATGCAGCGTTGCCTGACATACGCTCAACCTGGCCGTACAAGATGGACAGGACAGGGAGCGATGGAGCGCGCAATGGCACAAAACTCATGACGCAAGAGGCCCGCACGGCGGCATCGAGCCGCAAGAACAATTCCTCCCCGGCAAACAAGCCGAACGGCAATTCGGCCCTTTCCGGCTCCGTCCTTCAGCACTACCAGACCGCGGTGCAACTGCTGCAACAGGGCAAGTACGAGAAAGCTCTCGCTGCGCTCGAAAAGCTCGTGCCGGACGCCCCCATTGAGCTGAAAGAGCGTTGCAACATGTATATCGCCACGTGCCAGCGCCAGCTTGAAACGGTCCAGCGCGCCTTCGCCACGCCGGAAGAACACTACGATTACGCAGTGTCGCAACTGAACACCGGCTACTACGAAGAGGCTCGCGAGGAGTTCGGCAAGATTCTGGAGCGGCATCCGCAGGCCGATTACGCCTACTACGGGCTGGCCGTGCTGGACGCGATCATGGGCCACACCCAGGAGTGCCTCACCAACCTGGCGCAGGCCATCGAGATGAACCCGCGCAATCGCCTGCAAGCGCGCATCGACAACGACTTTCAGAACATGGCCGACGATCCCCGATTCACGGAACTGCTGTATCCTGAGGTTCCGTAAGGCTTGCATTTGGATCGTGCGAACTCCCTACTCGGCGAACTCCGAGGGAACCATCTTCCCTGCCCTGAAGGTGCATCTGAAGCGCGCACCCTTCGCGTGGTGGCCATCGGCGGGGGCACGGGATTGTCTACGCTGCTGCGCGGCCTGCGCCGCCACGTTGTAGCCCCGGGCACTGAGCCGGCACCTGCCCAGATTACCGATCTTGCCGCAGTGGTGACCGTGACGGACGATGGCGGCTCCTCGGGGCGGCTCCGGCGCGGCTTCAACATGCTTCCTCCCGGCGACCTGCGCAACTGCTTGGTGGCGCTCAGCGAGGAAGAAGACCTGCTGGTGAAACTCTTCAGCCATCGCTTCGAGAGCGGCGGCGACCTCAAGGGGCACAACCTGGGCAATCTGTTTGTCGCCGCGCTCACGGAGGTGACCGGCGACTTCGCCCTGGCCATTCAACTGGCCTCCAAGATTCTGGCGACCCGCGGAAGCATTTATCCCGCCACCACCTCCAGCACTACGCTGGTGGCGGAGATGGACGACGGCTCGATGGTGCGCGGCGAGACCCAGATTACGGCCAGCAAGCGGCGCATCGTGGAGCTGCGGCTCGATCCTCCCAATCCTGTTCCCCTGCCCGAGACCCTGCATGCCATCCACCAGGCCGACCTCATCACGGTGGGTCCGGGCTCGCTCTACACCTCGCTGATCACCAATCTGCTCGTGGAGGGCGTAAGCGAGGCGCTGGCCCAGGCTCGTGGATTGCGCGTCTACATCTGCAATCTGATGACCCAGGCCAACGAAAGCCTCGGCCTCACCGCCTCCGAGCACATCGAGCGCATCTACCGGCATACCCGCGCGCCCATCTTCGACTACGCCATCGTCAACACCGCGCCCTTCTCTGCCGAGACGCTGACCCGCTACGCCGCCGAGGGCGCTTCGCCTATCGTGGCCGACATCGACCGCATCGAGGCATTGGGCGTCAAGTGCATTGTGGGCGACTTCGCCAGCGAAGAGAACGTGGTGCGCCATGCCACGGGCCGCGTCGCCGGGGCCCTGCTGGAGCTGGGCCGGGCCGCGGCACACAAAAGCTGAACCCGCCAAAAAGAATCGCCTTCCTCCCGGTTTGGGGGTAGAGTGTACGCACGCGCCCCGTAAGCGTTCCGGGGATTCCTGCGCCTTTGAGGAGAGAGTATGAGCAAGTCTCTGCTATGGATACTGGCAGGCGGAAGCGCCCTGGTCCTGATCGCCTCTGCCTCGGCTCAGATCAAACAGAAACCCGGCCTGTGGGAAATAACCACCACCATGAGCATGGCCGGCATGCCGCAGATGCCGGCCATGCCGCAGATACCTGCCGGCGTGCATCTGCCGGCGATGGCCTCGCCCTTCGCGCCGCACACGAGCCAGATCTGCGTGACCCAGGCCATGATCGACAAGTACGGCGCTCCCTACTCCACGCCGCAGCACGGCGACTGCAAGGTCACCGACATTGTGACCAAGCCCGACGGCATGACCGCCAAGATCACGTGCACGGGACAGATGGACGCGACCGGCACTGTGGAGTCCTCCTGGAGCGACGCCAACACCACCCATACCCTCATGCACCTGAAGGGGAACATGAACACCGGCTCCGGCGACAGCCCGATCGATATGACGATGAAAGCGGATTCGATCTACAAAGGGCCGGACTGCGGCAATGTGAAGCCGATAGAGATGCCGGCGGACCAGTAGCAGTTCGCAATCTCGAATCCAACGAAGGGGTGGCCCGTTCGCTTCGAGCCGCCCTTTTCGGCTGGAAGCGCCCTCGCGATGGTTACTTTTGTGCTACCATTCTGGCGTGATCGAGATCCGGCAGTACGTCGACCGGTCGGGGCGAACTCCTTTCCTTGAGTGGCTTGATGATCTCAACGATGCCGTACAGGCACGGGTCGCGACGGCACTGGAGAGGCTGGAAACCGGAAATCTCTCCTCGGTGAAGAGCGTCGGTGCGGGCGTTCAGGAATTGCGAATCAATTTCGGCCCCGGCTATCGCCTCTACTTCGGCTGGGATGGAGAGCAGTTGGTCATTCTGCTGGTCGGCGGCGATAAGAGGCGCCAGCAAATTGACATTCAACGAGCCAAAGAATTATGGCAGGAGTTCAAGGCGCGTAAGCGGGAGAAATGATGGTTCTGACGACAAGTTTCAATACGACGCTTAAGAAGAAGCTTCAGGAAAGCGCTGGATTTCGGCGTGCTTTGCTGAAGGAAGCGGTGGGCTGCATGATTGAGGGCGACGTGGAGACGGGTAAGTCCGTCCTGCGGAAATATATCAACGGAACGATTGGGTTCATCGCACTCGGAGAAGCGCTGGGACGCTCGCCGAAGGTGCTGATGCGCATGTTCAGCGCCAAGGGCAATCCGCAGGCCAAGAACCTGTTCGAGATCATTGCCTACCTGCAAAAGGCCGAAGGAACAAAGCTGGAAGTGGTGGAGCGGGCGGCGTAAGACGTCTTATTCTTGACAAGGGTGGAACTGTCCAATGGATCACTCGACAGGCGGTGAAACGTTTGTATACTTCATCCCAGACCGGTAGTGTCCGGGATTCTGTGTAAACGCCGTTCCTGCTTGTTATCGTCCGGGCGGAATTTTCTTCCATTCCTATGCCCCGGATAATTGGATTATTTGGCCGGGTGCGACTGCCGTCAAGGGCGTGCGTTCTTTGAGCGCGT
>DAIDLI010000020.1 GCA_027449545.1 Acidobacteriaceae bacterium | reverse complement strand
ATGCTTCTGCATGAACTGATTGGTGAAGCGGTGAATGGTAGAGACCTCCGCCATGCGGGCCGCGATATCCGCATAGAGATTGGGGGTGCGATCCAGGATTTGGCCCAGCCGGGTGAGGTCATAGGAAAGATTGAGAAAGTGGCAGGCGATAAAGATCGTCCTGGGGTGCTTGTTGGCGGTGCGCTCGAGGCTTTCGATGAGCGCGTCGTGGCCCAGCAGGCCGGGCTTGTCGTCCAATCTCCAGTGGAAGGCCGTCATGTACCCGTCGTTGTGGCTGTCCATCGGCAGGTAAGTCCAGATGGGATCGGTGACGTGAATACTCACCGGCATGCCGAGTTCGGCGCACTTCGCCCAGAGCGGATCCATGCGCGGATCATCCGGATGCGGACCCACGCCGTGTGCCGCAGGTTCATGCCAGCTTGCCGGCTCAGTGCCGACGCTTACGTCCAGCCCCTTGCCCTTGTCGTGGAGCTCTCCAATGCCCTTTGCGCCCAGGCGATGGCACTCCTCGAGTGCCTTAAGCGCTCCGGGGCCAAACCCCGGCTCGTTGACGCCGGTCAGATCGAAGTGACACCACAGTTCGAAGCGATCGGGATGACCTGAATAAAGCGTCCGCGCCTGGGCAAAAGCGTCGGGCTTGCCGGTGTTGATAAAGACGATGGCCTTCTCCACGCCTGTCGCGTCCATGCTCGACAGCATCTCCCGCACCTTCTCCGGGGTGTCGCCGCCGTGGTTGTGCATATCGATGACCGGGTACTTGGCCTTTTCCACGTGCGTTACGGGAACCTTGTAGATGGAGGTGGGACGCCAGTCCTGGAGCTTGAGCGGCAGTTCGGCGGCGGGTTGCTCTCCCGCATCGGAGGCGCCTGCCGTGGAGCCCTGGGCCTGTTGTTGCGCAAAAGCCATTCTCGAGGCGAGCGTAGCCGCGGACAACATCATCAGCTCTCGACGGTTCATGTCCTTCTCCTTTTCTGAGGCGCGCGCGGTTGGCCCTTGGTGTTGCGAGCAGCGGCTGTTCGGCTAGAGATATTCGACCAGTTGGTCGATCACCTTCTGCACCTGGCCCCATGCATCGGCTCCGCCGTCGGTCTCGATCGAGAACCAGCCCTTGAAGCCCAACTTTTTGGAAAGCGGGATCGCCATGGCGAGGTGGGATCGGAGACTGACGTGCTGAACGGTGCGCGCGAGCGGATACAGCAATTGCAGTCCGGCCTCCGTCGCGATCTGGGGGTTGGAGTAAGCGCCACTGCCGCGGATCAGTTGCACCAGTTGGTCCAGCCGCTCCCCGCGAGGCTCCAGGATGACTGCGACACCCTTCGGCTTGCCGTAGTCGACCAGCGCCTTGAGTCCCGCGATCGCGGGCGTCAGGTCGGCGGGCAAGTATTGCACCCCTTGATCGGGCATGATGCTCGGCGAGCCGAGCGCGGCCGCAATATCGATCCACTTCTTGGTCTCTTCGATGGCATGGGCGCGAATCTCGGGATTGGGCGAACAGACGCTGATGTAGCCACGATAGGCGGTCGCCGGCGGGTCGAGTTCCACGATCAGATCCACGACTCTGGACCGGGCCTTGCGCATCCGCTCCTTGAATTCGGCGATATAGGCAGCGTCCATCGAGAGCAGATTGAAGCTGCACACCTCCAGATGGTGGAGGTGAAGCCGGTCTGCCACCTGTTCGGGGAGGTCCATCATGTCGATCGCAAGCGGCGCCGGCTGGTGATTTCGATCCCAGATCTCCGGCAGGAGCCCATTGAAATCGTTGGTCAACAAACTGATGCGGTCGAGCTTGGCGGCCGTTGCGGCGGCTTGCGCCGACGCCAGGCGGCCGAAAGCGGAAGCTGCCGCGGCCGCAGCCGTGCCGAAGAGGAAATGGCGGCGGTTGATTCCGGAGCCACCGCGCTGGAAATCAGAGAACGTCATCTTGCATCCCTCCATCTTTGCCAACCCCGCAAGCCGCCCGGTGATCAGGGGATCACAGGAAATTCCGGAACCGATCGTGACCGCGCTGCAAATTCAGCCGGTTCCATGGATCTGGTTTTCGCTCAGCTTGAGCTCTGGTTGACTGCTTCCGCGCAGCAACCGCGGCATCCAGAAAGAAGTTCTCCAACAGGGATTTCCATTTGGAGCATCTGCTACGCTTCTGTATACATATACCTTCGTTGACTTTCGATCACAAGCAAATTCTGTTTTCGGATCCAGAAAGATCGCTCAGAGCCCCAGCGGGAATCCGCGTGCGGCTGGCAATCAGGCGCAGCACGGGCGGCCACAGCCGCGCAGCGTGGGCCAGCGCCGGCACGGTTACCAGCGCCTGCGAAATGCCGGTTGCAGCTCCTACAGACCGCCTCAGCTCGGCGTGCAGGCTTCTCGCGAATTCGTGGGAGGATGCGCCGCGCAGAAAGAAATCCGCTGCGCGCCGCGCGCTGTGGAGCGCAATGGAGATGCCGTCGCCGGCGAAGGAGGGGATTACCGCCGCCTGGTCGCCCAGCCGCCAGAGCCCCGGCGCGGATTGCGCCAGCAGCATTCCGTAGGGAATGGACGATAACGCCAGGGGCTTGGGGAAGAGAGGCTGCGCACCGTCGAGACGTTCCGCAAGCGCCTCGGAGGATGTGCAGATTCGTTCGAGCAGCGCGGGCCACTCGCCCTCGCAGCGGCGCAGCATGGTGCGCGTAGCCACCAGGCACAGGTTGGCGTCGGCGCTCTCGGTGAGTTGCAGGCCTGCATAGCCGCCCGGATACACGAAGAGTTCGACCCACCCGTGCAGGGCCTGCCGCTGCGCGGAGGCTAGGCGGAAGTGCATCTTGAAGGCGACGAGATTGCTTTGCTTGCCCGGCGGCCGGCGATGGCCGTTCACATCGTGCTTACCGGTTGCAAGGAAGACGGCGTTCGCCGGCTGACTCTGCCCATTGCTGAAGCGGGCCAGCCAGCCGTCCGGGGAGGGCTCGATGCGGTCCACGCGCCGGCTGCGCCGCACCTCCGCGCCGGCCCGCGCGGCCACTGCCAGCAGTGCTTCATCGAGCGCGTAGCGGCTGAGCGAGCGAGCGGGGAAGGGAAGTTCGCAGGCGGCAATCTGCTTGCGCCCGGAGAGCCGAACCGCATGGATGGGCGCGGCTCCCATGTCATCCACGAGGATGCCCAGGCGCTGGAGATCGTCTACCGCCTCATGGCTCAGGAACTCGCCGCACACCTTGTGATGCGCCGCCGCGCTTTGCTCGAGCAGCACAACGGTGCGGCCGCGGCGGGCAAGATGTGCCGCAACTGCCGCGCCCGCGGGGCCGCCGCCTGCCACCAGCGCATCCGGGCGGCTGGTCATTTCACGCGCCCGACGCAGAGACGTCCCGGCCATGCCGGGGCGATGCGAACGGTCTCAGGGTTCAACCCCGCGGCGGCGACGTATTGCTGCCAGTCCTCCGGCTGAAAGCTGCGCCGGATCGACACCGGCCCATCGTGCACCACAAACGGATGCCAGCGCATGAGACGCGCGAGCAAGGCGAACCCGTAATAGGAAACGCGCCCGCGCGAAAGATCGTTGATGAACCAGCCACGCACAGCGGTCTGCTCCATCCAGCGCAGGAAGCGCACGATCTCGGCGTCTGTCAGGTGATGGGTGAAGAGCGCGCTGATGGCCAGGTCCACCGGTGTATTGGCGTGCCATTCAAATGCGTCTGTCGTCACAAACTCGATTGCGGTATCGCTCCCGACCAGCTCGCGCGCCGCCCGCGCCGCATGGGGGCTGAGGTCGATTCCGGTAAGCCGCACCGGCAGGTGTTCGCGCCGCGCCCACAGTTCGATCTGGCGCAGAGTGTCGCCGCCCCCGCAGCCCACATCCACAATATGCAGGGGTGCTGCATGCGGGCCGGCAAACTGCCGCAGCCACTCCAATGTCGGCCGGTAGCCCAGCACCGTGCGATTCACCTTGGCGAGATCACGCAGGCAATCGCGGAATTGTTCGTAACTGGCAGGCTCGTCCATCCGTTCCGTCAGATGGGCGCGCGCGGCAAAGGCGTCAGGCGGCATGGAAGCGCATCATCTCCGCGACCATTCCCGGGCCGAACGACAGCGCGCAGCCTCGTTGTCCGCTGGCGGCCTCGCGCATCATCTGCTCCAGCACAAACATCACCGTCGCCGAGGACATGTTGCCGAAGCGCGACAGTACGCAGCGCGAGGTGGCCAGCGCATCGGACTCCAAGCCGAGCCCATCTTCGACCGCATCGAGCACGGCGCGTCCGCCCGGATGCACCGCCCACAGATCGATCTTTTCTGGTCCGCTCACGTGCGGCGCGTGTTCGCGCATCCCTTTGGCGATGCGCGCAGGCACCTGGGTGGAGAGAAACATGTCAAAACCCATGTCGCCGATGCGCCAGGTGATCAGATCGGCGGAGTTATCGAGCCGCAGCGCCTCGAATCCGTCCAGTGCAAAGCCTTGGGGATCGGCACCAACCAGCGTGGCCGAGCAGCCGTCGCCGAAGAGCAGAAACGCCAGCACTTCGGTCAGGTCCTGCGACTGGTGAAAGTGCAGCGTGCACAGCTCCAGGTTGACCACCAGGGCCAGCGACTCCGGCTGGGAGCGCACGTAGTGGCGCGCCAGCTTCAGCGCGTTGAGCGCGGCGTAGCAGCCCATGAAGCCCACCATGGTGCGCTCGGTTGAGCCCGGCAGGCCCAGGTAGTTGAGGATGTCGAAGTCGAGCCCCGGCGCATAGAAGCCGGTGCAGCAGGTCACAAACACATGGCCGATGCGGCCGCGGTCCGCCGGGGTGAGCGCCAGCCGGTCGAGGGCGCGGCGCATCAAGAGCGGCGCCGCTGTTTCAAAGACGCGCATGCGCTCCGCCGTGGAAGGGAAGCGGCCCCTCTCGTAGAAGGTGTGCGCGTCCATCGCGAATCCCTGGCTCGGGCCGCCGGTGCGCAGGCAGGAATAGCGGTGGCGGATCTCGGATTTGGCCACCAGGCGCTGAAAGATCGAGCGGGCGCGTGTGTCTTCGAGCATTCCCCCGGCGAAATCGATAAAGCTCTCGTGGATGTCGTGATCGGGAACCGCTGTGGCGATCCGCTGCAGATACACCTGGGTCATGCTTTGCCTCGCGCGAAGGGGTAGGGAAGAGCCCGGGAGAGCGGCGGCGGGGATGGGACGCCGTGTACGTTCATTAGATGCCCTGCGCTGCTGGCCTGCAAGTAGAAGCCAACTCTGCGCGATGCGACAGGCGGGAGCCGCTGTGCTTAGTTGGGCGTCGCGGCGGTCCGGCTGTGAAACTCCAGGCGCACATAAGCGGCACGGTAGATGCCGATCGGCGGCTGGCTGGGGTCGCCCGTTCCCCACTCATAGTGGACGTGCTGGAATAGATTCTGCCCCACGATTTCGACCGTGAAGTGCCGTCCCAAAGCCCGTTCCGCGTGCAGATCCATCGTCTGATATGCGGGAACCTTCTGCGCCGGCAGAGCGCTGACGAAGCGGTAAAGCGGATCGAAATCGATCTTTCCCGGCAAGTTGATCATCGACTGCACGGTCACCATGTGCTTGGGACTCGACCCGTCGTAGGTTTGCACCGAGCCCGTGGAGCTGATGTTCGATGTTGGGCCGTTGGCGCTGAAGTTCGAGTTCAGGTAGGAGTAGTTGGTATCGAGCCGCCACCACGGAGCGAGATCCGCCTCGGTGCCCAGCTCCACGCCGCCGGTAGAGCCGGAGATCTGGTTGGAGTACTGGATGGTGACGGTGGGCTTTCCGCCCACCACCGTCAAAGCAGGCGCGGTGAAGCTCTGCAGCCTGCGATACCTGTTCCAGTAGCCGGCGGCGTCGAGGAACAGCTTGGGGCCGAGCATTCGCCGGTAGCCAGCCTCATATCCGATGACGGCTTCGGATTTGAAGTTGGGATCGCCCAGCACCTGAATCGTCAGCGCAGGGGAGGAGCCCACCAGATGAAAGTGCTCCTCAATATCCGAGGGGGTGGTGACGGCGCGGGTAATTCCAGCCCACCAGGCCTCCTGCGGACGCCGCAGCCACAGCACGCGAGCCGAGGGCTGAAGATCGAAGCCGCTGTAGTTGTTGTGCTGCAGCTTGAGTCCGCCGGTGACTGTGAGCTTTTTGGTCAGCTTCCAATCGTCCTGCACAAACGCGGTGTGCACATGGTCGGTGTTGCCGGCGGGAATCAGGTATCCGGCAGGATAGGTGACATACGGGCTCCAGCGCAGCCCGCCGCCGTAGGTGAGCAGATTCCGATGGCCGGCCTGCCAGTGGGCGACACCTTCCACATCGAAGGTGTCGCGGGTTTCATTGATCTCGGCATTGGTTCGCAGCGTGCGGTCCACATAGCCCTGGAGATAGAAACCGGAGTGCGTGGTCACATCGCGCTGCCAGCGGAAGTTGAGATCGCCTCCCGTGGTCCGGTCTTCGTACGGAGTCACGCCGACGATGTGGGGCGAGGTGCCGCCGTAGATCTGGCCCTCCAGAAAATAGGAATCTTGGCCGCGAACGCCATCGGCGCGAAACCCGAACCGCTCCTGGTGCCAGTTATCGTCATTGATGCCGTTGGTATGGTATTCGTGGCGGCGCGCAAAGCCGCGGCCGAAGAAGCGATAGCTGAAGGCCGACCTGCCGCCGCCTACTTCCACGTCATCGAGTGTGCGATCCTGATTGCCTACCAGGCCATCGGCTTCCACTCTGCGCGTATCGACGGAGTTGCGGGTGATGATGTTGATCACCCCATTGGCTGCATTCGGTCCCCAGACCGTGCCTCCCGGCCCGCGAATCACCTCGATCCGGTCGATGAGGTCGAGCGGCATGTCCTGCACGTCCCAGTACACGCCTGCGAACAGGGGGGTGTAGACATTGCGTCCGTCGATCAGCACCAGTACGGATTTTGAAAAATTGTTCTGCAGCCCCCGGATGCCAACCGCCCAGGTGGTGGAGGTCATGCGCCCCACTTCCACACCAGGCGCGAGCCGCAGCGCGTCGGCGATGTTGGTGACGCCCGAGCGGCGAATCTGCTCGCTGGTAATCACGTAGACCGCAGCCGGGGTATTCCATAGCTCCGTGGGAAGCTTGCTGTAGGTCGTGACTTCGATCTTGCCGAGCTGCTCCAGGGTCAGGTTCTTGAGCGACGCCGGGCCATTCCCGCCATACGGCGCGCCCATCTTGTCGGCCCAGCCCGGCAAGGCCGTCAGGGCCAGCAGGAGCAGGAGAACCATTGCTCGGCAGGACTCGGGCCAGCCGGGCCTTCCCGGACGATCACCGGCGTGGTCAGCGGAGCCAAAATCGGAGTCTGCATGGGCCCGGTTCGAATTCAGTTTCTGTAGAAAGGCAGGTATTCGCGCCATGTCTTCTCGTGGGAGCGCTTCGATCTGGGCATAGTCCGGGGAAAAGATGCTGATGGGTTGGAAGCTTTTCCTCCGAGAAAAGTTGCCTGGGCGTGGCGCAGCAGACTCTTACTCGAGGAGAAACATTCGTCGGGCGCGAGTCTGGGATCGGGTGCATGGAAGGGGAAAAGGGAACTTCGGTGGCCGCGCGCTCAGGCGGCGGAGCGCTCCAAGCTGGGCTCCAAGCGCTCCTCGGCATCCAGCAGGAGGCGGTCAAGTCCAACCAGGCAAAGAACTTCGCGGACATGGCGCCGGGCGCGGGAGACGGTAAAGCGGTGACCCGAATTGGTGGCTTCGCAGTAGAGCTTGATCAGGGCGGAGAGACCCGCAGCGTCGATCCTCTCCACCGTGTCCATCGCCAGTTCGAGATCCGTCTGGCGGACGAGCGGAATGAGTTTCTCCAGGAACAACTGTTCGTTGCCCCGGGTCAACTCGCTTGGGACGAGGCTTCCTGCCTCCACGATCTTCGAAGTCGTGTCCAGGGAAGTCGTGTCCAGGGCCGGTGCGGATTCCATCTGGTTGCCGGTCATAACTCCTCCTCGGCCGGGTTCCTTTTCCAGCGTGCGCGTCCTGCGCGCATACCGGCCCCGCAACCAATCGTCGATAGCAGAAAGTACGACAGGCGGGGATCGTTAGTTCCGTTGAAAAGCTGCCTTCATCTGGATAGACGCAGCCGCGATGGTGAAAGCTTACGCCCAAATGTTGACGGAAAAGTAAAAGGGCCGCCCGGCGGGCGGCCCTGGTGTTCCGATCGGCTGCGGTCAGTCGCGGTGGGCCAGGCTTTCGCCCTCGCTGCGAGCGCCCGATTTTTCTGCCAGCACCTTTTGCGCGTGATTCTCGAGTGCCTGTGCCTCGGGAAGGTAGGTAATCGCCTTCTGGATCATGGGATCCCAGTCGGCCAGCACCCGCAGGCCCTGCTCCTGGCCGAACTGGATAGTCACGAGCTCCTGCTTGATGTGCGCCTTCAGCCAGTCCAGGTTCGATGCGATATCCGCATTGGTGAAATCTACGCCCTTCTCGCCAAGGAACTTCTTGAACTGGTTCATCACCGCGTCGTCCACCTGGAAGTTCTTGTCGACGGCGTGATTGGCCAGATAGACGGGCGCGAAGTGGAAGAACACGTCCTTGTAGGTGAGCTCGTCCTGGAACTTATTGCTCTTCGGCGGTTCGATTTTCTCGTCGGGGGTGATGCCGCCGCCGCCGTAGACCGTGCGGCCGGAATCGGTCAGCTTTACCTCGCGGTTGGAGGAGTTGGCCGCCAGCGCGCCGGCGTGGTTGTAGTAGTAGTCGTACAGCGAAACGCCGTTATAGTTGCGCTGAATCAGGCGGCCCGAGGGCGTGTAGTAGTGATAGGTGGTCAGGGCGAGGCCGGTGTCGTCGCTCAGGTTGTAGACGGTCTGCACCAGGCCCTTGCCGAAGGTGGTCTGCCCGACGATCAAGGCGCGGTCGTGATCCTGAAGCGCGCCAGAGACAATCTCCGCTGCCGAGGCGGTATTGTTGTTCACCAGCACCACGATGGGGAAGGTCTTGCCGCCGTTGCCATGGGTTGCGGTATAGACCTGGTCCGGATAGGCGCGCCCGCGCTGCGAGACAATCACCTGGCCTTTGGCCAGCAGGTGATCGCAGACATCCACCGCCTGGCTCAGCAGGCCGCCGGGGTTGCCGCGCAGGTCCAGAACCAGACCCTTCAGGTTGCCAAAGCTGTCAATGGCATCCCTCATCTCCTGCCCGGTCGTCTCCTGGAACTGGGTGAGGTGGATGTAGCCGACGCCGGGACGAATCTCGTACTTCAGATCGACTGAGGGATGCGGAATCTCGGCGCGGACCAGGTCAAATTGCAGCGGCTTGGCCTGGCCGTAGCGAATCACGGAGATCTGCACGTGGGTGCCCTTGGGGCCCTTCAGAGCCTTGGCCACCTGGTCGCTCGACCAGCCGTCGGTGCTCTTGCCGTCCACCGCCGAGATGATGTCCCCGGGATGGATGCCGGCGCGGAACGAGGGCGTGCCCTCGTAGGGGGTGACCACGTAAACCTTATTATTCTGCTGCTGGATCACCATGCCCACGCCGTAATAGTGCCCGCGCTGATCTTCACGCAGGCGCGCATAGGCCTTGGGATCGTAGAAGTTGGAGTGCGGATCGAGCACGTGCAGCATGCCGGGGATGGCCCCATCGAAGATCACGTCCTGGGCCTTGTCGCCGGTGATCGGCTCGGCATAGTTCTGCTCGACCAGGGTGTAGACATCGGTGAACTGCTTGAGGCTGTCGCGGAGCTGGCTTTCGTCCGCGGAGGATTGCGCACCGACCTTGCGCTGCAGTACCGTGCCCGCCAAGGCACAGACTGAAAAGAAGAGAACGATGGCGAAAAATGCGCGGCGGGCGCGGGACGTCATATAGGGACGGACCTCCAGACGGTGACTGCGGCGGACGCTTCTCGGCCCCCAATCTTCCAGACCTGAAGCCGGCTGTTCCGCCACCCAGGCTTGCTAAAAATTTGACCTTGCCCATCCTCCGGCAAGGCCTGGAACCATTGGAAGACCGCCCACGCCTTATGCAGGGCTGTCTCGGGCTAAAGTATAGCACCGAGAGATTAGACGGCCGCGGCCCCGGAGTGGGTAGCGGGAGCGCGCCGGGCTGCGCTGCGGGGTCTCGCGCGGACGGCCGTTTTTTTACCCCATCTCAACCCCTGTTCATGCCATCAGCCAGAGAAAATCGCCCTCCGCTCGCCTGCCATTTACAATGTCGTCTATGCAATCAGTGGCGAAAAATCCTGTCTCCAGGCGACTCTTCGCCCACACGGACTTTATGACCTCAAGATTTCTCTACACTTCTGCGGCCCTGGTCCTGGGCGCCGCCCTATGCGCCCTGCCCATCGCGGCGCAGAACCAGGCCGCGCAGTCTTCCAGCCCGTTCGGCGGTACGGTCGTCGAACAGATCATTGCGCGCGTCAACGATCAGATCATCACCCAGACCGACTACGACACTGCCTTGCAGCAGTTGGATAACGAGGGCCGGCAGCGCGGCGAAACCATGCAGGAGATGGCGGACGCCCGCCGCAACCTGCTCCGCGACCTGATCGACCAGCAGCTCTGGCTTTCCAAAGGCAAGGAACTGGGCATTACCGGCGACACCGAACTGATCAAGCGCCTGGACGACATCCGCAAGCAGTACCACCTTGCCTCGCTCGAGGACTTGCAGAAGGCTGCCGAAGAGCAGGGCGTCTCTTACGCCGACTTCAAGCAGAACATCCGCAACCAGATCATCACCCAGGACGTGATGCGGCAGGAGGTGGGTTCGCGCATTCAGATCACCCCCGGCCAGGCGCGGCAGTACTACGAGGAGCACAAGCAGGACTTTCAGCAGCCGGAGAGCATTCACCTGAGTGAGATCCTGATCTCGACCGGCGCGGCCGGCGCCAATGGGCAGGACGATGCCGCCAAGGTGGCGGAGGCGAAGGCCAAGGCTGACGATATTGAAGCGCGCCTGAATTCGGGCGGCGACTTCGCCGAACTGGCCCGCCGCTTCAGTAACGGCCCCACCGCAGCTTCGGGGGGCGATCTCGGACAGTTCCGCCGCGGCGCGCTGGCCAAGGTGCTGGAGGAGAAGACCTTTGTTCTCAATGCCGGCCAGTGGACACAGCCCATCCGCACCCGCCAGGGCTGGATCATCCTGAAGGTCACCCAGCACACCCCGGCCGGCGTGCAGCCCTTCAACCAGGTTGAGGACCAGGTCGATCAGGCCCTCTACATGAGCCTCATGGAGCCGGCTATCCGCGCCTATCTCACCAAGATGCGCGAAGAGGCCTTCATCGACATCAAGCCGGGATACGAAGATAGCGGCGCCAGCCCCAACGAAACCAAGCCGGTGTTTAGTGCCTACGTGCCGCCTTCGCCCAAGAAGAGGGCTAAGGTGGAGCGCGTCCGTTATCGCGAGAACACCCGCGGCTTCCGCAGCAAGACCGAGAAGAAGAAGGACGGTAAGGTCCAGAAGCCTGGCAAGAAGGAGAAGATCCGCTTTGGCCAAGCGCCCCTTGAGACGCTGCCCACGGCTACCGACGAGTCCAGCAACACGGTGAATGCCGGGGCGCTGCCCGAGTCGGCCAATGCCGCGGAACCGCCCAATCCGCTGGAGCCTGTCGTGCAGGAGAAGAAGACCCGCTTCAGCGATCGTTCACGGTACGAGAGGAGCCGGAAGAACAAGAAGAAGAAGAAATCCAAGGCTCCGGCGGCCAATCCTATGACTCCGGCCCCGCCCGATGCGGCCGAGGTCGCCAATCGCCAGGCCCAGTCCGCTCCTCTGGGACTGAGCGGCGACACCAGCAAAAAGAAGGAAAAGCACGCGACCACGACTGGCGAAAAGACGCGCTACTCCGAAACCGGCAGGAACGCGCCCAAGGCTCCAGAGCCCGTGCCGCAGATGACCATTGCGCCGCCGGTGGCCGGCGCGCCCGCCCCGGCACCTCAGCCGGCACAGCCCCAGAACCAGGCTCAGCCGCAGAATCAGCAGCAATAGCGGCGGTCCGCTCTTCGGAACGGCGAAAGGCCCGGGAATCGTCCCGGGCCTTTCCTGTAGCGGCAACCTGCGGAAGCGGGGCGATTCACCCGGGCCTTTCCCGCCAACCTCTACGAGATGAGGCGTCGCGGCCAGGCTGCGCCGAGGTGGGGTCTAGCGCGCCGTCTCCGCCGCTTCCTGGAGTGCCGTCATCGTACCGCGCCCGTTCTCGTCCAGCTTGCCGAAGATCATCTTGCCGCTGGCCGTCTGGAGCACGCTGGTCACGGCGATCTCCACCGGACGCCCGATCAGTTTGCGCGCGTGATCCACTACCACCATGGTGCCGTCGTCCAAGTAGCCGACTCCCTGGTTGTACTCCTTGCCTTCCTTCAGGATGACCACGTTCATCTTCTCGCCGGGCAGCACCACAGGCTTGAGGGCGTTGGCCAGGTCGTTGATGTTCAGCACTTCGACGTGATGCAGGTGGGCCACCTTGTTCAGGTTGAAGTCGTTGGTGACCACCTTGGCTTCCCACTTCTTGGCCAGTTCCAGCAGCTTCAGGTCCACTTCGCGGATCGAGGGAAAGTCGTCGGGCACGATCTGCACCTGAATGGTGGCGTTGGACTGCATCCGCTGGAGCATGTCCAGGCCGCGGCGGCCGCGCTGCCGCTTGGAGCCGTCCGTGGAGTCGGCTACTACCTGGAGTTCGCGCAGCACAAACTCCGGAACCACCAGCGTGCCGTCGATAAATCCGGCCTCGGCGATGTCCGCGATCCGCCCGTCGATAATCACGCTGGTATCGAGGACCTTGGCGGTGCGCCGCGTCGGTTTGTCCGAAGCGAAGATAGTGCCGAGCGCCGCCGGGTTGAGCAGGTCGCCCTTGCTGGCGCCCACCAGCAGGCCTACGTAGGTCATCAGCAGCAGCACGAAGATCTGCAGCACTGCCGAGTCCTGCGCGGAGATGGGGGCGGTGCGCAGCACCAGGCAGAACAAAGCGGCGCCCACGATGCCCAGCACGCTGCCCGCCACCGCCCCGATCAGCCGCCGCAACGTGAGCGCGCGCACCCGCAGCTCGAAGACGATGACCGCGGACGCGGCGGCGGCACCGGCCAGGGCAGAAAGCCAACCGTAGGGAATCCCGAAGGGATGGAGGAAAAAGCAGACGGTGGCAAAAAGGGCGACGAAGAGGATGCGCAGCAGGACCAGATCCATAAAATATGCCAGCTTTCGCCGGTGCCGGGGAAGCAGCACCGCTCGATGACAGTTCGAGAGTATGCCCATCCGCGTATGAGACCGTCAAGCAGAAAAACAATTTCGTGGCAGTCGCCGCAGTGCTGGCCTTATCGCTGCCCTGTGGGTCTGCAGGGCCGATGCCCCGCCGACCCGTTTTCCGCGCCCTCTTTTCCCCGGCCCCGGGGAGTAAACTATGATCTTGCTTTTCCTTCAAGGAGCAGATTGAATGGCCTATCCCACGGAGTACCGCTACACCCGGGAACACGAATGGATCGACGGCGCCACCGGCGCCATCGGCATCACCGACTATGCCCAGAACTCGCTCGGCGATATCGTCTACGTCGATGCCCCTAAGGTTGGCGACCAGGTAACCGCCAACACCCCCTTCGGCTCGGTGGAGAGCGTCAAGGCCGTCAGCGATCTGTTTTCTCCGGTCACCGGCACCGTAACCGCCGTGAATGAGGAGCTGAAAAACGCTCCCGACAAGATCAACGAGAATCCGCACGGCACCTGGATCATCAAGGTGAAGCTTGCCGATCCGAACGAGGTCACGAACCTCCTCGATGCCGCCGCCTACGAGTCCTTCATTGCGGAAGAGACAGGCCATTAATCTGTCCGCCGTCAGCTCTCAGTTTTCAGGCCTCCGGCACAGCCGCACCTGAGTGGAGAGCAATTCACAGATTCACTGCGCTTTGCATACCGGTTCTCAACTGAAAGCTGAAAGCTAAAGGCTAGCCATGCGTTACCTGCCCAAATCGCCTGCCGAGCGCGAGCAGATGCTCGCCGAGATCGGCGCTGCGACCATCGACGATCTCTTCGCCATCATTCCCGCCGAGTACCGCCTGGAGCGCGATCTCGAGATTCCCCGCCAGCAGGCGGAGAGTGAGATCGTCGATTACTTCCGCGCCGCCGGCCAGAAGAACGCCACCGACTACGCCAGTTTCCTCGGCGCCGGCGCCTATCGCCATTACCGGCCGGTCGTCATCGACTCGCTGGTGCAGCGCGGCGAGTTCCTCACCAGCTACACGCCCTACCAGGCCGAGATCACCCAGGGCACACTCCAGGCGATCTTTGAATTTCAGACCATGATCGCCGAGCTCACCGGCATGGATCTGGCCAACGCCAGCATGTACGACGGCTCGACGGGCGCGGCCGAAGCGGTGATGATGGCTGTGCGCGTCACCGGACGCCACAAGGCCGTGGTCGCCAGCACCGTGCATCCCGAGTACCGCGAGGTGCTGGCCACCTACGCCAAGCATCAGGGCCTGCCCACCACCCTGGTCGGCTACGACGCCGAGACCGGCCGCATCGACATGAAGGCGCTGGTGGACTCCGTCACCGACGAGACCGCCGCTGTGCTGGTGCAGAGCCCGAATTTCTTCGGCATTCTTGAAGACATTCCCGCCATCGCCGAGATCGCCCACGCCCGGGGCGCGCTGCTCATCGTCTCCATTGCCGAGGCCGTTTCGCTGGGCGTTGTGCGCCCGCCGGTCGAGGCCGACATCGTCAGCATGGAGGCGCAGTCTTTCGGCGTCGCGCTCAGCTACGGCGGCCCGTTCTGCGGGGTTATCGCCACCAAGGAGAAGTACGTCCGCCAGATGCCCGGACGCCTTGCCGGCCAGACGGTCGATGGCGCGGGCAACCGTGGCTACGTGCTAACCCTGGCCACCCGCGAGCAGCACATTCGCCGCGAGAAGGCCACCTCCAACATCTGCACGAACCAGGCACTGGTGGCGCTCATGGCCACCATCTTTCTTGCGGTGTACGGCAAGGAAGGCATACGCGAGCTGGCCGAGCACAACCTGGCCAAGTCCGATTACGCGGCCAAAGCCTTTAGCGCGCATTCCGGCGCGAAGCTGCGCTTCCAAGGGGCCCCGCGCTTCCATGAGTTCGTCCTCCAGACGGAAGAGACGCCTGCGGCGTTGAGCCAGCGGCTTCTGCGCAACAAGATTGTGGGCGGCGCCGATCTCTCCCGCTGGTATCCGGAACTGGCCAACTGCACGCTCTGGTGCGCCACTGAGGTCAACACCCGCGAGCAGATCGACGCGGCCGCAAAGGTCATTGGAGAGAAGTAACGGCGCAAGCCTTTCGAAACGTCAGTTTGCGCAAAGTCCCGTTGCTTCAGGTTGGGAACTGCTGGGGCCCGCGATGCGAATCAAACCGCACATTCTCGCGCTGATGTGCCTGCTCGCATCGCCCCTGTGCTGCGCCGCGCAGCAGGCCCTGCCGCAGCTCGATGTTTCCGGCCACGTCGTCATCGACGGCCAGTCCGTTCCCTATCTCATCCGCCATCTGCCGCCGGCCTCGTTTCCCAGCCTGCCGCCCGCGATCAGCGCCGCTCTCACGAGCCGCGGCTGCCTGATCCCGCAGACCTACGAGGCCTATCACCCGGAGAATGCCGTTCACGGCAGCTTTGAGAGCCCCGGCTCCTCCGATTGGGCCGTGCTCTGTTCGGTCAAAGGCACTACCTCGCTGCTGGTCTTCTTTGCTTCCCGCTCGGCTGCCGAGCCCTTCGAGCTTTCCTCCGCGCCTGAGACGGAGCGGTTGCAGATGAACGGCGGCACGCACGTGCTGGGGTTCAACTGGGCCATCGATCCGGCCTCGCCTCAGCAGGTGCATCAAGCCCAGGCCGGGCTCGATCCGCGCCCCCCGCTCATCGATCACGACGCTCTCGCCGATTCGACGATCGACCACAAGACGGTCTACCATTTCTTTGCCAAAGGCGCCTGGACCCTGCTGGCGATGCCCCCGGATTAGCTGCAGCATCTTACGGTGCAGCAGTTGTCTTGTTCCCTTGTCCCCTCGTTGCCTGCATTGAGGAGTTCCCATGTCTGAAGCCGTTCTCGTCAGCGCCGTTCGCACGCCGGTAGGCCGCGCGCCCAAGGGCGCTCTCTCCACCACCCGCCCCGACGATCTGGCTGCCATTGCACTGCGCGGAGCGTTGGACAGGACGCCCGGGCTCGATGTTCGCGAGATCGATGACGTGATTCTGGGCTGCGCGCAGCCCGAGGGCGAGCAGGGATGGGACCCCGCGCGCTGGGCCATTCTGCGCGCCGGACTGCCCGTGGAGATTCCCGGCGTCACCGTCAATCGCCTCTGCGCCTCCGGCCTGGAAGCCATCGCCCAGGCCGATCAGCGCATTCGCGCCGGGGGCTGCCGGGTGGTCGTCGCGGGCGGGGTGGAATCGATGAGCGTCATTCCCATGGGTGGGGCCAAGCCCAGCCCGAACCCCTGGATCGCGGAGCACTATCCGGCCGCGCTGCTCACCATGGGGCTCACCGCCGAGCGCGTCGCCCGCCACTACAACGTGAGCCGCGACGATCAGGACGCCTTCGCCCTTGCCAGCCACCAAAAGGCTTTGGCCGCGCAAAAGACGGGCCGCTTCGATCAGGAGCTGATTCCGGTTCCGGTGGCGAGCGCACGCCCCGACGGCAAGCCCGGAAAGCTGCGCATCGAAGAGAAGAGCTTCGCCGCCGATGAAGGGCCGCGCGCCGACACCTCCGCCGAGGCGCTGGCGAAGTTGAAGCCGGTCTTTCATGCGGGCGGATCGGTGACCGCCGGCAACTCCTCGCAGACTTCTGACGGCGCCGCTGCTGCCGTGCTGATGGAAGCCGGGCGGGCGCGCGAGCTGGGGCTCCAACCGATGGCGCGCCTGGTGGCCTACGCCGTGGCTGGTGTTCTGCCGGAAGAGATGGGCATCGGCCCGGTGGCCGCGGTGCCCAAAGCGCTGAAGCGCGCCGGCCTCAAGCTCGAGGACATCGAATTGATCGAGTTGAATGAAGCCTTCGCGGCGCAGGCGCTGGCCGTGATCCGCACCCTGGGCCTGGACCCCGCCAAGGTGAACGTGAACGGCGGCGCCATCGCGCTGGGCCATCCGCTCGGGTGTACGGGCGCCAAACTGACCGCGACCCTCCTTCACGGGCTCAAAGAGCGGAAGCTGCGGTACGGGATGGTGACGATGTGCGTGGGCGGGGGCATGGGCGCCGCCGGGATCTTTGAGCGCCTGAGCTGACCGGCCGCAAAGCTCCTCGCGCCATCCTCCGCGCAGCTTGCTCGCGTGCAAGGTGGGAAGCGTTGGCTGCCGGTCGAGCGCGAACGCAGGAAACTAGGCCCCGCCCTTCAACCACTCCTTCGTATTCAGCATCTGCCGGTTGTCGAGCGACCACACCTTCCCGGTCAGCTCGTCCGCGGCCCGACCTTCGCGCGCCGATTTTTCAAACTCCTGCGCCACGGCCATCATCTTGGCGTCGAAGTCGTCCACAAAGTTGAGCGCCAGCGCCTCGGGAACCATGGGCAGCTTGGGCGAGCCGAACTCCAGCTTGCCGTGGTGCGACAGGATCAGGTGCAGCACCAGCGTGCGCAGCCGCTCCGGAAATGCCGGCAGGCTTGCCGCCGCTTTCTCCACCATGTCCACGCCCATCTGGATGTGCCCCAGCAGCACGCCTTCGACGGTGTAATCAAAGCCTGTGCCCCAGCTCAGCTCGCGCGTTTTGCCGATGTCGTGCAGGATGACCCCGGTGAGGAGCAGATCGCGATCCAGAATTGGGTAATGCGCGGCCACACGCTCGGCGAGTCCCAGGAGGCTCACCACGTGTTCCAGCAGCCCGCCCAGCCAGGCGTGATGCAGTTGCCGCGCCGCTGGGGCCTCGCGATAGGCCTGCGCGATCTCCGGTTCGGCCAGCACCGCCTGCAGCAGCCGTTGCAGGTCGGGGTTCGTCATGCTGCCGATCACTGCCTGCAACTGCGCCCACAGCTCGTCGATATCGTGCGTCGTGCAGGGCAGCAAATCGCCTTTGTCCACCTCGCCCGGCTGCGTCTTGCGCAGTTGGTCCACCTTGATCTGGCAGCGCTCGTCGAAGCGGGAAACGCAGCCGCGAATCTTTACGGTGTCGCCGCGCTCGAAGTCCCTGGAGATGCGCGGATCGTTCATCTCCCAGACGCGCGCTTCCATCTGTCCGGTCTTGTCGCCCAGCACCAGGCTCAGATAGGGCTTGTTTTGGCGGGTCATGCGCTGCTGCTTCGCCAGCACGAGAAAAAACGAATCGAATTGCCGGCTCTCGTCAAATCCGGCCAGGTCATTTACATAAATGTCTTTCATGCTGCCCGCAGCATACAACATCTCCGGGGGGACACGCGGGAGTCCCCGGAGTCAGGAGTAAACTCCTGGCGTGAGCCCATCGGTCGCCAACAGCGCTGCCAGGAATGCGCGGCGAACCGTCGCCTTGCTTGGCTCGCTGCTTGCGCTCGTGTTCATCGTCTTCCTGGTCTACGCCGCTTTTCGGCCGCCGCCGTCAGGCTTCGACGGCGTGTGGCTCCGCGCGAGCGGCGAAACCTGGATGCCCGAGCAGATGGAGCTGCGGGTTCGAGGCAACGTGATGGACGAGACGCTTCCGTCCGCCAGCGAATACGTCAGCTTTCACATGATTGCGGACGGCCGCGAGCATTCGTGGACCGATCCTGACGCGCAGAACGATGCGCCGGCACGGGTGTACACGGCGCAACTCACAACGGACTCATTCACGCTCGCGATCCGCAGCCTGGAGGCGGGCGCCGGCAGCGCGGTCCACAGCGAACGCTGGTTGCTCCTGAACGGGGGCAGAGAGCTTGCCATCCTCAATCAAGACGGGCAAACCCTCTACCGGCGCGCCTCCTGGCTGCACCGCATGTTGACCCACGCGCCTTGAGCCAGCGCCTAGTACTTCGGCATCGTGGGGTCCACTTGTTCGGCCCACGCGTGAATTCCGCCGGCCAGGTTCTTCACATTGCGGAAGCCGTTCTGGGCGAGGAACTCCGCGGCCCGCTGGCTGCGTCCGCCCATCCGGCAGTGCACAACGATCTCGCGCTCGCGATCGATCTCGCCCATTCGCTGGGGAACGTCGTTCAGCGGGATGAGCTTGCCGCCCAGATTGGCAATCTGGTACTCGTAGGGCTCGCGCACGTCGAGGATGTACAGATCGTCGCCTGCGTCCAGGCGTTGTTTCAGCTCGTGTACGGTGATCTGAGGGATGCCGTTCTGCAATGTCTTCTCCTGGGCGTCCTGCGGGTTGACGCCACAGAACTGGTTGTAGTCGATCAGTTGTTTCACGGTCGGATGTGCGCCGCATACGGGGCACTCCGGATTCTTGCGCAGCTTGAGTTCGCGGAAGCGCATGGCCAGTGCGTCGATCAGCAGCAGGCGGCCGATCAGCGGCTCGCCCTGACCCAGCACCAGCTTGATGACCTCGGTGGCCTGCATCACACCCACCAAGCCAGGCAGAATGCCGAGCACGCCGCCCTCCGCGCAGCTCGGCACCATGCCCGGCGGCGGAGGTTCGGGATAGAGGCAGCGGTAACACGGCCCGTCCTTGGCGGCGAAGACGCTGGCCTGGCCCTCGAAGCGGAAGATCGAGCCATATACGTTGGGCTTGCCGGCCAGCACGCATGCGTCGTTCACCAGGTAGCGGGTAGGGAAGTTGTCGGTGCCGTCGGCGACGATATCGTAGTCCGCAACGATCTCCAGCGCGTTGGCGCTGGTCAGCAGCGTCTCGTGCTTGACGACACGCACGCCCGGATTGAGCGCCGTCAGCTTCTCCGCCGCGGAGTCCAGCTTCTTGCGTCCCACGTCGCTTGTCGCGTGCAGGATCTGGCGCTGCAGGTTGCTGGCGTCCACTACGTCGAAGTCCACCAGGCCCAGCGTGCCGACGCCGGCCGCGGCCAGATAGAAGGCCAGCGGCGATCCCAGCCCGCCTGCGCCCACGCACAGCACGCGCGCCGCTTTCAGCCGCTGCTGCCCCTCGAGTCCCACCTCCGGCAGGATCAGGTGCCGCGCGTAGCGGGCGAGTTCTTCCGCGCTCAGCGCGGGCAGGGATGCAGTGGGAGGGGCCATGACAGTACCTCTTCAGGGTAGCAAAGGCCCGGCTTGCCACCCGGGCGGCGGGGCCCGCCGCGCTACACCTCGAGCGGCCGTTCCGGATGCACCAGCAGCCATGCCGCAGACCCCAGCAGCACGAGCCCCGCCGCGACAGCGAACGGCATTTTCCAACTGAAGTGCAGGGCCAGCCATGGTGTCAGCGATGCCGTGAGCGCCGCGCCGATCTGACAGGCCATGTTCACAAGCGAGGAGAAGACGCCGGAATTCTTCCCGGCGAGGTCGCTCGAAACCGACCAGAAGGAGCTCTGCGACAGGTAGAGGCAGCCCGCGCCCAGCGCCAGCAGCACCGCCGCCGTAAAAGCATCCTGCACGCGCGAGCCGAGCACCAGGAAGATCGCCGTCAAGAGCATGGCCACCGCGGCCAGGTAACAGCGCCCGGTGCGCAGGTTCACGGTCCTGGTCAGCCGGTCGCTCAGCGCGCCTCCGCCGAGGCAGAACAGCGTCATGCACAGAAACGGCATCATGGTGAAGTAGGCGCTGGTCTTCAGGTTCAGCCCGCGCGCCTGGGCCATGTACAGATAAAACCAGCTGAAGAACACCCAGGCCACGTAGCCAAAGGCAAAGTAGCTCAGCATCAGCGCCGGCAGATCGATCCGCGAGAGCATCGCCCGCCACGAGATCTTGTGCTCGTCCACCTGGGCCGCCCCCTTGGCCGCGGTTGCGTAACTGGTCAGCCCCTGCTCAATCTCCTGCCGTTCCAGCGGGCTTACCGCGGGATGCTCCTCGGGCCGGTCGCGTGCGATCATCCACCAGACAATGGCGCCCAGCGCGCCCAGCGTGGCATCGAACCAGAAGGCCGCGCGCCAGCCCCAGGTGAGGATGATCCAGGTGAGCAGCGGCGGCGTCAGGCCGCTGCCTGCGCCCACGCCGGCGAAGATCAGGCCGTTGATGAAGCCGCGCTCCTTCTGCGGAACCCAGCGGGCCACAAACTGGTTGGCCGCGGGATAGATCACCGCCTCCGCCAGGCCCAGGGCGCAGCGCACCGCGATCAACAGCAGCACCGCCTGGGCAAACCCGGAAGGCAGCAGCGCCGTCAGCACGTTGCAGAACGCCCACACCAGCACTCCGCCGGTGAGGACCTTGCGCGGCCCCAGCCGCACCGCCAGCACGCCCGCCGGCAACTGGAAGCTGGCATAGCCGATGAGAAATGCCGAGAAGATCCAGCCCAGCCGCTGATTCCCGAGTCCGAACTGATGGCTGAGCTGCGTACCCGCGATGGAGATATTGGTGCGGTCGAGAAATGAGATCGCGCTCAGCACAAACAGCCAGAAGCAGAGAAAGAACCGTATGCGCGTGCGGCGCTCGACGGGAATGGCGACGGGCATCGTGCCTCCGGGGATTTTGCGCAGATATCCTCTGCCCAGCCTAAATTCACACAAATGATTGAATTGCGGCTGCTATGCACTCTAATTCATCCGGCGATGCTTTGGCACATGACCGGTTCTTGCCTCAAGATCCCGATGCCCCGGGGTGTCCTCCCCGCTCCAGGGTCCGCCACGAGGGGCCGAGAGCGGGGATTTGGCCAGCCTTGCTATCATGGAGACAGGTCGTCAGTCTCCCCTTTCGTCTGCCGCCCAGCCACACCCCGTAATGACTCCTGCTTCCCAGGCCGCTCGCTCTCCGGAGATCGCCGCGCCGCTTCCCGCTCCGCAGCCCGATCATGCCCTGCACGCTCCGCGTCCCGGCGCCACGGCGCTGCTCATTCAGGATCTGCGCGAGCTCTTCAAGGTCAAAGTCGTTGGGCTGGTGCTGGTTACCGGCTGGGGCGGCTACTATCTCGGCTCCATGCAGTCGGGTATCTCCAGCCTGCAACGCGGGCTCATCGACACGCTTATGGGGATCGGCCTGGTCTCCGCCGGCGCCGGCGCGCTCAACCAGGCCCTGGAGCGCACCACCGACGCTCTGATGACCCGCACCGCCGACCGCCCGCTTGCCTCCGGCCGCGTCTCGCTGCGCACCGGCATCCTGGCCGGCCTGGGGGCTATCGGCCTGGGCGCCTTCTGGCTGTTGACCCATACCAATCTGCTGACCGTGGTGCTGGCGCTCATCACCGCGTTTCTGTACGTGGCCATCTACACCCCGCTGAAACGCGTCACCTCGCTGGCCACCTTCATCGGCGCCTTTCCCGGAGCCATGGGACCCCTGCTGGGCTGGGCAGCGGCACGGCCGCGCATTGAGTGGCCGGCGGTGGCGCTCTTCGCCATTCTCTTTGTCTGGCAGTTTCCGCACTTCATGTCCATTGCCTGGCTCTACCGCGACGACTACCGCAAGGCCGGCATTCGCATGCTCCCGGTGGTGCAGCCCGACGGCTGGTCCACGGTGGTCGAAGCTCTCTTCTACGCCGTGCTGATGATTCCCGTCAGCCTCATTCCCTGGAAGCTGGGTATGGCGGGGCCCGCATACGCCATCGTCGCCACCCTGCTCGGCCTGGTGTACCTGGCCTACACCATTCGGTTTGCGGGGATCCTGCGCGCCCGCTCGGAGATGGAGAGCCGCATGCTGGCCCGCGATCTGCTCAAGGTCAGCGTGCTCTACCTGCCCCTGCTCTTTACCACGCTGATGATCTGCGCGCGAGGCTGACCATGACGATCGCCGCTCCGAGCTCGACCGCAGCGCCCGGCACCGGGCGGGCCATCGCCGCCATCATCGCCATCAGCATTGCGGCCTCGCTTTTCCTCTTCTGGCTCATCTACATCCATCCGGCTGCCGCTACCAGCCAGCAGTACGCCTTTCTGCCCGCGCTCAATGCGGCCATGAACGGATGCGCCGCCATCGCCCTGCTCATCGGCTTCACATTCATTCGCGCCCGCCGTATCGGGGCGCACCGCAAGGCGATGATGACGGCCTTTGGCTTCTCCGTCCTGTTTCTGATCGGCTACATCGCGCATCACGCGCTGCACGGCGACATTCGCTACCCCCTCCATGCCGCCTACCGCATTCCCTATCTGTGGCTGCTCGCCAGCCATATCATCCTGGCTACCCTCACGTTGCCGCTGGTGCTGGTCACCTTCTTCTTCTCGCTCACCGGGCGCTTTCCGCAACATCGCAAGATCGCGCGCTGGACTTTTCCCCTGTGGCTTTACGTCTCTGTTACCGGCGTAGTCACGTACGTCATGCTGCGCCTGGCGCAGAGCTAATCTATCTAGAGACTCCGATGCCCGCCGGTTCCCGAAGAGATCGAAGCGTTGTCGCCCGCCCCGGGCAGATGCCCAGCGATGGCACCAGCGAACTTTTGCGGTGGGGCGGCCTGATTGTCGCCACCGGGGTTGTCGCGGCCGTTCTGCTGCTCACCGTGCTGGGCGGCTACACCAGCACCGGCGCCACCACCAACAGCGGCTGGTTTGCCCTGATCGTGGTGTTGATGTGCATCCCCTTTGGGCTGATGCTCTTCAGCCTGGGTGTGGCCAAGTGGTTCCGCAATCGCCGCATCTCTCGCGGCAAGCTCGAGGGATAGCCCGGTCCCCGGGAGAGCACAGGGCCTCGCGTCCCGCTCCAAATCGGGAATGGTTCTGCCTCCAGTTTCGTCCCGGGATTGCGGGCAGCGAAAGTCGACCGCTTGCGCTCAAGGAGTTCCAATGAGGGCGCTATGCTCCGGATATGTCCTCGCCCTCGGTAAGCCCCGGAGCCCTGCCCGATCGCTCCACCTTTGCGGGCGTGCTGGCGGCGCTGACAGGGGCTGCGGCAAAGCCGACACCCGCGCAACGGCAGTCGGCCCCGGCCTGGCTTGATGATCTTGATGACGACGTGGCGCTGCTCAGCTACGAGCGCGCACTCCAGGCGCACCGAGGTTCCGGGATGGGCAGCCGGGGCGTTCCAGCGCCTCAGCCCGAGCTTGCGCAAGCTGCGGAAGGGCCATTCCTGCGGTCGACGCCAAACTCTCCCTCTGGCGGCTTGGCCAGTTCCTCGGAGGATCGCCGCAAGCGGGCCAGCGTCACGATCCGCATGAGCGTGGCCGAGTGTGAGCAGTTGCAGCGGCGGGCCGCTGAAGGCGGCTTGACGGTCTCCGCCTACCTTCGCTCCTGCGCCTTCGAGGTCGACTCGCTGCGTACTGAGGTCAAGCAGGCTCTGGCGGATCTGCGGGCCGAACAGGTCGCCGCTCGAGAAGGGGTCGCCCCGCGCCGCCGCTGGTGGCTGCGTCTGTTGGGACGGGCGGCTGTGCCGCAAGCGGCGTGAGGCTGTCGGTCCTTCCAGTCCCTACTCGACCTCCAGCACCAAGCACTTCAGGTATTCGGTTTCCGGCAGGTTCAACACCACGGGATGATCGGGAGCGGCGCCGCGGCGTTCCAGCAGGCGCACGCGGCGGTGCGTATCGGCCGCCGCGGAGGCTACCGCCGCCTCGAAATCGGCCGGCGAAACGTGGTGCGAGCACGAGCAGGTGACCAGCAGGCCGCCGGGACGAAGCATCTTCAGCGCCCGCAGGTTCAGCTCCTTGTAACCGCGCAGGGCGCCTTCCACGGCGCGGTGTGTCTTGGCGAAGGCCGGCGGATCGAGAACGATGGTGTCGTAGCGCTCGCCGGCGTCCGACCAGTCGCGCAACACGGCGAAGGCGTCGCCTGCCAGCCAGTCCACCTGCGCGGAAAGCCGCTCGCGATTGGCCTCCAGATTCTCTTCCGCCACCTCGAGTGAGGCGCGCGAGGCGTCGATGCCGGTGACCGACTGGCAGACCTGGGCCAGGTGCAGGGCAAATCCGCCCTGGTAGCAGCAGACGTCCAGGGCGCGTCCGGTGGTCCCGAGCTGCCGCGCCCAGTCTCGCGCTGCTACGTAATTCAGACGCTGGTCGAGAAAGGCTCCGGTCTTCTGGCCGGCATTGGCATCGTAGTGCAGCTTGAGACCGTTGAGGTGGAACTGCACCCGGAACGAATTCGCGTTCTTCTGCCGGCTGGTCTGCCAGAGCGGCTCGACCCCGGGCGCGGGCAGGCCCTCCAACTCGCGGATGCGCGGATCGGGCCGTTCCAGAATGGCGCTGGGCGCAAGTTGGCTGCGCAGAACGGAGACCAGCCGCTCCTGCACGCCGGGCGTCATCAGGCCCCGCGCCAGCCGTTGCACGACGATCAGCGAACCGTACTTGTCGATCACCAGGCCGGGCAGGGCATCGGCCTCGCTGAAGCACAGCCGGCAGGCGTCCGTCTCCGGCGAAAGGAATTGCTGGCGGCGGTCGATCGCCGCGGTGAGCCGCTGCGAAAGCAGGTCGAGCCACTCCGGCTCGCCGATGGCTTCGCGCGAGATGAGCCGCAACGCAATTTGCGACGCAGGGCTGTAAAGGGCGGTGCCCAGCAGCAGGCCGCGGTTGTCGGCAACTTGCAACAGTGCCGGGGGATTCTCCGGGTCGTCGATCCTGAGCGATTCGATATCGGAGGCGTAGGCCCAGAGGTGCCCGCGTTGCAGGCGTTCCGCGGCGCGCCTGCCGATCACCGCGCCCTGAACGGCGCCGCCTGGCTCGCTCTCAGAACGGCGTCTACCGGCACTCTCTGGCCGTGCAGGCTCAGCGTGGCGATGCGGGGCTTTGGACTTCATGGTGGACGCAGCAGACTTCGCCGGCTTCGCTGCCGTTGGCGTCTTGCTGCCGGGGGTCGATCGTTTCTCGGTCTTCATCCTGCTCTTCAGGGTAGTATGCCCCGCGGAGAAGCGAAAGGCGCGCAGGCTTGCCGGGGAGGGTGCGCGCTCAACGGAAAGAGACGATCTCGACCGGTCCGGTGCGGCGCAGAATGTCCCCCCCATGGTTCTCGCCTGGCTGATTCCATCGCGTCCGAAGACGCGCCTGTACCAGGGGATGCCCGGATGGATCTCCAAGGTTTCCCCTCGCTGTTAGAGGCTGCCGCGAGAGCGCCAGGTCACCCGCAAGGATGCTGCGCTCAGGACGCTTTACACGGCGCGGGAGCGCTGAGAGGGCGCGGTGTTTTGAGCATTTGCTGCCATCACTTTCAGAGTGGAATCTTCCAAGCGCAAGGGCGGGAATCCCACGATGTCGTATGTGCTCGAAGCGATGCCGATCCCGGCCTCTTCCAGGCCCGCGAGAATGTCGCGGCTGATCGCGTCCTTGAGCGCGCGGATATCGTGGGTGCGGCAGAGAAAACGCACCGCGAGTTCCACCCAGTTATCGGTCAGGCGCATGAACACCCGCGGACGGATCTCCGAGGATTCAATGAAGAACTGTTCGCGCAGGCGCTGCAACTCGGGTTCCGCCAGGTTGGCGATGTCGGTGGTGTGCCGTCCCACTGCGTCCAACATGATCTGCTCGGCGCGGGTCCGGTCATCCTTGTAGGAGATGGGCAGGTGCATCTCCTCCCAGATGTAAGGGAAGTCGCGGGTGTAGTTGTACACCGGCTTCTCGAAGATCTCGGCGTTGGAGATGGTGACGATACGCCCGGAGTATTGGCGGCTGTGCACCCACATGCCGGGATCGTCCTGCTGCACGGCGGGAGGCTCGCCCATCTCCATGATGATGGTTTGAATGAAATTCAAGGCGATGACATCCCCGCGTACCCCGCCCATGGTGATGCGGTCGCCGATGTTGAAGGTCTTGCCGCGGAGAATCACAAAATACCCGGCGAAGCTGGTGACCACCTTCTGCATGGCAAAGGCGAGCCCTGCCCCAACCAAGCCTACGCCCGTAGCCAGCCGGGAGGGATTGTCGAACCAGATGGAGACAAAGCCCACCACCCCGAAGAGGAACAGCACCAGACTGATCCCCTGGCCGGTCCAGAAGGCGACGGTCTGCTTCCGGCCGCCGATTTTGTCCGCCAGCCAGCGCAAAAGGCGATTGATGCAATAGAGTCCCAGAAAAAAGATGACCGAGAACAGCAACTTGCGGCCATCATCGGCGTTGGCCCCCAGGAGCTTTACGCCTCCAATCTGGAGGGTATGGTTGGGGCCGACCAGCTGCACCAGCGAGCTGTTCATGCCCGTTTGGATGCGGTCTTCATTCCAGGTGGACTGCCGGATGCGCAGGTGGGAGAAGGATCTGGAGTGCCCGATGAGGTAGAGGGCGCAGGTTGGGGAGGCGGGAGCTGGGGCGCTCCCTGCCGCAACCTCCTCATGGCGGACGCCGGTTTTCGGCGGCGCCGAAGTTTTTTCTTGACACAGTTGTGTAAGGCTCGCTAAAGCTTTTCTAAGCCTGGCAGGCCGATGGTTACCCTGGAGAGATGTGCATCGCTTCTATAGGGAGATAGAATGCGAGCACGGCGCGGGCCACCCTGGCGAATCCCCGGCTGCGGTTCTCAGTTCCATCGCAGTCCAGATGCAAGGCCCATTTTCTTCCCCGGCAGGTCCGGCAAGAACTGAAAAGACCAGGCTTGGAGGCAATGCGGGTGTCCACAGTGGGTCGCATCGCAGTCCGCAGCACGCAGGTGCGCGTTCCCGTGGCCGCGCGCCTCGACCGCCTGCCGGTTACCCGGTTCCATTTCATCCTGATGTGGGTGCTGGGCTTTGTCTTTTTCTTCGACATGGCCGACATCAATACCCTCTCGTTTGCCTCGCCAGCCATCATGAAGTTCTGGCACGTGCGGGTGACGGCGATTGCCCTTTTCAGTTCGGCTACCTTTGCCGGCATGTTCGTGGGCTCGCTCATCGGCGGAGTCATCTCCGACCAGATTGGGCGCAAGAGGGCTCTGACGCTGACCACCATGTTCTATGGCAGCTTTTCGCTGCTGAACGCCTTTGCCTGGAACCCGGCCAGCCTCTTCGTGGCCCGGCTTCTGACCGGCGTGGGCATCTCCGCCATGACCGTGGTCGGCATCGCCTATATCAGCGAGATCTATCCCGCCCGGGTGCGGGGCAGCTTCCAGGGCTGGATCATGATGATCGGCCTGGTGAGCATTCCTGCCACGGCGTTCGTTGCCCGCCTGTGCGCCCCGATGGCTCCCTGGGGGTGGCGCCTGATCTTCGTGTGGGGCGGGCTGGGCCTGCTTTTTCCCTTCATCAGCGGTGCACTCGAAGAGTCGCCGCGCTGGTACGAGAACAAGGGCCGATTCGATGAGGCCGATGTCGTAGTGAGCCGCATCGAAGGCCGCATCCGCGCCGAGGCCGGCGAACTTCCGGCCGTCGAAGATCTCCCACTGCCAGTGGTGGAGGAGGGTGGCAATTTCTGGGATCTCTTTAGCCGCACACATGGATCCCGCACCGTCATCCTGGTGCTCACCTGGGTTTGCCTTACGATGGGCTTCTTCGGCTTCACTGCCTGGGTCCCTACACTGCTGGTAGCGCACGGCTTCTCGCTGGTGCATTCGCTCACCTGGTCCTCGACGATGTCGCTGGCGGCGATTCCCGGAGCCATGCTGGCCGGGCTCTTCTCGGATAAGTTCGACCGCAAGTGGACGCTTTCAGGCATTGCGCTGCTGATTGCCCTCTGCGGCGCGTTTTACGGGCTCACGTTCCGCGTTGACTTCATCATCATCTTCGGCCTGCTGGTGGAGATGTTTCTGCATACCAGCACGCCGCTTGCCTATGCCTATACAGCCGAGGCCTTTCCCTCGGCGATCCGCAACTCCGGCACAGGACTGGCCTACGGGGCGGGCCGCCTGGCGAATGCGATTGGGCCCCTCTTGATTGCGTTTATCTACACCCACTATGGCTATAAAAGCGTCTTTGCCTATATCGCAGGCGCGTGGATTCTCACCGCCTTCTTCGTGGCCCTGCTCGGGCACAGCAGCAAGGCGCTTCTAGAAAGGTCCTCATGAGCACCTCAGAACTGGCGGAACCGGGAGTTTCTGTTTCCGACGCGGCATGGAAAGCAATTGAAGGGGCATACGACCTGCATGTGCACGTGGCTCCTGACGTGATCGACCGCAGGATCGACGATCTTGGACTCGCGCGCGAGTTTCTTTCCCACGGGTTGCGCGGCTTCGCGCTCAAGTCGCACTATGTTCCCACCACAGAACGCGCCGCGGTTGTCTGCAACGCGGTGCCAGGCATCCGGGCGCTCGGCACCATCACGCTGAATCACAGTATCGGAGGTCTGAACCCGGTGGCGCTGGAGATCGCCGGCCGCGGCGGTTGCGAACTGGTGTGGATGCCCACGGTTGACGCAGCCAACGAGACCGCGGGCCGCACCCAGGGCGGCGACAAGCTGCCCTTCTGGGCCAAGATCCAGCGCGAACTGGCCAGCACCGGCATCGCGCCACCGCCCATCTCGGTTGTTGACGGGCAGGGCCGGCTGACGGAAGAGGCGCGGCAGTGCCTGGAGATCATCGCCCAGCATGAGATGATCCTGGCCACCGGTCACGTGAGCCGCAACGAGATCTTCGCGCTGGTGCGCGCCGCCCGCGAGATGGGCTTGCGCAAGGTGATCGTGACCCACGCCGAATTTCCTTCGCAGAACCTCTCTGCCGCCGACCAGAAGGAACTGGCCGGCATGGGCGCGCTCATCGAGCACTGCTTCACCACAACCTACACAGGCAAGGCGTCATGGGAGACGGTCTTTGCGAACATCCGCGAGACCGGCTGCGAGCGCGTTCTGCTCTCCACTGACCTCGGCCAGAAGATCAACCCCGGTGTGGCCGAGGGTTTTGCCATGTATGCGCAGAAGTTTCTCGATGCCGGCTTTGCCGCCAGCGAGCTGCGCCGCATGGCCGTGAACAACCCGGAAAGCCTCCTCGGATAATCGTCGGGCGCGGCGCTGATTGCGTTGCCGCGCCGCCGGGTTTATTCTTCCTCTTCTACCCCTTTCCTGAATGCGGCTCTCCTGTCCCTGGACAGGGGAGCCCGTGTTTTTTATGGCAGGGATATATTCGTTTCAGGAGAAGGCGCAATGAGCGTTCAGCCTGCAACCTCCAACCCGGGCGCAGCGCGCGCGGTCCAGCCGATTCCGGTGGTGCTGCACGGGCGCGCGCTCGAGCCCAATCGCGGCATCCCGCTCAACCCCGATTGGGTGGATGAGGTGCGCGTCAACACCAGCGCGGTGGAGCGGCGCACTGCCACCCACGTCACGCGGCGCACGGTGAAGAAGGAGAACCAGGCCGCCTGGCTCTTGCGCGCCATTGCCTGCATGGACCTGACCACGCTCAGTGGCGACGATACGGCCGACCGTGTGCGCCGGCTCTGCGCCAAGGCACGCAATCCGCTCCAGCGCCACATTGTGGAAGGCCTGGGCATCGAGGACCTGCATCTGACCGTTGGCGCGGTCTGTGTCTACCACACCTTTGTGGAGACCGCGGTGAAGGCGCTTGAAGGCTCGGGCATTGCGGTGGCGGCGGTCTCGGCCGGCTTTCCTGCCGGGCTTTCGCCGCTCGCCGAGCGCGTGGCCGAGATTCATCGCAGCGTGGAGGCCGGCGCCCAGGAGATCGATATTGTCATCACCCGCGCTCACGTCTTCAACGGCGAGTGGCAAGCGCTTTATGACGAGATCGCAGCGTTCCGCCAGGCCGCGGGGACGGCGCATCTCAAAGCTATCCTCGGCACGGGCGACCTGATGACCCTGCGTAACGTGGCGCGGGCAAGCTGGGTAGCGATGATGGCTGGCGCGGACTTCATCAAGACCTCCACCGGAAAAGAGAGCGTGAACGCCACGCTGCCGGTTTCGCTGGTGATGGTGCGCTGCATTCGCGAGTACGCAGACCGCACCGGCATGGCGGTGGGATTCAAACCGGCGGGCGGCATCCGCACCGCCAAGCAGGCGCTCGACTGGCTGGCGCTGATGAAAGACGAGCTGGGCCGCCCGTGGCTGGAGCCCTCGCTCTTCCGCTTCGGCGCCAGCGGCATGTTGGGCGATATCGAGCGGCAGCTTGAGCATCAATTGACCGGCCGCTACTCGGCCACCTATCGCCACCCGGTGGCATGACCTGCGAGACGAGGACGCCAGGCCACGATTTTGAGATTTGGGAAAGCACAAAGTATCGCAGAGAAAGCCCCGCAGGGGCGATGGAACCTCACCCGGATCTGTCCGGGAGCCGCTCGAAGGAGACGCTGTGAGCATTGCGGAAAAGTTCTACACCATGGAATACGGCGCCGCGCCGGAAGACCCGAAGGAAGCCGTGCAGTGGCTCGACCGTCATCACCGCCGCTTCGAAGAGTTCATCGGCGGCGCGTGGGTGAAGACGGCCAGTGGCGAGTACATGGCCACCAGCGACCCCTCCACCGGCGAAACCCTCGCTGAGGTCGCCAGGGGCAACAGCGAAGACGTGGATGCCGCGGTGGCCGCTGCGCGCAAGGCACAGCCCGCCTGGCAGGCTCTGAGCGGACATGAACGCGCGCGCTACCTCTACGCGCTCGCCCGTCTGGTGCAAAAGCACTCCCGCCGCCTCGCGGTGCTGGAGACCATGGACAACGGCAAGCCCATCCGCGAGAGCCGCGATATCGACGTTCCCCTGGTTGCCCGCCACTTCTACCACCACGCCGGCTGGGCGCAGTTGCTGGAACAGGAGTTTCCGCAGTACACCGCCTGCGGCGTGGTCGGCCAGGTGATCCCGTGGAACTTCCCGCTGCTCATGTTTGCCTGGAAGGTGGCGCCCGCGCTCGCTGCCGGCAACACTGTGGTCATTAAGCCGGCGCGCTACACGCCGCTTACCGCGCTCGCCTTTGCCGAACTGGCCGTGGAGGCAGGTCTGCCTCCGGGCGTGCTCAATGTGCTCACCTGTGACGCCAAGACCGGTCAGGCGCTCATCGAGCATCCCGGCATCGACAAGGTCGCCTTCACCGGCTCCACCGATGTCGGCCGCACCATCCGCAAGGCCACCGCCCATTCAACCAAGAAGCTGTCGCTGGAACTGGGAGGCAAGTCGCCCTTCATCGTGTTCGACGACGCCGATCTCGACTCCGCCGTGGAGGGGCTCGTCGACGCCATCTGGTTCAACCAGGGCCAGGTGTGCTGCGCGGGCTCGCGTCTGCTGGTGCAGGAGCGGGTCGCAGAAGCGCTTTATTCCAAAATGCGCGCGCGCATGGAAACGCTGCGCGTCGGGCCGCCGCTCGACAAGTCCATCGACATCGGCGCCATCGTCTCGCCCACGCAGCTTGAGTCCATCCGCACCATGGTGGACGAGGGCATCGCGGAAGGCGCGTGCTGCTGGCAACCGCGCACCGCTCTGCCGGAGAAGGGCTCCTTCTATCCGCCCACGTTGCTCACCGACGTGCATCCCGCGGCCAGGGTCGTGCAGGAGGAGATCTTCGGTCCGGTGCTGGTCGGCATGACTTTCCGCACACCGGCCGAGGCCGCGGAGCTGGCCAACAACACCGTCTATGGCCTGGCCGCTAGCATCTGGAGCGAGAACATCAATGTGGCCCTGGACCTGGCCGCGCAGGTGAAGGCGGGCGTGGTGTGGATCAACTCAGCCAACCAGTTCGACGCCGCCTGCGGCTTTGGCGGCTATCGCGAGTCCGGCTACGGCCGCGAGGGCGGACGGGAAGGCATGCTCGAATACCTGACGCCGAAATGGCTGCATTCGCTGCCGGCGGCGGCGAAGACGGCGAAGATTGAAGCGTACGGGAAGAAAGAAGACTCTGACGGCGGTCAGGGGACCGCCGCTCCAGGAGGTTTGGAAACCGGCGCTACCCATTTGGGCATCGATCGCACGGTCAAGCAATACATCGGCGGCAAGCAGGCGCGACCCGACTCCGGCTACTCGTTCCCGGTTTACGGACGCGCAGGTGAGCTGCTGGGCGAAGCTCCGCTCGGCAACCGCAAAGACATTCGCAATGCGGTGGAAGCTGCGTGCAAGGCTACTGGCTGGGCGCGTGCCACGGCCCACAATCGCGCCCAGGTGCTCTATTACCTGGCCGAGAACGCCATTCAGCGCCGCGACGAGCTCGCTGCGCGTTTAGCCCAGGTGGCCGGCGAAGAACAGGCCGCCGCCGAAGCCGATCTCTCCATCCAGCGCATCTTCAGCTATGCCGCCTGGGCCGACAAATACGAAGGCGTGGTGCATCATCCGCCGGGCCGCAACATCACCATCGCGATGCCTGAGCCGGTAGGCGCCGTCGGCATCCTCGCACCCAGTGAAGCGCCGCTGCTTGGGCTGCTCTCTCTGCTGCTGCCGGCCATCGCCATGGGCAACAGCGTGGTCGCCGTGCCTTCAGAGAAGTACCCCCTGGTGATCGGCGATCTCTACCAGTTGCTCGATACCAGCGACGTGCCGGCGGGTGTGGTCAACCTGGTCGCCGGGCCGCCCGCGGAGCTGGCGAAAACTCTCGCCGAGCATGACGGCATCGACGCCATCTGGTGTTTCCGCAGCGATGAGGAAGCCGCGCTGGTGCGCCACGCCTCCATCGGCAACATGAAGCAGGTGTGGACTAACGACGGCCACGCCTATGACTGGTTCAACTCCGCGCAGGCCGAGGGCCGCTGGTTCCTCCAGCACGCCACGCAGGTCAAGAACATCTGGGTGCCGTACGGCGAATAAACCGCTTCGAGACCTGGGAAATCACAATGCTGCTGGCGCGCTAGCGCCGTCTGCCGCACCGCAGGCGCCTAGTTGCGCAGCAGCGGCAGCTTGAGTCCCTGCTTGCGCGCTGTCTCCACGGCCAGCTCGTAGCCGGCATCGGCATGACGCATCACGCCGGTCGCTGGATCGTTCCACAGCACGCGCCGCAGCCGCTCGTCGGCCTCTGCCGTGCCGTCACACACAATCACCACGCCTGCGTGCTGCGCGTAGCCCATGCCCACGCCGCCCCCGTGATGAAAGCTCACCCAGGTGGCGCCCGAAGCTGTGTTCAGCAGGGCATTCAGCAGCGGCCAGTCGGAGACGGCGTCGGAGCCGTCGCGCATGGATTCCGTCTCGCGGTTGGGGCTGGCCACGGACCCGGCGTCGAGATGATCGCGGCCGATCACGATGGGCGCCTTCAGCTCGCCCCTGCGCACCATCTCATTGAAGGCCAGGCCGGCCCGATGGCGCTGCCCCAGACCTAGCCAGCAGATGCGCGCCGGCAGCCCCTGGAAGGCGATGCGCTCGCGCGCCATGTCCAGCCAGCGGTGCACGTGCTCTTCCTCCGGGAACAGCTCTTTGAGCTTGACGTCGGTCTTGTAGATGTCTTCAGGATCGCCGGAGAGCGCTACCCATCGGAACGGCCCTTTGCCCTCGCAGAACATCGGCCGGATGTAGGCGGGCACGAAGCCGGGGAAATCGAAGGCGCGGCTCACGCCCTGCTCCAGCGCCACCTGGCGAATGTTGTTGCCGTAGTCGAAGACCGGCACGCCCATGCGCTGGAACTCCAGCATGGCCGTTACATGCGCTGCGCAGGAAGCAGCGGCGGCGCGGCGCAATTCTTGATGCCGCTCCGGCTGTTGCGCGGCCTGCTTCCATTGCTCCACAGTCCAGCCCAGCGGCAGATAACCATTGATGAGATCGTGCGCCGAAGTCTGATCGGTTACCAGATCCGGCCGTACTCCGCCGGCCTGCGCGCGGCGCGCCAGCTCTGGCACAACCTCTGCGGCATTGCCCAGCAGCCCGATTGACACGGCCTGCTTGCGCGCGCAGTGCTGCTTCACCAGTTCCAGCGCCTCATCGAGGCTGGCTGCCTGCTTGTCCAGATAGCGGGAGCGCAGGCGGAAGTCGATGCGCGACTGCTGGCACTCGACGATCAGCGAAACGGTGCCCGCGAAGCTGGCGGCCAGCGGCTGCGCGCCACCCATGCCGCCCAGACCCGCAGTGAGAATCCAGCGCCCGCGCAGATCGCCGCCGTAGTGTTTGCGGCCCGCTTCGGCAAAGGTTTCGTAGGTGCCCTGCACGATCCCTTGCGAGCCGATGTAGATCCAGCTCCCCGCCGTCATCTGCCCGAACATGATCAGGCCCTTGCGATCGAGTTCGTGAAAGTGCTCCCAGGTGGCCCACGCCGGAACCAGGTTCGAGTTCGCGAGCAGCACCCGCGGCGCGTCGGGATGCGTCTTGAACACGCCCACCGGCTTGCCCGACTGGATCAGCAATGTCTCGTCCGGTTCGAGTTCTTTCAGCCGCCGCAGGATCTCGTCGAAGCACTCCCAGTTGCGCGCGGCGCGGCCGATGCCGCCGTACACCGTCAGGCTGGCCGGATTCTCCGCCACCTCGGGGTCCAGGTTGTTCTGGATCATGCGGAAGGCGGCTTCGCTCAACCAGTTTTTGCAGCTCATGGTGGTGCCGCGGGGCGCGCGAATGGTACGCGAAGGATCGAAGCGGCGCAGGTCAGTCTGCGTCTCAGGTGTTGTGGAGCTTGCTTCTGCGCTTGTCGGCATGGCGATTCTCCAGCGGAACCGGAGCCGGGCGCACGCGCTCGCCCTCCGTTCCCATACCTGCGAAAACTTACTCCTGTTGCGCCGCGGCGTCCAGTGCGCCGAGTCACCTCAAAGCCACTTCGCATCCCGCGACGAAAACACGCGGCCGCGCCGGAGCAGCGATATAGTACGCCAGCTCACGATAGTCCGCGCACTCGTGGATCACAAAGTTCGCGCGCTTGCCGGGCTCCAGTGAGCCGATCTCATGTGCTAATCCCAGGCTGGCCGCGGCGTTGATGGTGGCGGCTACCACCGCCTCCGCAGGCGTCATCCGCAGATAGAGCGCAGCCAGCGAGAGGATGAACGGCATCGAGGTGACCGGAGACGAGCCGGGATTGAAATCCGATGCAAGCACCGGCGCCAGACCGGCGGCGATCATTGCGCGGGCCCTGGGATACTCGCCGCGGCCCAGCGCAAACACCGAGGCGGGCAGAAGCACCGGCTGCACGCCGGCCTGGCGCAGCGCGGCAAAACCCGCTTCGTCGCTGCACTCCAGGTGATCGGCGGTGGCGGCGCCAAGTTCGGCCGCCATGCGCGCGCCGCCATCCATGGCAAACTGCTCCACGTGGGCGCGCAGCCTCAGGCCGTGTTGCTTTGCCGCGGCCAGGATGGTCCGCGCCTCCTCTACCGTGAAGGCGTGCTGGTCGCAGAAGACATCGCAGAAGCGCGCCAACGACTGCTCCGCCACCGCCGGAATGATCTGGTTGAGGATCAACTGGACGTATGCGGTTCGGTTCTGCCGAAACTCCGCCGGCACCGTGTGCGCGGCCAGCAGGGTAGGAACGATCTCGAGTGGCGAACGCTCGCCCAGCGCACACACAACCCGCAGCAGCTTCAGCTCCGATTCTTCGCTGAGGCCATAGCCCGATTTGGCTTCGATGGTCGTAGTGCCGCCGCGCAAGAACCAAGTGGCATGTCGTTCGGCAACTTGCAGCAACTCCTCTTCGCTGGCTTCGCGCGTGGCCCGCACGGTGGATGCAATCCCGCCGCCGGCCGCGGCAATCTCCTCGTAGGTGCTGCCCGCCACCCGCTTCTCAAAGTCGCCGATGCGATTGCCGCCAAACACCGGATGCGTATGCGCATCCACAAAGCCCGGCAGCACCGCGCGGCCACCCGCATCGATCTCCTCGACGCCAGGCGGCACTTTGGCTTTCAGCTCACGATAGCTTGCGACGGCGGCGATACGGCCGTTCTCGATGTACATCGCCGCATCGCGCAGGATGCCAGGCTCGTGCAACTCGGCGCCGGTTCGGGCTCGCGCCGGTCCGGCCACAGTGACCAACTGCCCGCAGTTGACCACCAGCAGCGCTCGTTGCGCGCCGCTCTTCTCGTGCGCCCGTGATTCCTTCGGGTCCATGCGCATCCCCGTGCTTTCTCAGACGCCTGCCTGGTTGCGCCGGCAATCCGACGCCATCCAGTGTACTCAGCTTCGCGGCTCCGTGGGCACCTGGCGAGCCCGCGCGCCCGGATACAATTTGAGTGGCATCCAGCATCGCGAAAGGTTTTTCCATGCTTCGTTGGCTTGTGATTGGGATCGGAGACATTACTCGCCGGCGTGTGATTCCGGCAATTCTTTCCTGCCCACGCTCTTCGTTGCAGGCCATCGTGACTCGCGATCCGGCCAAGGCCGCGGACTATCCGGATGCCAAGGCCTACTCTTCGCTGGAAGAGGCGCTCGATGCGGGCGGCTTCGATGCCGTTTATGTCGCTTCGCCCGTCTTCCTGCACGCTGCGCAGACCATCGCCAGTCTGCGCGCCGGCAAGCACGTACTGTGCGAAAAGCCCACCGCCATAAGCTTTGCCGAAGCCCAGACCATGGTGCGGGCAGCCGATGAAGCGGGCCGCCTCTTCGGTGTCTCCTACTACCGCAGGCTCTTTCCCAAGCTGATCCGCGCGCGGCAGCTCATCTGCGAAGGGGTCATCGGAGAGCCGGTGCTGGCCGAGGCAAACTGTCACGGCTGGCTGGAGCTTACGCCCGGATGGACCCGGAACTGGCTGTTCGATCCCGCTGCTGCCGGCGGCGGCCCGCTCTATGACATCGGCTCGCACCGCATCGATGCGCTGAACTTTCTCTTCGGCGCGCCATCCCGCGCAGTCGGCATCACCTCCAACCGTCTGCACAAGTACTCGGTGGAAGACTCCGCTACGGTGTTGATCCAATATGGCGCGGGAGTCCACGCAGTCGTCGACGTTCGCTGGAACTCGCGCGTGGCCCGCGACCAGTTCCGCGTAATCGGCAGCGAGGGCGAGATGAATCTCGATCCCCTCAGCGGACCGGAACTGCGCTATGGCGGCAGAGAGGAGCTTTTGCCGACACACGATAACGTGCACGCGCCGCTGATCGAGAACTTTGTTGCAGCGGTTCTCGACAGCGCGCCGCTCGCCTGTCCTGGGAGCGAGGCTATCCTCACCGACTGGGTGACCGCCCAGCTAGCGGCTTCACACCCTGCATCCGCGCCTCGTTAGGGCTCGCTGCCCGCTATTTGGGTGCGAGCTGCTGCACTGGATCGGCATCCGGCCCCAGCCAGTCCGGGTGCATTGCCGTCGAGTCGAAGTGCGCGGTGGTTTTGAAGAGCTCGTACTTCCCGTTGAGGGCTGCGGACTCGCTCTTCGCCAGCAGCGCGGCAACCTCCGCCTCGCCCATCGGCTTGAAGGTCTTCACCGCCTCGAATGCCTGGTCGAGAATCTTCACTGAGTCGATGCCGGTGATCTGCACGCTCACCGGCACATTGAGCGAGTAGTGCAGGCACTCGATGGGGGTCAGCGCTCCGCTTGCGAGCGGCTGGCTTTTGAGCAGGATCTTGTCGCCGAAGCACTTCATGCCCAGGATGCCGATATGCTCGGCGAGCGCCTGCGGCGCCACCAACTGCCCAAAGCTGCGGAAGTGCGCGTCCATTACGTTGTTGGGCATCTGCAAGGTGTCGAAGTGGAAGCTGTGTTGGCGCGCCACCTCCAGCATGTAGAGATGGATGTGCGGGTCCTTGTGTCCGGTGAAGCCGATGAAGCGGATCTTGCCCGCCTGCTTGGCCGCGACCACCGCTTCCATTGCGCCGCCCTCGTTGAAGATGCGGTCCGGATCGTCATAGCGGATGACCTCGTGGTGCTGGAGCAGATCGATGTGATCCACCTTGAGGCGCTTGAGCGAGTCGTCGATCTGGTCGGCGGCGAGCTGCTTGGTGCGGCCGTCGATCTTGGTCATCACGAAGGCCTTTTGCCGATAACCGCCCAGCGCCAGCGCCTCGCCCATGATCCGTTCGCTGCGGCCCTCGTTGTAATCCCACGAGTTATCCATGAAGTTGATGCCGCGGTCCAGCGCCTGGTGAATGAGCTGGATGGCCTGGCTGTCGGTGAGCTGGGGCTGGCCGATGTGAAAGCCGCCGAGGCCGATGACCGAGACCTCGACGCCCGTCGCGCCGAGCTGGCGGTAGAGCATCTCGCCGCGCCGCGCGCCGGGATCGGACACCCGCGGAATGCGCGCGGCCGCCTGTCGCGAAGAGGGCTCGGTGGGCGTGGGCTGCGGCTGCCCGCCGGAGTTGGACTGCGCGCCTGCGCTGGAAGTCAGGAAAGCCGCAGTGGCGGCCGAGCCCGACAGAAAATCGCGTCTTTGCATCTCTTCCTTCACCTCGAGGTTCTCCAGCCCGTTTTCCGCTTCGATGCGAGCGCTCCGGGGCGAGTTCGCTGCTGACCAGCACGGCAACCCGCGCCCACCGGCGGCGCGTCCTAACAGGCAAATTCGGCTGGAGGATTGTTATGGCTTCAAGTCTGCAGGGCAAGAAGATTGCCATTTTGGCGACCGATGGTTTTGAACAGGTGGAGTTGACGGAACCGAAGAAGGCGCTGGATCAGGCGGGCGCGCAAACCGTGGTGATTGCGCCCAAGTCCGGCGAGATCAAGGGCTGGAATCACACCGAATGGGGCGACAAGGTGAAGGTGGACCAGACGCTGGAGCAGGCGAAGGCGGAGGAGTTCGACGCGCTGGTTTTGCCCGGCGGCGTGATGAATCCCGATCATCTGCGCATGAACCCCAAGGCGGTGGAGTTTGCCAGGTCCTTCTGCCAGTCGGGCAAGACGGTGGCGGCGATCTGCCACGGCCCGTGGCTGCTGGTGGAAGCCGATGCGGTGCGCGGCAAGACTGTCACCTCGTGGCCTTCGCTGAAGACGGATATCAAAAATGCCGGCGGCAACTGGGTGGATCAGGAGGTCGTCACCGACGGCCAGTTCATCTTCAGCCGCAAGCCGGATGATATTCCCGCATTTAGCCGGACGGTGATTGAGCGGGTTGGATCGCAGGCGGGGAAAAAGGCCGCGTAGCACCTGCCGGGCGGCGATGCAGTTCGAGCGCTCGTTCCCTGGAGCTTCGTGCTTCAGGCGATTGTGGGCTCCCAGGTCCCTCCGGGGGACCTGGGGCACCCATTTCTCTACAAACTCAGCGGGTACTTGCCGGCGGTGAGGCAGGCTTTGGCTGCGGACTGGCTGAGGGCAACCGCGTCTGCGGGCGTGTGGCGGGCGAGGCGGCGCAGGATGGCGAGCTGCGTGCTCAGCATGTCGCCTTCGGCGCAGGCGGCCAGCACGCGGCGGGCGCACTGCTCGGCGGTGTTGATGGCCTCGTCGGCGAGCAGGCCTGTCATGGCGGCGGCAACTGCGGCGGAGTTGCGTGCCGCACCGGCCAGTTTGCGCGCGCGCAGCAGGGCAGAGTCGAGCGCGAAGACCTGCGCGATCATATCGGCCAGGTCGGCCATGATCTCCTGCTGGTTCTGGAGGTCGGTCATGTAGCGCTGGCTGGCGACTCCGGCGGCAAAGAGCGTGAGCTTGCGCGCGGCCGCCAGCACGGCGGCTTCGCGGGCGAGCGGCTGGCTGGAATCGGCGGTGTCGAACGAGGGCGGCTGCGTGACCTCGTCCATGGTGCGCTTGATGGCGGCGAGCAGAGGCAGCTTTCCGCTCATGGCCCGCTTCATGAGCAAGTCGGTGATGATGAGGCGATTGATCTCGTTGGTCCCCTCAAAGATCCTGTTGATGCGCGCGTCGCGGTAGAAGCGCTCGGCGGGATACTCCTCCACATAGCCGTAGCCCCCCATCGTGGCTACCAACTCGTCGGCTACCAGGGTCATCATCTCCGAGCCGTAGACCTTCAGGATGGAGCATTCCACCGCATACTCTTCAATCCGTTCCTGCGTCTCGCGCGGGGAGTGAGCCTGATCGGCGAGCTGCGCCAGGCTGGCATCGATCATGCCCAGGGTGCGGTAGTTCATGCATTCGGCAGCGTAGAGGCGCGCCGCGCTGGTGGCGATCTTGCGCTGGATGAGGCCCATCTCGGCGATGGGCTTGCCGAAGGCGCGGCGTTCCTGCGCGTAACGGATCATCTCGGTGAGGGCGTGGCGCGCACCGCCCACGCAGAAGACGCCCAGCTTGAGGCGGCCCATGTTGAGCACGTTGAAGGCGATGTGGTGCCCCTTGCCCGGCTCGCCGAGCAGGTTGTCGACCGGCACCTTGCAGTCCTGGAGGATGAGCGGGCAGGTGGAGGAGCCGCGGATGCCGAGCTTGTGTTCTTCCGCGCCGATGCTCAGGCCGGGAGTGTCGCGCTCGATGAGGAAGGCGGAGAACTTCTCGCCGTCGATCTTGGCAAAGACGGTGTAAAGCCCGGCGAGGGCGGCGTTGGTGATCCAGTGCTTTTCGCCGTTGAGGATGTAGTGTTTGCCGTCTTCAGAGAGCGTGGCCCGGGTGCGGATATTCATGGCGTCGGAGCCGGAGCTGGATTCGGAGAGCGCGTAGGCGGCCAGCCATTCTCCGCTGGCCAGCTTAGGCAGGTAGCGGCGCTTCTGCTCCTCGGTGCCGTACCAGACCAGCGGCAGGGTGCCGATGCCGATGTGCGCGCCCAGAGCGGTGGAGAAGCTGGCCAGGACGGAGAGGTGTTCGGCGATTAGCGAGGAGGTGGTCTTGTCCATGCCCATGCCGTCGTACTCTTCGGGGATATCGGCGGCGAGGAAGCCGAGCTCAGCGGCTTTGCGGAGGAGGCCAGCCATTACGCCCGGCTGCTTGGCCTCGATGGCAGGGATTTGGGGAGCGATCTCCTCGCGGGCAAAGCGGGCGGCGGAGGCGGCGATCTGGCGCTGCTCCTCGTTCAGGTCTTCGGGGGTGAAGATCTCGGCCGGGGCGCGGTCTTCGAGCAGAAAGCTGCCGCCGGACGCGGGGACGGCTGCGGAGGGCTCGGGGGCAGAGGACTGGGCAGGAGAAGCGAGTGTAGACATCGGCGGTTTCACTCCGAGAACACTACGTTATGGAGATAGATGCGGGCAACCGAAGGAGGAAAGCAGGGCAGCGGGGCCGTCTGGGAGCGCGATGCGGATGTGGAGAGGCTATCTCCCATGTTTTCGCTAGATATTCGCAAGCCGCGGATATTTCTGGGGTTGAACGCCCCTGGCCGGAAGACCCGGATGATCGGCGTAGCCCCCGGAGTGATCTTTGGCATAGGGCAGCGGCCAGGATTCGCGTAAAATTTGAGCATCAGCCCCCGGAGGGCTTCTGCCTCAAGTGCTTGAACCAATTTGGAATCCGATTGCCGCCCGGCTGGGCGATGCGGCCGGGCAAGTGCCGGCGTTGATGGCCGTTTTTTCGCAGAACAGCTTCAAGCACTATCTGAAGGCGCAGTATGCCGACACCACGTTCCAGGGCCTGTATCACTGGAACTGGTTTGACGCGGCCATGCTGCTGCCCTACTTCCTGGTGATGATCCTGTTGTCGTTCTACGGGGTGCATCGCTACACGATGTGCTACCGATACTTCAAGCACAAGAAGAACTACGATCCCAACCCGCCGCAGCCCTTTGCGGAGCTGCCGCGTGTGACGGTGCAGCTACCCATCTTCAACGAGCAGTTTGTGATCGACCGGCTGATCGAGGCGGTCTGCGCGATGGAGTACCCGCGCGAGAAGCTGGAGATCCAGGTGCTGGACGACTCCACCGACGAGACCCAGGAGGTGGCGGCGGGCATCGTGGACCGGTATGCGGCTTTGGGCCACCCGATCGTCTACATTCACCGCACTAACCGGCATGGCTTCAAGGCCGGCGCTCTGGACGAGGGCCTGAAGGTGGCCAAGGGCGAGTTTGTGGCCATCTTCGATGCCGACTTTGTGCCGCCCGCGGACTGGCTGATGAAGGTGATTCACCACTTCGGCGAGCCCGATGTGGGCATGGTGCAGACGCGCTGGGCGCACTTGAACCGCGACTACAGCATGCTAACGCAGATCGAAGCGATCCTGCTGGACGGCCATTTTGTGCTGGAGCACGGGTCGCGGGTGCGGACCGGCGAGTTCTTCAACTTCAACGGCACCGCGGGCATGTGGCGGCGCAAGGCCATCGAGGACGGCGGCGGCTGGCAGCATGACACCCTGACCGAAGACACCGATCTGAGCTATCGCTCGCAGATGGCCGGCTGGCGGTTCAAGTACCTGCCCGAGGTGGAGTGCCCGTCGGAGCTGCCCATCGAGATGACCGCCTTCAAGACCCAGCAGGCGCGCTGGGCCAAGGGCCTGATCCAGACCAGCATCAAGATTCTGCCCACGGTCTTCCGTTCCAAGATGCCGTGGCGCGCGAAGTTTGAGGCGCTGCATCACCTGACCTGCAACATGAGCTATCCGCTCATGGTGATCATGTCGGCGTTCCTGCTGCCGGCCATGATCTGCCGCTTCTACCAAGGCTGGTTCCAGATGCTGCTGATCGACGTGCCGCTGTTCGCGGCCTCCAGCTTCTCGATCGCGGTGTTCTACCTGATGAGCCAGCGCGAGCTGTTTCCCAAGACCTGGAAGAAGACCATTCTGTACCTGCCCCTGCTGATGGCGGTGGGCATCGGCCTCACGGTGACCAACACCAAGGCGGTGATGGAGGCGCTGTTCGGTATCAAGAGCGCGTTTGTGCGCACGCCCAAGTACCGGGTGGCGCAGAAGGGGCAAAAGTCACAGGCGGCCAAGTACCGCAAGCGGCTGAAGCTGGCGCCGTGGATCGAACTGCTGCTGGGGCTGTACTTCTTCCTGGCCATTCTCTACACCTTCTCCAACCAGAACTACTTCACCGCGCCCTTCCTGATTCTGTTTGTGATCGGGTACTGGTACACGGGGCTGATGAGCCTGCTGCAAGGGCGATTCGAGCGCTGGCGCACCGGCGCGGCGCCGCCGGACGAGGCCAACGCCAAGCCGTTCCCGGTGGGGGTGTAGAGCCATGCGGGGGGACCAGGCTCCCATCCCAGGGATTCAAGTCCTCTTCTTCGACTCGATTGAGGATCTGGCGCTCCGGCTCCCCGCCGCGACCCGTTACTTCACTCTGCTGCTGGCTTGGGACGCTCCAAGTCTGCCGGAGGGAGATTTAGAGGAGAGACTGAGGCCACTCGTCAACCGGGGGCTTGTTTATTTCTGTGCCTGGGGAGATCGTTGCGAAGAGGTTCATGACGCAGTGGACCGCTGCGATATCGAGAGGATGAGGGTGCCGGGAAGCGAAGGCTATGTCATCATGACAACTTGGCACGCCAAGGACACACTGGAGAAGGCATTCTGGTTTTTCTCGGATCTGGCGCTACCGGGCGACGAGAGAATGCTTGGAGATATGGCCCGGTATGCGGTAACTATCGGGAATCGCAATTGGGGCAAACGGCTAGAGCAGTTGCTGCGGGAAGGGTGAAAGAAGGACATCCCTCAGGGGCTAAAGCCCCGATCATTCGGTGACGTTAGCGGCACGACTGAAGTCGTGCCCTGACACAAGACCTGCTCCGCAGGGATCTTTCAGCAGGCTCGAAAGTAGACAGGATGGAGGCCATCGAGACTGTCCGTCTCATCCGCGAGTACGTGGTTGCGCGCATCCGCGGTCTTTCCTGATTGCACACTCGTCTAAAGAAGCAAGCTGATTCGAAACGGGTATCCTGATCTTCACCGGCTCTGGCGGAAGTCTTCCCCTCAGTGGCTCAGGCCGGCCGTAGGGCCCCGGACGGCGCGCCGGAACAGCTCGCGAAAAGATGAGCGTCAGCATGCAATTGGGATTTACCTCCTTGGCAACACCAGAGCCCCCCGTACTGCTTGATCTAGAGATAAAGATGGAATCTTCTTCTCCGAGGCCTCCGCGACGCGGTATGGAGGCGTTTGCCTCCCGAGACTTCCGGCTGTACCAGGTGGCGCGCTGCGCGGTGATTCTGGGCGCCGAGGCGCAGGCCGTGGCTGTGGCCTGGCAGGTGTATGCCATGACGCACCGGGCCATCGACCTGGGTTACACCGGACTGGCGCTGTTTCTGCCCATGCTGCTGTTCCTGCTGCCCGCCGGCCACGTGGCCGACCGCTTCGACCGGCGTCACGTGATCATGGTGTGCTACACGCTGCAACTGTTCTGCACCGGCACGCTGGTGATGCTGGCGCGCAGCGCGACGCAGAACGTGCTGCCCATCTATGCGGTGCTGTTCTTCGTGGGGACGGGGAGGGCCTTCTCCGGGCCGGCCAGTTCGGCGCTGGTGCCGCACCTGGTGCCCGAGGAGCACTTTGTGAACGCCGTGACCTGGGGCGGCGCGATCTTCCAGTTGGCCAACATCACCGGTCCGGCTCTGGGCGGGCTGCTGTTTACCTTTCCGCTGGCGCACTTTTTCCCGGGCACTCGATTGCAGGGCGCGGGCATCGTTTATGTTTTCATGCTGTGCATGTTGGTGTGCTTCCTGGCGCTGATGGCCTCGCTGCACGTGCGCCCGGGCCGGATGGAGCACCGCAACCTCTCCATTCAGGTGTTGTTGGCGGGGTTCGAGTACGTCAACAAGGCCAAGATCCTGCTGGGAGCCTTCTCGCTGGATCTGTTCGTGGTGCTGCTGGGCGGGGCGACGGCGCTGATGCCGATCTTTGCCGAGGACGTTCTGCACCAGGGACCGCGCGGGCTGGGCATGCTGCGCGCCGCGCCGGCGGTGGGCGCGGTCCTCATGTCGATGGCGCTGGCGCGCTTCCCGATGAAGCGGCACGCCGGGCGCAAGCTGTTCATCGCGGTTGCGGTGTACGGCGCGGCCACGGTGGTCTTCGGGCTGTCGCGGAATGTGTTTCTGTCGCTGGGCGCGCTGGCGGTGCTGGGCTCGGCCGACATGGTAAGCGTGGTGATTCGCGGGTCGGTGGTGCAGCTGGCCACGCCGCCCGCCATGCGCGGCCGGGTGAGCGCGGTGCATGCCTTGTTTGTGAACGCGTCGAACGAGATGGGCGAGTTCGAGAGCGGACTGACGGCACAGTGGTGGGGCGCGGTGCGGGCCACGGTGATCGGTGGCGTGGGCGCGCTGGCGGTGGCGGGAAGCTGGTCGGTGCTGTTCCCGCACCTGCGCCAGGCCGATGAGCTGACGGCGAAGTCGCTGCGGCCGGATCTGGCGCCAGCCAAGAGAGAGGAGCTGACCGGCTCGTAGCGGGGCATCTGTTGAGGCGATCGAAAGCGCGCGGCCCGAATTTTGATTTGACAGCGGCTCGGCTCATCCCGTAGCTTGAAAACAGATGCAGATACACCGCCATTACGGTCACCACCATCATCATGGGACCACCATGCCGGCGGATGTTATGGCCTGAGAACGGCCAGAGAGATCGAAGAACCACCCAGCCCGCCGGCGACCGAAGCCAGCGGGTTTTTTATGCGCAAAACTCAACCGAGAGGGAGAACCGTGGCACAGATTGACTTTGAAAAGATGGACGGGCTGGTGCCCGGGATCGTGCAGGACGCGAAGACCGGCGAGGTGCTGATGCTGGGCTTTCTGAATCCCACCAGCTACGCCAAGACCCTGGAGACGGGCTTCGTCACCTTCTGGAGCCGCACCCGGCAGAAGCTGTGGATGAAGGGCGAGACCAGCGGCAACCGGCTGCGCGTGGTCTCGGCGTCGACCGATTGCGACAACGACACGCTGCTGTTCCGCGTGGAGGTGGAAGGCGATGGACTGGTGTGCCACGAGGGTACGGTGAGCTGCTTTACCCGGCAGGTTGCAATGGAGGTGAGCCGTGGGTAACGGGAACGGAAACGGAAACAAGCTGCGCCTGGGGATCCCTAAAGGAAGCCTGCAGGATGCGACGCTGGCGCTGTTCAAACGCGCGGGATGGAACATCTACGCCGACGGGCGTTCCTACTTCCCCAACGTGGACGACGCGGAGCTGGAGTGCATGCTGATCCGCGCGCAGGAGATGGCCCGCTACGTGGATCACGGCGTGCTGGACGCGGGCCTGACCGGCATCGACTGGGTGGTGGAGAGCGGCCTGGACGTGCAGAGCGTGACCACGCTGACCTACGCCAAGCAGAGCCGGCGCAAGGTGCGCTGGGTGCTGGCCGTGCCCGAGGCCAGCGGCTTTGAGAAGGCCGAGGACCTGGAGGGCAAGATCATTGCGACCGAACTGGTCGAGGTGACCAAGCGCTACTTTGCGCAGAAGGGCGTGAACGTGAAGGTGGAGTTCAGTTGGGGCGCCACCGAGGTGAAGCCGCCCATGCTGGCCGATGCCATCGTCGAGGTGACGGAGACGGGCAGCTCGCTGAAGGCGAACCACCTGAAGATCATCGATACGGTGCTGGAGAGCGAGACGCACCTGATCGCCAGCCGTGCGGCGCTTGCCGACCAATGGAAGAAGCAGAAGATCGACCAGATCGCGACCATGCTGCGCGGCGCCATCGATGCGCAGTCGCAGGTGGGATTAATGCTGAACGTGAAGCGCGCCGATCTGGAAGCGGTGCTGAACGTGCTGCCGGCGCTGACCTCACCGACGGTTTCGCAGTTGAGCAACTCGGAGTGGGTGGCGGTGAACACGATTCTGGAAGAGCGGGTGGCGCGCGATGTGATTCCGCGGCTGAAGGCGGCGGGCGGCGCCGGAATCGTGGAGTATCCGCTGAACAAAGTGGTGCTTTGAGCCGGTAGCGCCGATCTCCGGATCGGCTGTTGTGCGGGTCTGCGGACCCGCGCTGCAACTCAAACCGAGATTTCCGGGCAGGAAAGAACGATGAAGTTGATCCGTACCAAAGGCCGCAATGCGCAGCAGGCAGCGGACCTTGTAGCGCAACTGGAGCAGCGCGGCGGCGCGGCGCTGGAAGCGGTGCTGCCGGCGGTGCGCCGCATCGTAAGCGACGTGCGCCGGCGCGGCGATAAAGCGCTGTTCAGCTATGCGGCGCAGTTGGACGGGCTGAGCGGACCCGCGGCGGTGCGCGTATCGCCCGAAGAGATGGCGTCGGCATGGAAGGCATTGCATCCCGCGCTGCGCGACGCGCTCGAAACCTCGGCCAAGCAGATTCGCGCCTTTGCCAAGCGGCAACTGCCAAAATCGTGGAGCTCTTCGCCGTGTGCGGGGTTGACGACCGGGCAACTGGTGCGGCCCATTGAAGCGGTGGGTTGCTATGTGCCCAGCGGACGGCACCCGCTGCCATCCACGCTGCTGATGACGGCGGTGCCGGCGCAGGTGGCGGGCGTGCAGCGGATCGTGGCGGTCTCGCCGAAGCCCGCGCCGGAGACGCTGGCGGCCGCGCACCTGCTGGGGATTCGCGAGTTCTACCGGCTGGGCGGCGCGCATGCAGTGGCGGCGCTGGCGTATGGAACGGCGACGGTAGCGCGCGTGGACAAGATCGTGGGACCTGGCAATCTGTACGTGACCGCGGCCAAGCGTCTGGTGGCCTTCGATTGTGCTATCGACATGATCGCCGGGCCGACGGAGATTGTGGTTTCCAGCGAGCGCGGCAACGCGGCGGAGATTGCGTCGGATCTGGTGGCGCAGGCGGAGCACGATCCGGCGGCGCTGGCCATTTTTGTGACAGCGAATGCGGAGCTGGCACGCGCGGTGCTGCAAGAAGCCAAGGCGCAGAGCAAGAGGAACGCCGTTGCGAAGGAATCGCTGAAGAAGAACGGGGTGGCGATGGTCGCGGCCAGCGTGGAAGAGGCGCGGGCGATCACCAACCGGCTTGCGCCGGAGCATCTGACGGTGGATGCGGCATCCGACCTGGAGTGGGTGACGAATGCGGGCTCAGTTTTTGTGGGGCGCTGGTCGGCGCAGCCGATGGGCGATTACATCTCCGGGCCGAACCACACGCTGCCTACGGGCGGCATGGCGCGGGTGCGCGGCGGGCTCAGCGTGAATGACTTCGTCAAGCTGATCACGGTGCAGGAGTACGCCGAGCCGGCCATGCGCGAGCTGGGACCGAAGGCCGCGTTGCTGGCCGAGGCGGAAGGTCTGGTGGGGCACGCCGCGGCGATCCGCATGCGGCTCGACAGCCTGTCGAAAAAAGACAAGAGGACCTCGTTCGAGTTTGGGTTCGGAGCTCCTCGGGGGTTGAAGCCCGAAGGCAATTCCCGGAGAACTGGAAAGCCAAGGAGGAGCCGTGGCTGAGACGACGGTGCAAATGCCGGCAGCGCGGGCACGCGTGCGGGCGATGATGGAGTACCATCCGCCGCTGGGCAGCCGCGACGCGCTGCGGCTGGACTTCAACGAGAACACGCTGGCCTGTTCGTCTAAAGTAAGCGAGACGCTGGCGCAGATCTCTGCGGGTTCGCTGACGCGGTATCCCGAGCGCGAGCCGGTGGAAGCGATCGTCGCCGCGCACCTGGGGCTGAAGCCGGAGCAGGTGGCGCTGACCAACGGCGTGGACGAGGCGATTCACGTGCTCTTCGAGACTTTTCTCGAAGCTGGCGATGAGCTGCTGCTGCCGGTGCCCACCTACACCATGTATGAAGTCTATGCGTCTTCGACCGACGCGCAGGCGGTGACGGTGCTGGCCGGCGACAATCTGGAGTTTCCCTTCGAGCGGCTGCTGGCGGCGATTACTCCGCGCACCAAGATCATCGCGGTGGCCAACCCCAACAGCCCTTCGGGAACAGTGGCCACGCGCGCGCAGTTGCTGGAGATTGCCCGCCGCGCGCCGCAAGCCGTGCTGCTGGTCGACGAAGCCTATTTTCACTTTTATGGCGAGACGGTGATGGACCTGATCGGGCAGGTGCCCAACCTGATGGTGGCGCGCACCTTCTCGAAGGCCTACGGGCTTGCCGGACTGCGCCTGGGACTGCTGGCCGGGCCTGTGGAGCTGATGCGCTGGGTGCGGCGCGTGCTTTCGCCGTACAGCGTGAACTCGCTGGCGCTGGCCTGCCTGCCACCGGCGCTGAACGACACCGCGTATCTCGACTGGTATGTGAGCGAGGTGCTGGCGGCGCGCGCCGAATTGGAAGCGGCGCTCGATAAGCTGGAAGTGAAGCGCTGGCCGAGCCGCGCCAATTTTATTCTGGTGGATATCGGAGCCAAGCACCGCGAATTCGTGCAGCGGATGCGGACGGCGGGCGTGCTGGTGCGCGATCGCTCCAACGATCCGGGATGCGAGGGGCGGGTGCGGGTCACCATCGGTACCCGCGAACAGATGGGCGCTGCGATTGCCGCGCTGAAGGAAACGATGGCTGCACTGCAGTGAGGAGCATGAAAGCTGGGGTTTCCCAGGTCTCAAAATCGAGACCTGGGGCACCCGGCACCTGCGGTGCGGCAGACGGCGGTTGCGCGCCCAGGAGTTCGAGGTTTCCCAGGTCTCAAAGTCGAGACCTGGGGCACCCGGCACCTGCGGTGCGGCAGGCGGCGCTTGCGCGCCCCGGAGTTCGAGGTTTCCCATGTCTCAAAGTCGAGACCTGGGGCACCCCAGGGTTGAAGCGAGATTCAGAGGAACGAGGACCAGAGAATGCCTGTGAAGACGAAATCAGCGGTTCGATCTGCCGGTCCCAAGGGACGCAGCGCGAGCTTTGAGCGCAACACCACAGAGACGCAGATCGCGATCAAGCTGACCATCGAGGGCAAGGGCCAGTACAAGGTCTCCACCGGCATCCGCTTCTTCGATCACATGCTGGAGCTGTTCACGCGGCACGGGGCCTTCAACCTGGAGTTGAAGTGCACCGGCGATCTCGATGTGGACCAGCACCACACCGTCGAGGACGTGGGCATTGCGCTGGGCGAGGCCTTCGACCGCGCGCTCGGCGACAAGCGCGGCATTCTGCGCGCCGGCTACTTTTTAATGCCTATGGACGAGACGCTGGCGATTGCCGCGATTGATCTGAGCGGGCGCGCGGCCTTTGCGGTGGACACCAAGGTGAAGACGCGGCTGGTGGGCGACTTGCAAACCGAATTGGTGACGGACTTCTTCGAAGGCTTTGCGCGCGGCGCGCGGGCCAACGTACACGTGAAGACGATGTACGGGCGCTCGAACCATCACAAGATCGAAGCCATTTTCAAGGCGTTTGCCAGGGCGCTGCGCGTGGCCTGCTCGCGCGATAAGCAGCTCGGGGAGATGCTGCCGTCGACGAAGGGACTTCTCTAGTGCGCGTTACGGTCATTGACTACAAGGCGGGCAATCTCACCTCGGTGCTGAAGACGCTGCGGCATCTAGGCGCGGAGACGATTGTGACCGACGGCGAACTCAGCCTGGTCGAGAGCGCCGAGCGCATCGTGCTGCCGGGCGTGGGCCACTTCGCAGCCACCTCGCGGCTGGATGAGACCGGAATGACCGGCGCGATCCGCGCGGTCCTTGCGCGGGGCGTGCCGTATCTGGGGATTTGCGTGGGCATGCAGTGGCTGTTTGCAGGTTCGACGGAAGCGCCGGAGCAGCCGGGACTGGGGCAGTTTGCCGAGCAGTGCACGCGCTTTCCCGAGGGCAAGGAGAAGGTGCCGCATGTGGGCTGGAACTCGCTCGAGGTGCGGCCGGGATCGAAGCTGCTGGCAGGGGTGGGCGCTGGGGAGTTTGTGTACTTCACGCACGCCTACAAGGCGCCGGTTACGGCCGATACCGCTGCTTCTACCTTCTACATCGAGCCGTTTGCCTCGGCGGTGGAGCGCGGCAATGTGATGGGCGTGCAATTTCATCCCGAGAAGTCGGGGGAGACGGGGCTG